>CAYWSR010000281.1:0-4966 GCA_964460385.1 uncultured Occallatibacter sp. | reverse complement strand
CCACGCATCTCCTCCGAGCTCCGCCGGTAAATCGCATTCGAGATGCCATGGATCTCCATGGCTTTGAGATTCAGCAAGACCAGGCATCGGGCATTCGCGCCTGGCGGGTTCCACCACTTGATCTCCGACGGCGTTACTGCCATCTCTGCCGCCATGAAATCGTAGTTGGAGCTCAAAGCGCGGTCTCCGAAAATCCGCCTTAACTTCCTCGTGTCGCTCCGGGCTCTTCCGCGCATTTCCTTGACCGCGTCGACCGCCGACAGCGGGTCGAACATCATTAGACCGGCGCCACTCCTGAAGTGGATTCCGACCACGGACTTTGCGTCGCGCTCGAAATCAGCTTCTCTCCATGGGACCCGCAGCGAGTATTCGAAGTGATTCAGATGCAAGCCGTCGAGCACTGCTACCGTCTTGTCGGGCACTGGCTCGGGAACGGCGCTGAGATTCGGCTCACCTTTTGCAGTCTCACGTGCAAAATACAAGGCCAATAGATCGTGCCTTGCCCAGTCTAAGAGCGCTGCCACTCCAACAAGAATCGGCACGATGACGCCGACTCGCTTCCAACTGACTTGTCTCCATGCGTTCATTTCGGCGTTCTCTTGGTATTTCCTTCGAGGGCAATTCTCGCAGCCGTTGGCTGCGGACCAATGCAGAATCTCACGGGATCGGGCGCGTCGGCCTTGCTAGGCGGTGCTGTGCCTTTGGGCGGCTAGACCACTGCCAGCTTCGGCGCAGCTCAGATTGCTCTGGTCGCCGCGGCATTCGTCCGCGCGGTCGCCTTCCAGTCGAGCAACCTGGTCTCCCCGCCTAGAGTCAGCGCCAGCTTCTCGATCGGCAACTCGCCTTCAATCATTTCCACACTCACCGACCGGCTATCGAGTTCGATCGCGCCAAATCCTGAAGCGGTTGAGAAAAAGCACTTGAATGGTCGGACGTTGAGCTGCGGGCCAAACCAGAGCGTCTTCTCAACGGCGGAGTAGCGAAATCCGGCCAAGGCCCCGAGCAGCGAATAACTCGACATGGCGCGCGCATACCAGTTGCCGCATTCATACTCATTCCAGGGATTGCGCGTTTTTCCGTCATACCGGCTGCGCACCGCCTTGACGATGGTCAAGCCCTCGTCGACCAAGCCTTCCTGAATGAGATGCGAAGCCACTTGGTATTCAATGCCGGTCCACACCTCGTCGGAATAGATAAACGGCAAGGTCGGCTTGTCGCCGTGAGGCCAACTGCAGAGGAGCAATCCTGGCTCCCGGCCCAGCGCATAACCAGGGCGCTGCGCATTCGCATGCTCACTCAGATCGGTCTTGAAGTTGTTCTTGAAGATGGCCTGCAAGGTCGAGCGCACATTCTTTCGTCCAAGCGGCGTCTCGATGCCATAGGTCCTTGCCATCCATGCCCCGATGACTCCGTCGGAAAGACATCCGCTCCCATACTGATAGCGCGGGCCTTCCCTCTTCAGCAGTTGCTGCAGCTCGCTGCTCTTGTCGTCAACATGGGCCACGGATTTGGCAAATGAGGTGTCGCGCAGGCCCTCATATTCCACCTTCTGCTGGTAGTACTCGCCGTTGAAAAGCTGCTCATCCATCAGGCGCGCGCACTTCTCCGCCAGTTCCCCATAGAAACCCGCGTCGTTGGCCTGGCCCACTGCCTTCGCCATTCTGGCCATGGCCGAAAGCGCGCCCAGGTAGATGCTTGTGCACATGCCGTCCGGGCCCCAGAACTCGATGTCGTAGGTATTGTGGTGGGGCTCAAACAGGCCTCCGCGATGATCCGGATCCCACGTCGTGATGCAGTAATCCAGGCTCCGCTTGGCCAGCGGATACATCTCTCTGAGCCAGCCGGTATCTCCTGAGACCTGCCAATCGCGATAGAGCTTCATGATTCCGCCCAACTGACCGTCTGAGGCAGCGTGCCAACCATGGTCCACTGGCCCGTCGGGTATCGCTCCGCGAAAGTTCACGTGGCCGCGCTCATCCATCGAACGGATCAACTCCAAACTGCGAAGCGTCCGCTCCAGTTGAGGGAAAAGATGCGGAAAGGCCTGAGCGTAGTTCCACACATGGGTGCATGAGCCTTCGCAGCAGCCGTTATCGGGGAAGCAGCCCTCCCATCCCCACAGGTTGCCGTTTTCCTCGCGCAGGACCGTGGGCGCCTTCAGAATGGCCAGGTTTGCCGAGACAGCGTCGAGCACATACGCCGGCAACGTCGAGGAAAAAACCGCCTCCTGAAACCTCACCGTGCGTGCGCGCAACGAGGAATAATTCTGGTCAACGTACAGCGCAACTTCGCGTGCGTCCTTCCAGATAGACGCATAGAAGGGTCGCCACAACGGCGGAACTCCCGCCCCCCTCGTCCGGCACCCAGGCTCCCCCTTCACGTCTGAAGCCGGCTTGCCGCCGGCCTCAATGTAGCAGTTGGGAAAGTGCCAGGTGATGAGAATGGGATGGGTCCGAAACTCCCCGGGCGCCAGCTTTCCTTCCATCAGCACAGACCCGCCATTCCGGCCGATCACGTCGACTCCGTTGGAACCATCATTCGCCGTAAATGTCCCGTTCGAAACCTCGCGCCAAAGCGCCGTCAAAGAACCATAAGTCCACTCCGGACTGCGCAGCCACATGCCCTTGATCCGCGGCTGATTGTCTCGCGGCTTTTCGCCGATCACCGTCAGGCTGGCGCTGCCGAACCCCTCTGCATTCGCCTCCTCGTCATTGTGCAGGAACACTCCCTTGCCGGGGATCACGGTATTTGCCGATCCCGAATCATCCGGCTTGCACCCCGGAGCCAGATGCGAAAGATGGTACGAAAACTCATACTCCACAGCCTGGTGCGAAGTGTTGCGAAGCGTGTACTCAAGGATCACGCACGGGATTCCCGAGTTTTTATCGTCGAGCGGGATGAACGGATTCCAGCCCATCAGCTTCACTTCCAGGGGAACCGCCGGATCGCTGAACCGCGCCTCTCCGAATGGAAACTCGCCCTTGAACGTGCACTTTTGAAAGCGAGGAAATCCCTCGAATCCGCCCCGGCGCAAACCCTCACCTTGCAAACCCTGATCAAAAATCTTGAAGGGCGGGAACGGCCCCTCCACCAGCTTTGTGACGCCCGGCGATCCCTTGATGTGCAAAACGGCGAATGCTGCCTGGGGGGAATTGGAGCTCCACATAGAGGGCAATGCAGATGTCGCGGGACGCTCGTGAATGGCGAAATCCTGCAAACCGCCATAACCGTTCAGGCAGATCGACCCGGCTCCAATTCCCCTTAACGGCATTGCTACCTGGGTAGCCGTGTCACCGCTGAATGTGCGTTGTCCCGCGTGCACAAAGAGACTCTCAGGGGCGTAAGGAGCAGCCGTGTGCGCCGGAACCTTTACAGCCTCCGGTTCGACCGGCGCGTTCGCAGCCTGCGCTGTTGCAGCGGCCAAAGCCGCGGACGATCCAGCCACCAGGAACTCGCGGCGCGTTGACTTCTTAGAAGATGACATCTGAACTCCTTAACCAGCCCATTGAACCACCGCGAAATCGCGGCCCTTGCATATCCCCGCAATTCTACGGCGAAAATCAAAGTCGCTATGCTTCAGCGAAAAACGAAAGGGCCGACCCGGCTCAGCGGGATTTGGAGCAAACCCAGCGTCGAATATCAGATAATCCGCAAAATATGATAATCTGATTCTATGAGTGAGAAAGTCATCTCCGTAACTGAGGCAGCTCGCAATTTCGCCGACTGCGTCAACCGCACTCGCTACCAGGGCACTACATTCGTCCTCCACAAAAACGGTGTCCAAGTCGCGCGAATCGTCCCCGCGGAGGAGAAAAAACCGGGGAACGGACGGGAGCTTGCCGCCGCGCTCCGCAAAACTCTCAAAGATGTCCATTTGGGCGAAGAGGAGGCCTCGGCATGGCTGACGGACCTCGAAGAAGCCCGCAGGAATCTCCCTCCGCTCCGTGACAAATGGCAATCCTGATCGATTCCGACGTGATCATCCGAGCTGAGAAAGGTCTCTTCGACCTCGAATCGTGGATTGCCTCAAGACCCAACGAACAATTCAAGCTTGCGGCCATCACTGTCGCCGAGTTGTGGCACGGAGTGGAGCGCGCAACCGGCCCTCATCGCCTCAAGCGCCGCCTCTTTCTCGAGCGATTCTTGTCACTCTTCGAGTTCGTTGCCTATACCGAAGAAACCGCCTACGGGCACGCAAGGCTCTGGGCACAGCTTGAGTCCAGCGGGCGGATGATTGGCGCGCACGACCTCATCCTGGCCGCGACCGCTCTCCAAACCGGAAACGCCGTAGCCACTTTCAACTTGCGCCACTTTTCCGCGGTGAAGGGCCTTGTCGTGATCGAACCGGTCTAGTGCTGGCAGCCCGCAATGGCTGTTGCGTCCGCACGAGCCCCTTTTCACACGCCCAACGTATAATCGCTCGTTGCCCGCTACGCCCTGATCGCGCGTCCGCAACGGAGGAATCGCATGGATGTTTTTCTTGTTGTATCCCTGGCTGTCATCGGCTTTATCGTTCTCATCCTGGTTCTCGGCAGCTTCTTCACCGTCCGCACCGCCGAGGTCGCCATTGTCACCCGCTTCGGCAAATTCCTCACCGTCGCCAACCCGGGCCTCAACTGGAAGCTCCCCTTTTTCGACTCTGTCTCCGGCATTGTCAGCCTTCGCGTCAACCAGATCACCCTCACCATGGAAACCAAGACCAAGGACAACGTCTTCGTCACTATCCCCATCTCCGTGCAAAATCGCGTCCGCCCTGAGAAGGTCTACGACGCTTTCTACAAGCTCTCCGACCCCAAGGCGCAGATTCAGTCCTATGTCGAGCAGGTCATCCTCGGTCACGTTCCCGGCATGACCCTCGATGAGGTCTTCGCCTCGCAGTCCAGCATCGCCGCCGCCGTCAAGCAGGAGCTCGACGCCGACATGGCCACCTTCGGCTTCGAGATCGTGAATGTGCTGGTCACCGACA
>CAYWSR010000280.1:0-4975 GCA_964460385.1 uncultured Occallatibacter sp. | reverse complement strand
GTGAATTACAAGTACCTTGTGTAGTTCTCACGCAGACACTTTAGCCCCTGAGGGAGAACCCTCGCGTTGCTCTCGCGCACGTCCAAAGATGCTTCACCAAAGCGGATCCAATCGCTGTGAAATGAATACCGGCTCCGGCCCTCCCAAACTGGAAAGTTGAAGCACACCCAGATAGGGCGCAACTGCCGGGTCGTAAATCACCGTGATCGCGCCGCCTCTCCCAAAAAGACGTTCGGAACGGTCTGAACAGTCTCTGACTGTGCAGCTTCCATCCGCCGAGACCGAAAGGGATCCACCGTTTGGGTCGATCAAGTAAAACGTCTCCTTACCCTCCGACGATTGAACCGCGGCCTCAATCATCCTCCGGTCTCCCGGATGCATGACGAGCCTCAACATGACATTGGGTGCGTTGCCGGTCAGTCTGCTGCTCCCATTGAAATCTGCAAAATACTTCACGTCGTAGCGGACTGGAATATCAGCCTCCGCGCGCAAGTTCGGGTTGAAAGCCAGCGTCACAACCACATGCCCGGTCTTCCCATCGCTGAGGCGCGGATCCTCAGGTAGACTCACCGTTCCATCGTTGTTGTAAGTCACGATTGTCGGCGTGATCGTCAGGTCTTCCCACATGATCGCGCCCCCGCCCGCGCCTTCCGTGCGCCACGTTTGCCCGTTCGGACCAGTGAAGGTGACTACAAGAGACGCTTTCTGCTCCGGAGCCACACCTTCACGTTTGGCGAGATGGACTTCCATTTGGTTGACAGGGAGCGTGGCGACACTCATCGTCATCCCCATCTTGATTTTCATTTGGGTGCATCCGGCAAGCGCCACTGCCGGTGCCAAAGCCAGAAAAACTGGCCTTCTCAACATTTGCAATACCGATTCCGTCCTGCTCATGATCGGTCCCGTCGTTTCTGGGGAAGTGCTTTGGCTTGCTGTCTTGTTAGACCCCGCGAATTAGGCCGCAGTTATGTCTAATCGGCTGACATAAACGATGCATAAGGTGGCAAGAACGAGTCGCAGCACTTCTCCGCTGGATGCCCCATCCTTTTCGCGTCTTGTGCGAAATGGATGGGAATCATGAGAGGCGAACGCCCGGCGTTACTGATCCCGCCGAAACTTGTTCGCCCTCTCGAACTCATCCCGCAGCTCCGGCGTCTTCAGGTTCTCCCTCAGGTGTGCCAGCCGCTGCTCCAGCGTGTGCAGCGCCCGTTCAATCGCCTCCGTGTTCGTGTACGCAATGTCCCGCCACATCGAATAAGGGCTTGCCCCAAGCCGCGTCATCTCGCGCAGCCCGCGCCCGCCCACATCCTTCAACTCCGGCGCGTCGCCCACCTCCTCGTCCAGCACCGCGCTCAGCGCTGTCGCCACAAACTGCGGCAGATGACTCACCCACGCAACCAGCTCATCGTGTCGCGCCGGGTCAAGGTCCAGTGTCTTCGCGCCCAACGCCGTCACCCACTCGCGCCAGCCCTTTACGAGTGCGGTTCCCTGCGCCGAACGCCGCCAATCGGGATCATCCGTAAACAGCCACACAGCCCCGCGGAACAGGCTCCCCTCTGCAAGCTCCGCGCCGCCCCGCTCTTTGCCCGCCATCGGATGGCCGGGCAAAAACGCCGCCCGCTCCGGAGTGTTGAACAACCGCCCCGCCGCCTCGGCAATCTGACGCTTGGTGCTGCCCACGTCCGTCACCAGATGCTCAGGCCCAACCACCCCCGCCAGCTTCTCCATGAAGTCCAGCGTCGCGTAGATCGGCATCGCCAGAACCGTCACTTGGGCTCCACGCGCAGCTTCCAGCGGGTCGGCGGCGACCGTGTCAATTGCGCCGGCCTTCAGCGCCAGTTGCGCCTGCTCCTTGCTCCGATTCCAGCCCGTGATCGCCCCTTCAAATCCGGCCGCGCGCAGCGCCAGGCCCACCGATGTCCCCAGTAGGCCCGTCCCCAGAATGGCAATGCGTTCGATCATGGCTTCCTTCGCGTTAAAGCGTCCGTCCCACCGCCGCGGCGATCGTCTTCAACTCGCCCATCAGCTTCGCAAACCCTTCAAAGTCGAGCGTCTGCGCCGCGTCCGAGACCGCCTTGTCCGGGTTCGGATGAACTTCCACCAGGATTCCGTCCGCACCCGCAGCCACAGCCGCCCTCGCCAGTGCCGGAACCATATCCCGGCGGCCCGTGCCATGCGAAGGATCGGCCACCATGGGCAGGTGCGACAGCTTCTTCACCACCGGAATCGCCGCAATGTCCATGGTGTTGCGCGTCGAGGTTTCGTACGTCCTGATGCCCCGCTCGCACAGGATCACCTCGTAGTTGCCGCCAGACATGATGTACTCGCTCGACAGCAGCAGCTCCTCAATCGTCGCCGCAATGCCGCGCTTGAGCAGTATCGGCTTCCGAATCTGCCCCAGCTCGCGCAGCAGATTGAAGTTCTGCATGTTCCGCGCACCCACCTGAAAGCAATCCGTGTAGGGCAGCATCGCCTCAATCTGCGCGATCTCCATCACTTCGGTCACGGTCAGCAGCCCGTTCTCCTGCGCCGCCTCGTGCATCTCCTCGAGCCCCGGAATCCCCAACCCCTGAAACGCATACGGCGAACTGCGCGGCTTGAAGGCACCGCCCCGCAGAAACGCAGCCCCCTCGGCTTTCACTCGTTTGGCTACCGCAAAGATCTGCTCGCGGCTTTCGATGGCGCAGGGACCGGCCATCACTGCAACGCGCTCGCCGCCGATTGAGACCCCATTGGCCCACTCGATCACCGTCCCTTCCGGCCGAAACGCTCGCCCGGCCAGCTTGTACGGCGCTGTGATCCGGTGCACATAGAGCACACCCGACAGCAGCTCGAACTTCCTCAGGTCCACGCCGGCCGTCGGTCCCACGCCGGCAAGAATCGTTTGGCTCGCGCCGGTCGTCCGATGAACGTTGACCCCGGCTTCCACCATCGCATCGATCACCGCATCGATCTGTTCTTCGGTGGCCTTCTCCTGCATCGCTACAATCATTGCTTCTTCCCTGTCTCGGGCGTCTCGCTGGGGTTCCCAACGACGGGTCCTTGTCGTTGGGGTAGCTCTGCGACCGTGCCATGGCCCTGCGCTTGCGCCAGGGCGTTCCTTTCCGATGCCAACTCGTCCCGTTGCAAAGCGCGCATCACGTCGATAATGCGCTCGTAGATATGCGTTAGCTCGATGTCCGGCAGAGGACCCTTGTTGGTCGCGCGCACGTTGGCGTAGATCGTCTTCTCGCGCTCCGGCTCATACACCGGCAGGTTCGTCCTCACCTTCAGGTGGCCAATCTTCTGCGCGGCGCGTGCGCGCTCGCTCAGCAGCTCCACCAGTTGGCGGTCCAGGGCATCGATTTCGTTGCGCAGTTCTTCGAGCGTCATTCCATCCTCGTGTTGCGTCCGGCGCGTGAGTATTCTTTGTTTCATTCAGCACGCCGTATTGCATGGGACTTAAAGTCGACCGTCAGCTCTTAGCCTTCAGTTCTTTCCTGCTCGCAGGAGTCTTGTCGGCTCATGCCGCCAATGAAGAAATTGAAAACTGACAACTGATCACTGATAACTGTTTTCTCACCGGGCCAGCGCAGCTTCATTCAAGCGCAGGCCCTTGATAAATCGCGCTACCGCGCCTGGCGCATCCTCCGGCGTGGAGCCTTCAATCAGCTCCACAATCGCGCTGCCGATCGCCGCCGCATCCGCGAACTCGCCCACCTGGGCAACATGCTCCGCATTCGAGATGCCAAACCCCACGGCTACCGGCAGCTTGCTCCATCGCCGTATGCGGTCCACAAGCGCCCTCGCATCCATGGTCAGGCTCTGCTGCTTGCCCGTAATTCCCGTCCTCGAAATTGCGTAGATAAATCCTTTTGAAGCCGCGGCAATCGCCTGCAGCCGCTCGTCCGGGCTCGTCGGCGCCGCCAGAAAAATCGGCGCCAGGCCCACCCGCTCCATCTCCGCCAGGTACTCGCCCGCCTCTTCCACAATCAAATCGATCACTAGCACGCCATCCACGCCCGCCGCGGCTGCCTCGTCCGCAAATCGACTCAAGCCATGCCGCAAAATCGGATTCAAATAGCCGAAGATCACAAGCCCCGCCAACGGCCGCGCCGCGCGAATCTCCTTCGCAATCGCCAGCACATCCACCAGCCGCGTTCCGTTCGCCAAGGCCCGCTCCATCGCCCGCTGAATCACAGGCCCATCGCCAAGTGGATCGCTGAACGGCACGCCCAGTTCGATCACCGCCGCGCCCGCGTCGATCGCTTCGAGCGCAATCTCCCGCGTGGCCTCCAGGCTCGGATCGCCGGCCGTCAGGTACAACACCAGTCCAGGTTTGTGATCAAACTGAATCGCCATCGAAAAATCCGCTGACTTACTAACTCGCTATCGCCGCGAAGCGGCGGCTGACTCGCTGCTCGTTTACAGCTTCAACTCGCGCGCCAGTATGCCCATATCCTTGTCGCCGCGTCCGGAGAGGTTGACTACCAGTATGTCATGCTGCGCCATCGCGGGAGCGATCCGCAGCACCTCGGCTACGGCGTGCGCGCTCTCCAGCGCCGGCAGAATTCCTTCGGTCCGCGCCAGCGTTACAACGGCCGCCAGCGCCGCTGCATCGTCCTGCGAAACGTACTCCGCTCGTCCCGAATCGTGCAGCGCCGCATGCTCCGGCCCGATCGATGCATAATCCAGGCCCGCCGAAACCGAGTGCGTCAGCGCAATCTGCCCATCCTCGTCCTTTAGCACGTAGGAAAACGTCCCTTGCAGCACTCCTGGCAATCCCCCGCGGAACCGCGCCGCATGTTCGCCAAGCTCAGTGCCTCGTCCGCCGGCCTCCACGCCAATCAGCCGCACTTGGCTTTCGGGAATGAACTCATAGAACGCGCCGATCGCATTCGACCCTCCGCCCACGCACGCGATCACCGCCGTCGGCAGCCGGCCCTCCTTCTCCAGAATCTGTTCCTTCATCTCGATGCTGATGCAGCGATGAAAA
>CAYWSR010000279.1:0-4990 GCA_964460385.1 uncultured Occallatibacter sp. | reverse complement strand
GGCCAGTGAGCGCCTTCAAAATCGGCGCCGCGTCGTGGTAGCTCAGCGGAAGCGACGGAATGTGCGGCTGGTTGCCTGTCTTGTCCGCCGGCAGTCGCGCCGAGTCGGGCAGATCCGGCGTTGATGCCACGCCGGGCGTCGTCGGATCGCCGGCGTAGCGCGACAGGTTCTGCACCGACCCGTACTGTACCCCGGTCTCCGGCCGCCATGGCCCCAGCGGCCATGCGTCGCCCTTGTAGTAGCCGTCGTCCTGCGGATCGGAGTAGATCAGCACCCCAATGGCGCCGCGCTGCTCAGCCAGGTACACCTTGATCCCGCGAAAGTTGTTGCCATACCGTACCACCACGATCTTTCCGTGCAAGTCGATGTGCTGCGCCGCAAGCTGGTCGAAGTCCTCGATCCGCCCGTAGTTCGCGTACACCGCCTCGCCCGTAACGTCGCCCGAGGCCGACGACCCGTGGAACGGCATGGTCACGCGCGGATTGTCCTGGAACCGGTCTCCCTCAACATGTTCTTTGGTCGGCCCGCTCATCAGCAGCTCGCCCGCTGCGTTGTGCGCCTCCACGCGCTGCTCGATCGGCCGGTTCAACAGCACACGGTAGGGAACAATCTCGGTCTCCAGTCCCGCCGCGCGAAACTTCTGCGCCACATATTCGGCCGTCGCACGATCCTCCGGCGTCGCCGAGAGATGCGGCTGGGCTGTGAGCGTCTTCAGATGCTGGCCGGCCAACTTCGCATCGGGTATGGCGAGGAACTCACTCTCGATCTTCGCTTCGGCGGTGAAGTCGGAATAGCCGAAGACAACCGGAGCGGGCGGCGCTGAAGATTGTCCCAGGAGCGCCGCGGCGGCGCATGCCAGACCAATGCTGGCCGCGGTTTTTTGAAACCCGTTCATGCGGTTGCCTCTTCGTGAGCTGGATTCATGCGGTCGCCCCGGTGGAGTCGAACGAAGCGGAGTCGGATGAAGCCGTTGGTGGTCCGGCGGTCAAATAGCGCTGCCACTCCGTCGATTCGGCGATCTCTTTGATGACGTCATTTCTCTCGCGCAGAAGATTGGTCATGTAGCGCCTCAGCACAGCTGCCTCGGCAATCCTCCCGAGAATCCCCAGTGGCGCGGCAAACCGAAAAACATCCGTCATCACGGTCTCATTCTGCGCCGTCGCTGAAAAGTAGTGATCGTGCTCCATCGTTTTGAAAGCGCCGCGAATCATCTGGTCGCGAAAATAGGTAGGCCATTCCATTCGCGTGATCTCGCTGGTCAGGTTTTGCCACACGCCAAGGTGCTTGGCGCGCCACGTCACCCGCTGGCCCAAGTCAACCAACCCCGACGTGATTCCTCCCACCGCAACAGCACTCTCTCCAAAGTGAACGTTGCCCGCCAGATGAACCTCCACGCTGCGCGCCAGGTCGAAGCATCGATCTATCGGTGCGGAGATCGTTGTGATCTCCTTCAACTCCACCATCGCGAATTCACTCGCCTCCCGCAACGGCCCTCTTGCTGCGTCCTTCGTCCCTCGCCGCAATAACCCCACAGCTTACACTAGAGGTTGATGGGGGTGCGTATTTCGGAGGCCGGAAGCAGTCAGAATCAGGCACCGCGCAACGTTGCCGAAGCCGCGCGCACTCCCGACGAAGACCCGCGCAGCCTTGCCGTCGAGGAGGCCACCGCAGCCACGCAGGCCTTTCCCGACGAAGAAGATCGCCGTCTTCCGCAGATCGCAAGAGCTCTCCGCAATCCCAACTTCCGCCTCTTCTGGAGCGGCAACTTTCTCTCCAACATCGGCACCTGGATGCAGAACGTGGCTCAGGGCTGGCTCGTCCTCACTCTGACCAACAACTCCGCCTTCTGGCTCGGAGTTGTCGGCTTCTGCGGAGCCATCCCGTTTTTGCTCTTCACGCTCTTCGGCGGCGTCATTGCCGATCGCGTCAACAAACGCAACCTGCTCCTTGCCACGCAAACCACCATGATGCTGCTCGCGTTTCTTCTTGCGGCACTCGCCTGGTGGAAGGTCGTCACCGTCTGGGAGGTCGCCCTCATCGCCTTCCTCAACGGCACCGCCATGGCCATGAACGCGCCCAGCTACCAGGCCCTTGTCCCCCGGCTTGTCCCGCGCGAAGACCTCACCAACGCCATCGCCCTCAACTCCGCGCAGTTCAACATGTCGCGCATCCTTGGCCCCACCCTTGGCGGCTATGCCATGGCGCTCTTCGGCGTAGCCGGCAACTTCCTGCTCAACGGCATCAGCTTTCTCGCCGTCCTCTTTGCTCTGGCCCGCATCCGCTATCCTGCAGAGAACAAGACCCGGCGCGAGAGCATGATCACGAGCTTCCGCGCCGGCCTCGGCTACGTGCGCAGCCAGCCGCAGATGTTTGTGCTGGTATGGATGATCGGCGTGGCCAGCCTGCTGGCCATCCCCATCCTCACCTTCATCCCCTACTTCGCGCGCTCGGTCCTGGTGGTTGGCGAGAGCGGTCTCGGCCTTCTGCTTGCCTGCTCGGGCGCCGGCGCGGTGCTCGGAGCCTTCACCGTCGCCTGGCACGGCCGCATTCGTCATCGCGGCGCGGTCATTTCCTTCGTCGGCGCTACGGTCATGGCCGCGGTCGTCGCCTTCTGCTACTCGCGCAGCTTTCTGCTTTCTGAGTTCCTCATGCTCATCGAGGGCTACGGAATGATCCTCACCATCTCCTCGGTCAACGTGGCCATGCAGCATCTCTCCAGCGACGAGATGCGCGGCCGCGTTATGAGCATCTACGGCACGTCGTTCCTTGGCCTGCCGCCCGTCGGCGCGCTGCTCGCCGGAGAGCTCTCCCGCCACATCCCCACATCGCACGCCCTCGCGGCCATGTCGGGTGTCTGCATGATTGTGTTCCTGGGTTTCTACGCTTTCTCAAAGCCGCTGCGCGAATTGGATTGATCTGCTCAAGGGTGCCGCGGCGTAGTGCAGGCTTCCTAGCCAGCTGCCCGGAGGGTCTCCCAACCCCCCGGACTCGCCCCGCCATCTAGTTGACTCGCTAACTTGCCAACTCGCTGACTCGCTGACCCGCAGACTCGCTGCCCCGCTCCCCTACGCCACCGGCTGTGCGCAGTGCGCGCAACGCTTCGCCGCCGCGGGAATATCGCTCAGGCACTCCGGGCACGCCTTGGTCGCGGGTGGCTCTTCGGGCACCGGCTTCTTGAATCGAGCCATCAGCGCGTTAGCGGGCACGATGATCACAAAGTAGACCGTCGCAGCGACCATCAGAAACGCAATAACCTCATTCATGAAGTTCCCAATCTTGATATTTCCCGCACCCACGTGCAAAACAATCGCACTGAAGTCGGGCTTGCCCACAATCGCTGCAATCAGCGGCGTCAGCACATCCCCAACCAGCGAAGCGACAATCTTGCCGAATGCGCCTCCGATGATTACCGCAACTGCCAGGTCAAGCACGTTGCCGCGCAGAATGAAATCACGAAATCCCTTGAACATCTCTTTCTCCAATCAGTTAATTTGAGGTAATGACTTGAGCTGGATGCCAGCTCTCGATGCCAACTAAGAATAAATCCACAAACTCACAACCGCTGTCAGAATCATCAGCTCCGTGTAGAGCATTATCAGGACGCCCGCGTGATACAGGCTCCACTTCTTCTCCAGGCAGCGAAACGTATCCACCATGCCCCAGCACACGATGGGAATCATTGCCATCTGCCAGGGCGATCCGTGCAGATCCTCAATCCTCGGAAACCCGGCCAAATGTAGACTCCCGGCAAACGCTCCCAGGCAAAGCCCAACGCCGCGGACCAGCGATTTTTGTTTGAGCCGGAAGATGGAAGAGAGCAGCCCCACTCACTCACTCTAGCCCGCAGCTGCCATTGCCGGAGGGAGCAGGGGCATTCATGCCCCTGAATCCCGACGCCCCAAAAGCCTCGGCCTTCAGGCCCGGGCCTTAAATGCCCGTCAGCTCACCAACTCCATCTCGCGCAGCGACTCGGCAAACGGTGCGCGCAGCACCCCGCGCTCGGTAATAATCGCGGTCACATACTTCGCGGGCGTCACATCGAAGGCCGGATTGCAGATCCCGACGCCATGCGGGGTGAGCTGCTTGCCGCCATGATGCGTTACCTCCACGGCCGGCCGCTCTTCAATGGGAATCGCATCGCCCGTCGCCGTCGCCATGTCGATCGTCGACCACGGCGCAGCGCAATAGAACGGAACTCCATGCTCTTTCGCCAGGATCGCCACGTTGTAGGTCCCGATCTTGTTTGCAAAGTCGCCGTTCGCCGCAATGCGATCCGCGCCCACCACCACCGCCTTGATCTTGCCCGCGCGCATCAGGCTCGCCGCCATGTTGTCGCAGATCACCGTCGTCGGAATCCCATCGGCCATCAGCTCCCACGCCGTCAGCCGCGCGCCCTGCAAAAACGGCCGCGTCTCATCGGCGTACACATGAATCTGCTTGCCCTGTTCCACCGCCGAGCGAATCACGCCCAGCGCCGTCCCATAGCCGCACGTCGCCAGCGCGCCCGCGTTGCAGTGGGTCAGCACGCCGCCCTCCGCGGGCAGCAGCGCTCCGCCAAACGCGCCCATCGCCTTGCACGCGGCAATGTCTTCGTCGTACATCGCGTGCGCCTCGGCCAGGATTTTTTCCTGAATTGCCGCAAGCGTGTCGCCGGCTGCGAGCGACGCCGCGAACAACCGCTTCATGCGGTCGATCGCCCAGAACAGATTCACGGCCGTCGGCCGCGTTCCCGCCAGCCGCGCGCAAATCCGCTCGAACTCCGGCGCGAACTCAGCCGTCGTCGTCGCCTTGGTCTTCATCGCGCCCAAAGCCACGCCGTAGGCCGCGGAAACGCCAATCGCCGGCGCACCCCGCACCACCATGGTGACAATAATCTCCGCCACCTGTTCGTAATCGGTGGCAAGCACATAGCTCTCCTCGAGCGGGAGCTTCGTCTGGTCAATAAACCTGACCCCGTCCGGGGTCCAATTCAGTGTCGGAATCATGCTCT
>CAYWSR010000278.1:0-5022 GCA_964460385.1 uncultured Occallatibacter sp. | reverse complement strand
TTTCTTAAGGGCCGGACGATCATACGCGCCTTTTGCCACAAGACAATTGCCGACGAGCCGGATTACCTGAAGCTGGTTGGGGCGGGGTAAGGAAATACCGGAATCTGCGTGTGCGGAAGCCCGCCCCTAGCTGAACAGATCCTTCATCTTTTCGATCAGGCCGGGCGAGGCCGGCGTGTTTTCCACGCTCATTGTCTCGGCCAGCTTGGCTACCATCTCGCGCTGTGCGCGGCTGAGCTTGCGCGGAACCTGCACCAGCACACGGACAATCATGTCGCCGCTGCCCTTTTCATTCAAGTAGGGCATGCCACGCCCGCGGATGCGAAGTTCGCGCCCGCTCTGCGTACCCTCGGGAATCTTCAGGTTCACTGGGCCCCCAAGGCCGGGAATCTCAAACTCGGCGCCCAGCGCGGCCTGCGGGAAGCTGATGGGGATGACGCAGTGCAGGTCGTGTCCGTTCCGCTCAAAGAAATCATGAGGCCGGATGGTGAGCACGATGAACAGGTCGCCCTTCGGCCCTCCGGAGCGGCCGGCGTCGCCTTCGCCCGCGTAGCGAATCCGCGTTCCTTCTTCCACTCCCGGCGGAACCTTGACCTTGAGCTTGAGCTCGCTGTTAACCCGCGTCTGGCCGTGGCAGGTGTGGCAGGGATCGCCGATCACCTGGCCTGCGCCGCCACAGGCATTGCATGTCCGCGCCACGGAGAAGAAGCCCTGCTGATAGCGCATCTGCCCGCGCCCGCCGCACTGGGTGCACGTCGTCGGCCCGCGACCGCTTGAGGTTCCGCGCCCGTTGCAAGCCGAGCAGGTCTCGAGGCGGCGAATCCTTACCTCCTGCTCCGTGCCGTAGAACGCGTCTTCAAAGTTGATGGTCAGATCGAAGCGCAGGTCGTCGCCCCGCCGCTGCCGGTTGCCCCGCTGCGCGCCGCCCGCGTTGAACATCTCGCCGAACAGATCGCCAAAGATGTCGCCAATGTCGACGCCGCCGGCAAACGGGCTGCCGTTGAAGCCACCCGCCGCACCAAGTCCCGCGTGCCCATAGCGATCGTAGGCCGCGCGCTTGTCCGGGTCGCTCAGCACCTGGTAGGCCTCGCTGGCCACCTTGAAATTCTCCTCGGCCACATGGTCGCCGGGGTTGCGGTCAGGGTGATACTTGAGCGCCTGCTTGCGATATGCGCTCTTCAACTCCTGATCGCTCACGTCCCGAGAAACGCCGAGAACTTCGTAAAAGTCTGCTTTTGCCACTTTCGTATCGGATCCCATCTTCTTGTTAAGCCTATTCGCTCACTTGTTTGGTATTGTGTGCCACGCGCACCATCGCAGGCCGCAGCATCCGCTCGCGAATCTTGTAGCCGCGCCGAATCTCCTCGGCCACGTGCTGGTCGGGCAGGTCGGCGCGCTCGACCGAGCCCAGCGCCTCGTGGAGTCGCGGATCGAAAGCCTCGCCGACGGTTGGAATCGCCGTTACCTGCAGCCTGGCCAGAACTTCTTCCATCTGCTTGACGATCAGCTCCACACCGTGCCGCAGCTGTTCGGCGGAACCCTTCGACTTGAGCGCCAGCTCAAAGTTATCCAGCACGGGCAGGAACTGCTCCACCACATTACCCGTGGCATAGTCGCGAAACTCGGTCTTCTCGCGCTCGGCCCGCTTTCGCGCGTTTTCAAACTCGGCCTGTAGCCGCGCTATCCGGTCGAGCAGTTGATCCCGCTCGGCTTTCAACTGGTCATACGCGGCGCGGCTGACTGCCTCCTCCGCTCCGGAAGGTTCCTGACTCGCCGCTTCACCCGCCGGGGCCTGCGCTTCCGCAGCGGGCTCTTCGCCGGCCGGAGGAGCGACCGACTCGGCCGGCTCCATCACCGTCAACTCTGTTTCCTGTTCGTGCATACCTCTACGATTTCTCCGAAACATCAAATTGGCCCATTTCCATCTGCCTGTTCACTTCGTCCTTCTTTTTGATGATCGACCGGCACCGAAAGGCGCATCAGCCCGTGGCCGCCAGGCCCTTGCACTTCCGGTCACAGTCGGGAGCCTCGGTCGCGCTTAATCGGCAAGGACCTCCGAGCCGGGTTCCGACAGAATGCGCTCCGAGAGCCGCGAGATGTAGCGCACTGCCTGGATCATCTCCTGGTATTGAATGCGAGTCGGCGCGATCACTGCGACGGTACCGACGTTTGCATTGCCCAGCCGGGCCGGCGCGCCGATCAGCACCAGGTCCTGCATGGCGGGTGAGCTCTCGTCCAGCCCAACCACCACGCGCACCTCCTGCTGCCGCCCGTCGACGTAAGCTGTCAACAACTCCACCAGCCGCTGCTTGGCCTCGAGTGCCGCCAGCATCTGCCGCAGCCGCTCCCGATCGATCTCGGCGGTGATCAGGTTGGCCATTCCATCCACAAAGAGCGCCTGTGCCGGATCTCCAACGGCGAGCGCGCCCTGGCGGCAGAGTTCCTCCACCGATGCCAGCATCTGCGCATAGGCTTCGCGCTCCAGCTCCACGCGCCGCGCCACCTCGGCGCGAATCCGCTCGATCTGCCAACCGCGAAAGTTCTCGTTCAGATAGCGAGCCGCGGTCTCAAGCTCCGTGTGGGTCAATTCGCGATCGACGGTCAGCACCCGATCCAGAACTTCTCCAGCCTGCGTCACAAGCACGGCCAGCACGCGCCCCGCGGCAAGCCGCGAAAAATGAATATGCTCCAGCACCCGCCCCGTGGTGGAGCTGGCCAGCGCCACGCCCAGGCCCCGGGAGATGAGCGCCAGCACGTGCGATGTGCGCTCAAGGTACTCATTCGAGCTCGTCACGCCGGAAAAACTGTCCTCAATCTGCTCGCGCCGCGCCTCGCTCAACTCGAGTGCAGCAAGGCTCGCGGCGGAGGGTTGCGGCGAGTTCGACATCTGCGGACCCCGCGTCGCCTGGGTGATCTGCTCAACGTAATAGCGGAACGCCGCCGCGGTGGGCACCCGCCCCGCCGAGCTGTGCGGCTGCTCAAGCAGCCCTGCTTCGCCCAGCGTTGCCATCACATTGCGGACGGTGGCCGAGCTCAACCCCTCGCGGTCGGCAAACCCCTGTGCAACAGCCTGCGACGCCACGGGCTCGCCGGTTGCAATGTAAAGCTCGATGATGGCCGTAAGCACCAGCCGCTCTCGCGGGCTGACGCGCGCCTCTGGCATCGTCTTTGCCCCCTCATCCCTGGCCTTCGCTTCGACCCAACGAATAGGGCGAAGTTCGGGCCCGTTCCCGGCGTCGTTGGCCTCAGCCCTTTGCTGCCAAAGAGGCCTAAACCCTTCTATATCTTACCCTTATGCCGGATAATGGATAGGATATCCCTCTTTAATCTTAGGGACTGCGGAACAGGGATGTCAAGGTAACGCACCCCCATCTACTCTGGATTCAGGAATAGAATAGGAAATCCCTCTGGAGAAGCAGCAAAAATGCAGGAGCAACCGTTGCGACCAATGCCGCGAATCTGGCCCCACAGCAAGATGTTGGCCTTGGCACTCCCGTTCGCCACGTTGGGCTTGCTGCTTGCCGCGCCGACTGTTGCCCAGGACGCAGCGCCGGCCGCACCTTCCGGAGATTCAGCTCAGCAGGAACCCGCCTCGTCACAGGAATCTGCCGCCCCCACCGTTCCCGTCGACCCCGACGCCGCCTGGCAGCAGGATCTGGCCACATGGCGCGCCGCCCGCGAGCACGAGATTGCCGCGCCCACGGGCTGGCTCACCCTTGTGGGACTAGATTGGCTCAAGCCCGGCATCAATACGGTCGGCACTGCAGCCGACAACACCATTCGCATCCGCGCCAACGCTCCCGAGCACATCGGCCTCCTCACGGTGACGGGAAAAACAGTCCAGTTGCTCGCGCCCTCCGAGGGTTTCCCTCCCGATCTTCAGGTCGACGGCGCACCGGCCCGGGAAGGCGAGCTCGAAACCGGCGCCACGAACCTGCCAAACGCCAGGCCCCCCATTACGACCAAACCGCCCGTTTTGTCCTGGCACGGCCTGACGCTCGCCGTACTTGCCCGCGGCGACCGTTTCGCGCTCCGCATCAAGGATGCCGATGCCGCTGTCCGCACGAGCTTTCACGGCCTCAACTGGTACGCGCCCGATTCGAAGTTCCTTGTTGAGGCCAAGTGGATTCCCTTCACTCCGCCGCGCACCCTCAAGATCCCCACTGTTCTGGGCACCGCAATCGACCAGCCGACGCCGGGCATCGCCGAGTTTCGCCTCGGGAATTCCACGTTTCGCCTCCAGCCGATCCTCGAAGACCCTGCCTCGCAGACGCTTTTCTTCCTGCTCAGGGACGCGACCAGCCGGACCACAACCTACGCGACGGCTCGTTATCTCCACACCGGCCTGCCCGACCACGGTCTCGACCAGTCCGGCACAATCATCCTCGACTTCAACCGCCTCGAAAACCCGCCCTGCGCCTATTCGCCCTACGCTACCTGCCCGCTGCCGCCGGAGCAGAACCGCCTGTGGGTTGCTCTCGAGGCCGGCGAAAAGCGCTACGCCCCTTGAGGCCGGAACTTAATCTCTGTCGTCTGGCTGCCCCATCCTTTCCGGTTGCCGAGGTGACTCGCCGCGGCGACCGGAAAGGGTGGGATGCGATGCCGCCAGTCGCCGCTCACCCAGCGCGCTGTAAACTATCAAAGATAAAGCGCATCGATTGCTGCTGCCGCGGCCTCCCCTTAAGGCCGGAATCTACCCCTGAGAGAGCGGGCAATGCCTCCTAAAATAGAAGACCTTCGCATCAAATGGACCAAGGTTGTGCTGCCGCCCGTCTTCCTTGAAGAAGACCTGCCCATCACGGAGAACTCCGCGGCCACCATCTTCAACACCCGCTACGAGATCGTCAACATTCTGAACGGCCGCGACCCGCGCCTGCTGGTGCTTGTCGGTCCCTGCTCCATTCACGACCCTAAAGCCGCGCGAGAGTATGCCGGACTGCTCAAGTCGGCCATCGCGGAGTTCTCTTCCGACCTGCGCATCGTCATGCGCGTCTACTTTGAGAAGCCCCGCACCACCATCGG
>CAYWSR010000277.1:829-5132 GCA_964460385.1 uncultured Occallatibacter sp. | reverse complement strand
AAACATAGAACGCCCCCCTAATCGTCAATCCCTGGACCCCAGACCCTCGACCCCAGACCCAAGACCCCACATCCCCTACTCCTCCCGCAGCACCTCAAGCGGCCTCAGCCCGAGAATGCGGTAACTCGCAATCCATCCAGTAGCCGTGGCCAGCACAGCCGTCCCAAAGAGAGCCGTCAGCGTTGCAGGCCAGTCAACATGGAACTCGAGCTGGGCAAGGTGGATGAGAATGCGCGTGAGCAGGTTGGCGAAAACCACGCCAACCGATCCCGCCAGCAGGCCGAGCACTGAGAACTCCACGCTGAAAGTGCGAACAATGCGCATGCGCGTCGCTCCCAGCGTCTTCAGCACGACGGCCTCGCGCATCCGTCGGAAGCGCGTGCTGGCCACGCTCGATGCCAGGATCATGAGCCCGGCAAAGATGGAAAAACCGGCCAGGAAGCGCACCACGAAGGTGATCTGGTCGACGACCGACTCGATCCGTTCCAAGATGTCGGCCAGGTTGATCACCGTGATCGAGGGGTACGCGAGGAACAGTGCGCGCTCCATCGCGCCAACCTGCTTGGGATCGATGTGCAAGCCTCCGTACCAGGTGGCGGGCTGATCCTTGAGCAGGGCGGAGGGCAGAATGAACGAGACCTGCATGCCGATGTGCTGGCCGTCGGGCTGGTAGAGAGCCGCGACGCGGACCTTGTGCACCGTTCCGCCAACTTCGAGTTCGATCTGTGACCCGATTCCGGCATGGATGCGCTCTGCCGTGCCCTGGCCGATGGCAATCTCGCTCGCATTGGGGTCGGTCCACCATTTGCCCTGCTTGATTTTGTCGCCCGGCGGAGGCGCGTCGGCCCAGCTTAGCCCAGCCATCTGCAGCATGCGGCGCGGAAAGTGTTGGTCCTTGAGCTGATCGATCCCCTGGCCGTTGATTGACACAAAGTGGCCGGTGACAACCGGCAGCAGATCGACCGTCTCTTTGACGCCGCTCTGGTGCGCAAAAAAGTTCTTTACGCCGGGAATTTCGTCGTTCGTAATGTCGACGAGGAAGACGTTGGGCAGATTCGGCGCCGCGGTTTCGCGCAGGTCGCGCAGCAGCGATGCCTGCATCAGGTAGACAGCGAGAATAAGCATGACGCCTGTGCCCAGCGAAGCCAGCACCGCAGCAGATTGGTTGCCCGGTCTGTAGAGGTTGGCAAGGCCGTGGCGCAGGAAGCTGGGCAGGCGCAGGCGGACACGGTTGAGCAGGAACCGCAGCGTCAGCAGTGCGACTGCGGCCAACGCGAGCAGAACGCCAAGTGCGATGGTGAAGAGGATCGCGAACCACATTCCGACGTCGCGGGAATCTGACAGAGCCCAGCCAATTGCGCCGAGAGCGACAATAACAAGCACGGCAATGAAGAGCTGAAGCCGTCGGCTCCACCAGAGTGCGAGCCGTCCGCGGACGCTGCGTGGGCCCTCTTCAACCAGCCGTCGCAGCACCAGCACGGGCCGCACCGCGCGGACATCGAGCAGAGGCGGCAGGCAAAACAGAACAGTCGTCAGCAGGCCCGTCCCCAGACCGGCCAGCGCGGACCTCCAGGGGAAGCCAAGCACCGCGTGCACGGGCAGCAGCTTGCCGAAGACGGCGGGTAGAGCTTCCATCACGCCGGCGCCGGCGGCCACGCCCAGCAGCGCCCCAGCCAAACCAAGGCCGAGCGTCTGCAATAAGAAGATGCGCAGCAAATCGGAAGACGTAGCCCCAACCGCTTTCAGGATGGCGAGCATGTCCATCCGCTGTTCCAGATGCGCGTGCATGGCCATGCCAACGCCGATTGCACCCAGCACCATGGCAACGAGACAGATAAGGCTCAAGATGGAAGTGGCGTTGTCCAGGCCCCGAATGAGCGCGGGATTGCCCTCGCGGTAGTCGATCACCTGCGCATCGGGCAGTGCATCCTCAAGCTGTTTGCGAATCGCCGTGGGATCGATGGTCGGTGAGGCGCCTGCTACGGCGGGTCCGGCCTTCTCCGGGAGCTTGACCAGCAGTCGCTGGCTCGCGCGGCTGCCGGGGGCCAGCAGGCCGGTCCGTGCGAGAGCCGCTTGCGAGATCATCACGCGCGGGCCCATCCCTGCGCCCGAAGTCATGCGGTCAGGTTCCTGGGTGAGCACCGCGGCGATTTTGAAGTCGCGGCCGCCGAGGCGCATCGTCTGCCCTACTTTTGCATTGAGCCGCACCAGGAACTCCTGGGCAACTACCGCGGAATCCCCCCCTGAACCACTCTTGAGAGCCTGCGCCAAGGTCATCGCGGGTTCGAGTTCCGCGGTGCCGTAATACGGATACTCGGCCGGGTCGACAGCCTTCAGCGACACCAGCAACGGGACAGGATCCGGTGGAACGCTTGCCATCGAAATGGTCTCTGTAGTCCACGTGGAACGGACCGGCCCCGGAATCTTCCGTTCAACGTCGGCAATCTTGGTCCTCTCCTCGTCGGTCACGGCGTGAAACATGCGCGCGCTCAGGTCGCCGGCCATCAGCGCGCGGGCTTCCACGCCAAGTGTCTGCCGAAAGCTCTCGCTGAATCCGCGCACCCCCACCAGCGCGGCTACGCCAACAGCAACCGACAACACGACGAAGCCGAACTTCCCAGGTGCCGACTTCAGATCGCGCCAGCCGATGGCCCCGGCGCGCTTCCAGCTTAGCGCGCGCTTAGCCATGGCTGGCCTGCTCGGCGGCTGGCAGCGCATCGGCCGCGGCCGCTCCAGCATAGGGAAGCGTATCTTCCACAACCACGCCGTCGCGCAGCACAATCCGTCGATCGGCGCGGCTGGCCACCTCTGGATCGTGTGTCACCAGAACCAGCGTTGTCCCGGCCTTACGGTTGCGCTCCAGCAGCAGGTCGAGCACAAGTTTCCCATTGGTGGAGTCGAGGTTGCCGGTGGGCTCATCGGCCATCACAATGGGCGGGTCCACGACGAACGCACGGGCCAGCGCCACGCGTTGCTGCTCGCCGCCCGAAAGCTGCACTGGGTAGTGCTCCACGCGCTCGCTCAGCCCGACCTCCGCCAGCAGTCGGCGCGCCTGCGCCAGTCCGCTGCCGTCGAGGTTTAGCTCAAAGGGCAGCAGCACGTTTTCGAGGGCGGTGAGGGTGGAGATAAGCTGGTACGACTGAAACACGAAGCCGATCTTCTTCCCGCGAACTTCGGCAAGCTGCGTCTCGGCGAGGTTGTGAATAGGCACCCCGTCAAGCCAGATCTCGCCCGAGCTGGGGGTGTCGAGCCCCGCGAGCAGGCCCAGCAGGGTGCTCTTCCCGCTGCCGCTTGCGCCCACAACGGCAACGAACTGCCCGGCAGGAATGGTAAGCGAGATGCCTTTCAGGATGTCAACCCGGCGAGCGCCGTTCTGAATCCACTTCCGTGCGTCCTTGACTTCGATCAACCTTCCCTCCCAGAATCTCGAGTCCAGCCCACTCCTGAGGGTGCCCCATCCTAAACGCGTTCTTTGCGTTTAGGGTGGGACGCGAGACCCGAGACCCCAGACCCTAGACCCGAGACCCAATCCCCTACACTAATCCTGTGGACGTTTGTCGCCGTCATCTCGTCTCATTCTTGCTGATTGGATTGCTCTGTGCCGGGCTCGGCTGCGAAATTTCACACGCCGCTGCACCGCCGTCCCCCCCACCCTCAGTTCTCGTCTGCTTTGGCGACAGCATCACCGCGGGCTATGGCCTTCCCGCCGGCGATTCCTACCCGGACTTTCTCCAGCGCAAGCTCGACGCAGCCGGCTACCACTACAAGGTGATCAACCAGGGGACGAGCGGGGCGACGACCAAAGATGCCGCAACCAATGTGCATGCGATTGTCCTTTTACATCCGGCCGCCGTGGTGGTCGAGTTCGGCGGAAACGACGGCCTCCGCGGCCTTCCGCTCGCCGAGACGCGCCGCAATCTCGACCAGGTGCTCACCACGCTTGAAGCCGCGCACATCAAGGTGCTGCTTGCCGGCATCACGCTGCCGCCCAACTACGGGCCCGACTACATTCGCGAGTTCGAAAAGGTCTTCCACGAACTCGCCGCCCAGCACCACGTGGCCTTTGTGCCCATGATCTATAGCGGCCTCGTCCATCAGCAGGGAGTGATTCAGGCCGACGGAATCCATCCCACTGCAAAGGGCTCCAACATCATCGCGGACACGCTCATCGGCGCGATCAAGCCGCTGCTGAAGAAGTAGTTGTTCAGCCAGAAGAGCAGAGGGCCGGTGAAATTGGCCGCTGACGCGACATTCACGACCGTCGCTTTCGTGTTGGCGTTAACGGTGTAAAGGGTACCGCCTG
>CAYWSR010000277.1:0-819 GCA_964460385.1 uncultured Occallatibacter sp. | reverse complement strand
GGGCCATACTTCCTCCAGGCCAAATCCAGATCCATTCAGTCTCTCAGCCCCGTAGTCCCCCAGGTCCCTGCAACCTGGACCCTGGACCCTAGACCCCAGACCCCAGACCCTGGACCCTGGACCCTGGACCCAACTTCACTTCGGCGTTATATCCGTCACCGGCAAATCGATATGCCCAAGCAGAATCTCGAACCTTCGCTGTTCCTCTTTTTTGTAAGTCTCCTGGTCCGGCCAAAGTTGCTTGATCATCGCTTCTTCGTCCGGATTCGCCGTCGTCGCCAGAGCAGAATTCTTGTAGACAATCGTCACCCGGTAATCCCAGCGCAACTCCTCTGACGTATGGTAGGCAGGCTGTTCGATCTTTACCGACAAAATCCGCCCGGTCGATTGAATCTTCTTCAACAGCGGATAGTGGTTCTTCAGAAACAGGCTCAGAAACTCCGCCTGATGTCCCCACTGGCACTTGTAGTAGTACTCGATCGTGTACGGTCGATCTGCGCCCGGCTGAGCGGGCGATCCCTGCGCCACCATCGGCGTCACCGGTACAATCGCGAACACTGCCGCCAACACTGCAAGAACCATTCTGCGCATAGAGCCTCCATATCACTGCAATTGGAAGCCATTCTATCGCGCAGCCCTTGATTCTCCGGCCGCCTGACCGCGTTTGAGCTCCGTGCCCCATCCTTTCGCGGTACTTCGAGGAAGAAATCGCGAATGGGTGGGAAACCAACACCGCCGGGTGCCCCATCCATTCGCAGCTTCATCGCGAATGGGTGGGAAACCAACACCGCCGGGTGCCGGGTGCCCCATCCATTCGCA
>CAYWSR010000276.1:0-5168 GCA_964460385.1 uncultured Occallatibacter sp. | reverse complement strand
GTCGCCACCTGGTTGGAGAGCGTCTGTTGCAAGTCGCGTCGGAGGCCTTCGAGGTCCTCCTTGACGCGGGCCGGCGCGAGCACGTCTTCGCCCATAACGATGTTCATCGGCATCACTGCTTTTTCGGCACCGGCTTCGGGGGCCTGGCCAGGATGCCGGCTCGAGCCGGGAAAGATTCCCAGCGACTGGAATGCCTGATCGATCGACGAGGTAATCTGCTGCTGCTTTTTCTGGTCGGCGCGCGCAAAGGCGTAGAGGACCACGAAGAATCCGAACAACAGGGTGATGAAGTCAGCGTAGGAGACCAGCCAGCGATCGTGCGTGACGCGGCTCCGGGGAACACGGCCTCTCATGCGGCACGCCCTTTGGCCAGCTGCGCGTCTTCATTCACAAAGCCGGCCAGCTTGATCTCAAGCATGCGCGGATTGATCCCCTCAAGGATAGATGCCACACCTTCCAGCATCATCTCGCGGCGCAGATTCTGCTCGCGGATGCGGATACGCATCTTGCCGGCAAAGGGCAGGAAAAAGAGGTTGGCCAGGCCCACGCCGTAGATGGTGGCAACAAACGCCACCGCGATGCCGCGACCGACCTCCTGGATGTTGTCAAGATGCTGCATTACCTGGATCAGTCCCAGCACCGCGCCCAGAATGCCGATGGTGGGCGAAAAGCCGCCGGCCGACTCAAAGACCGCGGGAAGCCGCTCTTCGCCTTCGGTCGAGGAGTCCAGGCGTACGTGCATGATCCTGCGCAACTCGGCCGGCTCGGTTCCGTCGACGGCGAGCATCAACGTCTGGCGCAGGAAGGGATCTTCGATGGATTGCAGGTCGCTGTCGAGGGAGATGAGGCCGTGGCGGCGGGCCTTGTGGTCGAGGAGAACGAGGTGCTCAATCAGCTGGCTGGTGTCTTGCCGGGGAGCTGAGAAAACGCGGCCCAGGTTGCGAAACGAGGCGATCACGGTGGCCAGCGGGAATTGCAGCAGGACCGCGCCCATGGTGCCGCCCAGCACAATCAGCGCGGCGGTCGGCTGTAGAATCTGGCTCAAATGCCCTCCTTCCATGAACAGGCCGGCAAGAATGCCCGCGACGGCCAGGACCACTCCGCCAACGCTCGACTTGTCCATGGGGAGACTCCTTCAGCAAACCCGTGCTCCGGGGCGTTCGATGCGGTCAATTCTCTTGCTTGCCTGAGGTTGGTTTCGGCGGCGCTTTTCCGCCGGGAGATTCCCTCAGGTCGAGGCTGGCAAGCGAGGCCGCCGGCTGCAGTTCTTTCAGGCTGGGAAGCCGCCGCGCAACCAGCGTGAGCAGCCGAGCGCGATACTGAAGCACGCGTTCTGTTATCTCCTCACAGGTCTCCTTGACAATCAGCTTTTCGCCGTTGATGAGCGTGATCATAGTGTCCGGGCTGGATTCGGCGGTCTTGATCAGATCGCTGTTGAGCACAATGGGTATTCCGTTGAGGCGTGTCAGCTGGATCATGGCCGCAAAGGCTCCTTGCAGAGCCTTATCGGCAGAGCGGGCGAAAGGTTAAAGAATTAGAATCTACCAGATTGAAGTGTCCCAGTTGGGACATTGGAGAGGCTTGAATAAAGTCGCGCAGGGGGGGGCCGAAAAAGAGGCCAGATGCGGCGGCTACCGCCACGGAAGCAGCAACCCAGGGTTGAACAAAGAAATGGGGGCGCGATCGTGGTAGGCCCGCAAATCCACGCATCCACAAGGAGAACCCCATGTCCCTGGGTGTCTTAAACAACCTCTCCGCGATCTACGCGGAGAATAACCTGAACAACAGTAATAACAGCCTGAACACGGTGCTGCAGCAACTGTCTTCCGGATCGAAGATCAACTCCGGCGCAGACGACGCAGCCGGCCTTTCGCTGGTCGACGGGTTGCAGGCTAACAACCAGGCGCTGATGCAGTCGCAGACCAACGCAAGTGAAGGCGTGGGGCTGCTGACAGTGGCGGATGGCGCACTTTCGCAAGTGACCAACCTGCTCAACCGGGCCGTGACGCTGGCTACCGAAGCCTCGAACGGCACCCTCAACAGCTCGCAGGATACGGCCGCGAACCAGGAATACCAGTCGATCCTGTCGGAGATCTCGAACATCGGCACGACGACCACGTATAACAACCAGCAGGTTTTCAATTCGAACACCAACATCTACACCGGCGATTCTTCGACGGTAGGCGCCTCGGTCGACTCCCTGAACATTCGCACGCTGTCTTCGTCCAACGTGGGCGACACCGGCGGCACGATGGCTTACAGCACCGGCGCCAACGGGTCCAACGTATTTGTCGACCTTTCCAACGACGGCAAGGCTGCAACCGTCAACGATAGCCTTGGCCTGGCCACAGCCACAACGTCCATCCAGGTCTCGTACCTTCAGACGTCGGTAAGCGGCGCGGTATCTCCAACCTCGGCGACGATTTCGGTAGGCAACGGCACCAACTATGCAAATACCGTGCAGGGATTGATGAGCGCGATCAACGGCTCGGGTCTTGGCTTGACCGCGACGTTCGGAACCGCGGCCCAGGCCGGGAGCGGGGCTGTGGCCACCGCGGGCGCGGCTGAATATGGCGGAGACGGCAAAGCCGACACGGGGATCATCATCTCCGGCCAGGGCGTTGGCAGCGGCACCGCGGCCGGCGAGATCGCATCTCTGAGCACCCTCGGTGTGCACGACGGCACCCTGGATCCGTTGGCGGGCACCCTCAACATCGTCGATTCCAAGGGAGCCAGCCATACCGTGACCTTGGGCGCGGCGGACTCGACCGACAACCTCACCAACCTTGCGGCGACGATCAACGCTGCCGGGTACGGAATCACGGCGGCGGTCGCCACCACTGGCGCCGGCATCAGCACGCTGACCTTCACGTCGGCAACCTCGGCAGCCAGCGTCACCGGCACAGGCATCACCGATGACCAGTTGACGCAGGCTGCCAATGCCACCTTCACCAACACTCCTCTGGCCGTGGGAACCGGGGGCGCAGTGGGTACCTTCGTCGTTGGCGGCGCTGGTGGCGATGTTCTGACCGGCGGCACGTTGACGCTCACCGGTATCAACGGCACCGCGAAGGCCTTTACACTCGGCTTGGCGGGCTCGACGGACAACGCTGCCGACCTGACAAAGACCATCAACAACTATGAGTCCCTGAATGCCGGTTGGGGAATCACGGCCGTAAACACCGCCGGCTCCCTCGCGTTTACAGCCGCAGGCGGCGGCGCCGACGCGACGGTTGTGGCCGTCACCGCCCCGACCGAATCTTCCGTCGCGGGCACGGCCACGGCTGCAACATTGGCCGGGCAGCCCACAACGGGCGCTCTGAGCACCAGCACGATCGGCACGTTGGCTCTAACCGGAGCCGGCACGTCGGTAACGGATTCACTCAACGGCGTTCTCACCTTCGGCGGCGTCGCGGCCAACGGCGGCGGCGTGGCTATTCCAGAAACCTCAATAACCCTGGGCGGAACGGGCACCACCGATACGCTGCAGGACCTGGCGAAGACGATCAATTCCGGCGACTACGGGGTTACCGCCACGTACAGCCAGACCAGTAAGAACATCGTTTTCACATCGTCAAATTCGGCTCTGACCGCGACCTACACCGCTCCTGGCGGAGATCTCGGAAACGGCGACGAGACCACGGCCGCCGGCACCGTTGCCTATACGGCCGCCACGACGGTGACAACCGCACAGAGCTACTACAGCATTGGCATCGCAAGCAGCGGCGGCATCAACGATCAGGCAACGACCGAAGTGTTTCCCACCACCACGCCTACCACGACGTATGGCGGGACCACGAACACGGGCATCACTTCAGACCTGAACGGATCGACCGGGATCGCGACCATCAGCTACTCCGATGGCGCCGGCCAGTCGTTAAGCGCAACCGATCTTTCCAACCAGGGAGATGCGGAAGCGGCGCTGACGAGCCTCAACGCGTCGATCACGGATGTAGCAGCGCAGGACGGCTACATCGGCGCGCAAATCAACACGCTGAATGCGGTCAGCTCGGTGCTGAGCACGCAGTCAGAGAACGTAACCTCGGCGCAGAACGCGGTGCAGGCGACCGACTATGCGGCGGCAACCTCGAACATGTCGAAGTACGAGATCCTGAGCCAGACCGGCATCTCGGCGCTGGCGCAGGCCAACAGCATGCAGCAGGAAGTGACCAAACTGCTGCAGTAACCGAATCGCCGGCAACGGGCCGGTGAAATCAACCCCGGACCAGCAGAAGGGCGTTTGCCGCGGCGAACGCCCTTCTCTGCGTCCGTTGCAGGCGCATGAACGAAACACAATGAGCCAATTCCAATCCGCGGCAACGGTTGTTGGTTCGATGGCTGCATGGGATTGGCGAGGAGCGAAGGGATGGGCACAGTAGGGCTGAGTTTTGGGTCGCCGACCAGCGGGGCGGGATTCAACGTCAGCGCGACGGTGGCGGAGATCGTCGGCAATTTGCAGAATGTGGAGACTCCGTGGAAGAACCAGTTGAGCTCGCTCGAGGCTCAGGATACGACTATCTCCAGCCTGGGCACGCTTTTCTCGAATCTCTCCAACGACCTGAGCGGGCTGACGGATTTTCAGGGGGTGATCGCAGAGAAGGAGGGATCCGTTTCGGACCCGAACGTGATGTCGATTACCGCGGCCAATAACACGGCAATAGCCGGGACGCACACGGTGACGGTGACCTCCCTGGCTCAGACCTCGAGCGGCTATCTGGCTCCCATAGCGAATGCTGCCGATAAGCTGTCCGGCTCGATCACTGTCCAGGCGGGCAGCGGCAAGGCGCAGACCATCACGCTGAATTCGTCGGACAACACGCTTTCCGGCCTGGCTGCGGCAATCAACGGGTCCGGGGCCGGCATCACAGCCAGCGTGTTGACGGATGCGGGCGGGTCGAGGCTCAGCCTTGTTTCCGGAACCTCGGGAGCGAGCGGCGACATCGCAATCAGCGACAACACTCTCACCGCCTCTGCGGCCAACACCCTGGCCTATACGGGCACGGCGGGCACGGGCACCGCCTATTCCAACGGCACGCTTGCGGCGGTTGCGAGCCCCAGCGAGAAGCTCTCCGGCACTGGCTCGTTAAGCATCACGGTAGGCGGGGGCGCACCGGCTGTGGTGACGATGGCCGCGGCGAACTCGGCGGAAGGGGGCACCAGACTTACCG
>CAYWSR010000275.1:0-5169 GCA_964460385.1 uncultured Occallatibacter sp. | reverse complement strand
TGTTTTTGCGCGGGGTCACGCTGACTCCGAATACCGACTACGCGGCCACGATTCCCGAACAGACGTACATGATCTACCAACTGATGTTCGCCATCATCACGCCGGCGCTGATTACGGGAGCGTTTGCCGAGCGGATGAAGTTCAGCGCGATGGCGGCGTTTCTCTCGCTGTGGTCGCTGTTCGTATATTGTCCGATGGCGCACATGGTTTGGGGCGTGGGCGGGTTTCTGAATCAGTCGAGTGGACACTTCCCCAGCCTGGATTTTGCCGGCGGAACGGTGGTGCATGTGACGTCGGGAGTCTCGGCCCTGGTGACATGCATTTACCTGGGCAAGCGCATGGGCTATCCGCAAACGCCGATGCCGCCGCATTCGATGGTTCTGAGCTTCATTGGCGCGTGCCTGCTTTGGGTGGGCTGGTTTGGATTCAACGCCGGCAGCGCGCTGGCGGCAAGCCCGCTGGCGACGAGCGCTTTCATCAATACGCACTTTGCCGCGGCGGCCGCTGCAATTGGATGGACCTTGGCGGAGTGGATTCACAACGGCAAGCCGACCGCGCTGGGCGCAATCTCAGGAGCCGTCGCAGGACTGGTGGCGATTACGCCGGCTTCCGGTTATGTTCAGCCGTTCTCTGCCCTGCTGATTGGGGTCGTTGCCGGGGCCTTCTGTTCGTTTATGGTGTTTGAGGTAAAGAGCCGGCTGGGCTACGATGACTCGCTGGACGCATTCGGCGTGCACGGGGCGGGCGGGACACTGGGCGCGCTGATGACCGGGCTGTTTGCCACCAGGGCGATCAACGCGGCCTTTGGCAAGGGCGTCCCAACAGGAGCGATCGACGGACACTGGGGCCAGGTGCTGAACCAGCTTGCGGGGGTTGGAATTGCCTGGGGAATCTCGATTGTGGGAACGCTGGTCCTGCTGGTGGTGGTGGACAAGACGATCGGCCTGCGGGTGACGCCGGAGCAGGAATCGGCCGGGCTTGACCTCTCGCAGCATGGAGAAGAAGGATACGACCTGAATTCCTGAGCCGGTTGGGAGATCGCGCATGGCCAAAACTGGGCATCGCGCGAACCTATCGGGGCGCAAGAATATTTGATGGAAAAACTTTCGACGGGAACAGACGAACAACCCGTCCAGCCTGATAGGCTGTCAAACGAGGCAATCGCTTTATGCTCAAGATCGAAGCTGTTCTCCAGCCCTCGAAGCTGGATGCTGTGAAGGATGCGCTGCTTGAAGCAGGCATTGAAGGAATGACGATTCTGGAGGCCCGCGGCCACGGCCGCCAGAAGGGCCACACGGAGTTCTATCGCGGACGCGAATACACCGTCGATCTTCTGCCCAAGGTAAAGATCGAGCTGGTGATTCCGGACGAGCTGCGGGAGAAGGCGATCCAGGCGATCATCGGGGCGGCGCGAACGGGCCGGATCGGCGACGGGAAGATTTTTGTCAGCAAGCTGGATGATGCGATCCGCATCCGCAACGACGAGCGGGGCGAGAGCGCGCTGTAAGGGCAAGAATTCACTGAAGTTCCAGCAGGCTGATCAGACAGATTGTCCGCGCGAAGCACGCGGCGATACTTGCCGCTGGATTGCCCGTCGGATCCGCAACATTACCTCTGCTATACTCGGCGCACATCATCATCCCCAGTCAATCCAGGCGGACAAATGAGTGCATCCCGCGGAGGCGAGCGAGGTTCCGGGCCAAGATTTCCGGGCGTGCTGGAAGGCATGCTCGCGGCCGCTGTGGGCGGCGGCCTGACCCAGCCGGTGAAACTGCTTTGGGAGCATGTTACCCATCAAACGCTTCCGGGTTGGGCCGAGGCGCCTGTTCCCAACGTTTTGGGTGTTGCTTTGTTGATGGGCCTCGGCTGGTTCCTCGGGCGATGGGCGCATTTTCGCCGGGCAGGCAAGACAGCGAAGGCGCGCGGCAACAAGCTTTCCATCTACGTAGCCCACTTCGGGTTCGATGAAGACGGGCCTAGAGTTCGCGAGGCCGTTATCCGGTCCCTTGAGAAGGAACTAGGGCCAGAGTGCGCGGAGATTGTCCCCGCCGCTCTTGAACTGAAACTCGACCGCGATGTGGGGAACGACTCTGCCCTTCTAAAACCGAACGAAAAGGCTCGAAAGCTGCTCAAGCGCAATGGCGGGGACTTGCTCATCTGGGGCAGCCTGCGCAGCCTTGCCGGAAGCGAGCCATGCATCGAACTTCATTTCGTAACCGCGTCAAGCGAGCACTCCCGCCCAGAACCGTTCCTGATCACGAAAGGGATGCTTGAGCCGGCATTTGCCGAGTTGCTAGGGGTAGCCATCGCGGCGGTGGCCGCAACTTCGGCTGCTCCCTCGGTGGTTGACTCCGGCAAATACTTGGTGGAGACGCTCGAGCCCATCGCAAGGCGGCTCGGCCCGCTGATTCAACGGATGCCGCCGGGGATGACGCCCGAGAACCGCGCCTCGCTTCTCCACTCCTTCGCGCTGGTCGAGTCTACCGTAGGCGAACAGTCGGGCCAGGCGCGGCCACTGGAAAGGGCCGTGGCGGCATACCGGCAAGTGATTCAGGTGTGGACGCGGGAGCACGCGCCGCTGCAGTGGGCCATGACCCAGAACAACCTCGGAAACGCGCTCCGGACTTTGGGCGCGCGCGAGAGCGGGACCGAGACGCTGCAGGAGGCCGTCGCCGCTTACCGCGAGGCGCTGAAGGAGTACACGCGGGAGCGCGTGCCGCTGGACTGGGCCACGACCCAGAACAACCTCGGAGCCGCGCTCCGGACTTTGGGCGAGCGCGAGAGCGGGACCGAGAAGCTGCAGGAAGCCGTCGGCGCTTATCGCGAGGCGCTGAAGGAGTACACGCGGGAGCGCGTGCCGCTCAAGTGGGCCACGACCCAGAACAACCTCGGAAACGCGCTCCGGACTTTGGGCGCGCGCGAGAACGGGACCGAGAAGCTGCAGGAGGCCGTCGCCGCTTATCGCGAGGCGCTGAAGGAGTACACGCGGGAGCGCGTGCCGCTGGACTGGGCCGCAACCCAGAACAACCTCGGAGCCGCGCTCCAGACCTTGGGCGCGCGCGAGAACGGGACCGAGACGCTGCAGGAGGCCGTCGCCGCTTACCGCGAGGCGCTGAAGGAGCGGACGCGGGAGCGCGTGCCGCTGGACTGGGCCGCAACCCAGAACAACCTCGGAAACGCGCTCCGGAATTTGGGAGAACGCGAGAGCGGGACCGAGACGCTGCAGGAGGCCGTCGCCGCTTTCCGCGAGGCGCTGAAGGAGCGGACGCGGGAGCGCGTGCCGCTGGACTGGGCCGCAACCCAGAACAACCTCGGAAACGCGCTCGGGACTTTGGGCGAGCGCGAGAGCGGGACCGAGAAGCTGCAGGAGGCCGTCGCCGCTTGCCGCGAGGCGCTTGAGGAGTGGACGTCAGCGCAAGCGCCGTATTACCACCAAATCGCGTCTGAGAATCTGCAGCGCGCGCTTGATTTGATCGAGGAGCGCAAGGCGGCTGAGCAAGACTAGCGGGGCAGTGCCTTACGCCAGGACCTTCAGCCCATGCTTCTCGACGATGTCCAGCAGTTTGAGGGCCATGCCGCTGGGCTTTTTCGCGCCGGACTCCCACTTCTCGATGGTCGACGAGCTGGTGTTGAGGTAGCGCGCGAAGACGGGCTGGCTGACGTGCTGGCTCTCGCGGATGCGCTTGATGCGGCGCGGCGGCATTGGAGGGGGAGCGGCGAGGCAGGACTCGTCGAATTCGCGCATGGTGGCTTTGTCGAATGCGCCCACCCGGAACAGCGCGGATGCTGAAGAATGAAGGGCCTCGGAGATGTCGTTCTTGAACTTCGGTTTAGTCGCCATTGCAAATCTCCATCCACGAGCCATCGTCGATAAGCTCGTCCAACTGTTGTGGCGTAAGCGCCTCGTAGCCCTTGGCGATCTTCCTTAGCCTGGCCAAGTCTCCGTTGGTAATATTCGCCTGATCCTTCTTGGCGAACAGGTATTCATAGACCCAGAACCGTCGGCCCTTCGCAAGGATTATCGAGCGGGACCTGTTTTTGTCCAGCCGCTTCTTGTAGACTCCGCCGCCGAGGTCGTCGGCCTGGCCGAGCATCACCTGGCGGATGGCCTTGCAAAGCTCGTCATCGTCGATGAGAGCCTTTCGGGCCGCCCTGGAAAACCAAGCCGTTTTGAAAACCCGTGCTGAATTCCCGGCCTGATCTGGAACCCTCTTAGTGTAGCACCCGGTGCTATCTATGTCCATTCTCGAACTCTTTCAAGTGGAACCCTGTCCGCGTTCCGACATCAGAGAAACACGGCCAGCGGTAGGTCCCAAGTGCCGGGGATCACGGGCATTTTCCGTTCGGCGCGAGCCAGCCCAGGCATCCGCTCCCGCGATCTCCTGCCTTGCGTTTTCCACGCTCTGGCGGCCAATCCTCCCCTGCGGCGGGAAAATCGCTTATTCTGTTAACAATTCCTTACTGCTACGGCAGGGCCCGACACCAAACCGGTACGGCCTAACCCAAAACTGCTACTGCAGGGCCACACACAAACCCTTATGAATCCAGTCGCTTTTGCGGTTGACGATCTTCGGGAGCAGTATATGCGGGAGATGGCGCTCGTCCGCCAGACCTGCGAGCGCACCGGAGACGGGACCGCCGCGATCCGCCGCAGGTCCGCCGTGGTCGACCGCATCCTGATTGAAATGTGGCGGAGGGCCTTTGGCGGACAGCCCACGCAGAACATTGCCTTGCTGGCCCTGGGCGGCTACGGACGCAAGGATCTGTTCCCCTACTCCGACATCGATGTGCTGTTTGCGTTTGCGGATGAAAAGACCGAGGAGCATGCGAAGGACGCGGTCAGGGGGATTATCCAGGGGATGTGGGACATCGGGCTCAGGGCGAGCCCCAGTTCGCGGACAGTGAAGGAAGCGGGGCGTTTCGATCCGGACAACCTGGAGTTCACGCTGGCGACGCTGGACAGGCGGTTTCTGGCCGGACAGTTTCCGCTGTATCAGCAGTTGCACCAGACGGTGCTGCCGGGGCTGGTGCTGAGCGAGTGGAACACGATTACGCAGAAGCTGGGCGAGATTGCGCGCAACCGGCACGCGAAGTACGGCAACACGATCTTCCACCTGGAACCGAATCTGAAGGATTGTCCGGGCGGACTGCGCGACTATCACCTGGCGG
>CAYWSR010000274.1:0-5169 GCA_964460385.1 uncultured Occallatibacter sp. | reverse complement strand
CCGCCCCAACCAGCTTCAGGTAATCCGGCTCATCGGCAATTGTCTTGTGGCGAAAGGCGCGTATGATCGTCCGGCCCTTAAGAAAGAACACGCCCGGCATCTGCTCCGCATCTTCCTTGATCATGCCGATGCCGTATTTGAACATTGCGCCACTGAGCCAGCCCTTCCAAACCGTCAGACTAAAAAAGTGGAAAAAGGGATTCGTGCGCGACAAGGCAAAGAAGGGAAGCTGATAGAGCGTCGCCTCCGGATTGCTGATCCGCTCTACGTTGGACAGATTGTAATAGTCGAAGTAAGGCCTGGCTCGCTCCGGTGTGCCCAGATGCACAAAGACAGGCCGAGCGCCCTTGGCCTCAATCTGCGACCGCATCTTCGCAACGCGATCGAGCGCTTGCGCACAGAATGCGCACGAAAAGTGGCGAAGAAAGATCAGCAAAACCGGCGACTCATCCACCAGATCGAGCAGCGATCGGCCCGTCTCCGTATGGAACGCGCGCAGGGATTCTGCAAGGCTTGATTGATCGACTAGCTGGGCCATTCCTGTCGCCATCCAATCCACTACCGTGGGTACGTGATTCGGGGTGCAGTCGGATTGATCTCCTGAACCCCAAAGCGCCCCCTCTGCCCTTACCACGCTTCGAATTCAACCTTGCCACTCGGGCTCCAGGGCGAGCTCTCGCCGGGGCGAAACACCGAGTGCTTCTGGAAGTTGGCGTCGTCGCGCTTGGGAAAGTCGATGCGGAAGTGCGCGCCACGGCTTTCGGTGCGGGCCAAGGCCGCGTGCAGAATGGCGTGGGCCACGCGGTTGAGGGCCAGAGCTTCGTGCAGCCGCCGGCTCCCCTTGCCCGCCCGGACCAGCTTCTTGAGGCCGTCGGCAAACTCCGCTTGCGCCGCAAATCCCTCCAGCAGAAACAGGTTCTCGCGCAACAAACCGGCGTAGCTCCACATCGCGGTTTGCAACTCGGCGATTTGCTTTTCAAGCTGGGCCTCTTCGTCGCTGGTGAGCGGCGTTATGCTCATCTCCGGCGGGGCCAGGTCAACAAAGGGAAGATCGTCGTCGAGCATGGCCTGGGCCGCGCGCGCGCCAAAGACCAGCCCTTCGAGCAGCGAGTTTGACGCGAGCCGATTGGCGCCGTGCACGCCCGTGCAGGCAGCTTCTCCCGCAGCGTGGAGGCCGGCAAGGCTGGTGCGGCCGTTGAGGTCTGTCCGGATTCCGCCCATCAGGTAGTGCGCGGCAGGCCGCACTGGGATCAGGTCGCGAGCCAGGTCGAGTCCATGTGCCCCAAGGAATGTGCTGATGCCGGGGAAGCGCCTGTTCAGGTCAATGCCGGTGACGTGACGCATGTCCAGGTGCACCGGCCTCAGCTCGCCGGGCTTTTTGCCCTTGCCTTCACAAGCGATGGCCCGCGCCACCACGTCGCGCGGAGCAAGTTCGAGCAGGGGATGATAGCGCTCCATAAAGCGCTCGCCGTCCGCATTCCTCAGGTAGGCGCCTTCGCCACGCAGAGCTTCCGACAGCAGGAAGCGTGGCGCGCCAGCAAGAGAAAGAGCCGTCGGATGGAACTGGTAGAACTCCATGTCGGCCAACTCCGCGCCGGCGGCAGCGGCAAGCGCGATGCCGTCTCCCGTAGCGACGGACGGGTTGGTTGTGTCGCTGAAGACCTGCCCAGCGCCTCCCGCGGCAATCAGCACTGCGCGCGCGGCAAGGCGATAGCTGTTCTGGTCCGGCGCGAGCGGTCCGGCCGGGGCAAGGTCAGCACCAACAACGCGGCCATCGGCAACGACCAGGCCCGTGACCATGGTCCACTCGGCAAAATGAATGCGCTCACGAGCGCGGGCGTAGGCCACCAGCGACCGGCTGATCTCGGCTCCAGTGGCGTCGCCGTTGGCGTGCAGGATGCGAGCCAGCGAGTGAGCGCCTTCGCGTGTGCGCAACAAGTGGCCGGCCTCACTGTCGAATGCGGCGCCCCACTCGATGAGTTCGGCCACGCGGACAGGACCCTCGCGGACCAGCGCTTCCGCAGCTGGATAGTACACCAGGCCATCGCCGGCGTTGACCGTGTCTTCAAGATGCAGCGCTACATCGGCGTCGCCCTCGGTAGCCACGGCGATTCCGCCCTGCGCGTAATGCGTGTTCGATTCGCTGAGCGACTCCTTGGTCACCACCAGGACTTCGCCGTGACGAGCCAGCTCAATAGCCGCGCGCAGGCCGGCAACCCCCGCGCCCATCACCAGAAAATCAACCTGAGAAGCCATGGCCATCAAACGACTAGGCTAACACTTGAAAGTGGGGGATTTGATCGTCGATCGATGCCGGCTCTCCGCCCGAGCCAGACTAGAATGCCCAGCGAAAGCCCAAGCCGCCATGGGCGCTGCATCCGATTCCGTGAGCGGCCAGAACGCTGTTGACGAAAAGATCGGCAGTCAGTTTGCTCTTCAGCCGGATGCTCACGCGACTGCCCAACTGATAGTAGGCAAAACTGTGCTGCGAGGCCGCGGCTTCGGTGTCGGCGACCGTCGCCTTAAGCCCGCTATGGGCATTGAACGCCCATTCCACGGCGCCGTTGAAGTCGGCCTCAACCCTGCGCCCAAACAGGCGGGTAGCCTGAGCGTTGAAGGCCGCGACATCCATTACGTCAGTGCCGGCGGGGATTGCGGCGTTCAGCGGATTACTGCTGCTAGACGGCTCCGTATAACCAGCAATGTTCTGCCAAAGCCTCGAATAGCTCAGATAGGCCCCAGCCTCAGTGCGTGGCGAAATGCGGTCGACCCAGCCCGCCTCAGCATAGGCGCTGAAATCGTAGCCATGGGTCTTGCCCACGCCGCTGGACGAACCGGTGCTGCTGTCATAGCTGCGGTTATAGGTGATCCTCTGGTATGTGGCGGAGAAGCCTGCTTCCGCATACGGCCGGGACGCGCCGAACTTGGTTGGATCGTATTGAATGGCGGCAGCAGTGCCTGTTGTGAAACTCACATCGGCTTCCTGCTGTTGATACTGCCCAAGGTCGGCACCGCCGATCAGCGTCCATTCCGGCGAAAACGCGTAACGGCCATGAGCCGAAGCGTCTGTGCTCCCGAAGCTGATGGAGCCGCCGCCGCAGTTCCCGCAGCTAATCTGCTCGTTGAGCCCAAGCAGTATCTGTGCTTCCAGTTGGTTAATCAGCGCCTGGGCCGTACGCGCCTGGGCCAGCGTCTCCAGTGAGTTAATAAGTGCCTGATCCGAGATGTTTGGCCCGGTTGGTCCCGCCGCGCCAATCTCCTGGACGCCGCTCTCGGCGGCGAATTGCGCGGAGGGGTCCGTGTAGGATCCCGGCACGACGCTGGCGCCGGGCTTGCAGCCGAACCAATTCGTGTTCTCGCACATATATTTGTTTCCGCTAGCGATCTGCTGACTATCCTGGATGCCGACATAGCCACCGTCCGTTCCGCTGAAATTGAAGTAGAGGCCCGCGTTTGTGCCGGTCAGATCGCTCCCCGAGAGCAAGACGGTGCTGGTGGCGCCAGCCGAAGTCAGGATGGCGCTGGCCCCGACCCCGTTCAGATTCAAATTCCAACTCAAAATATCCGACGAGCCAAGAACCCCGACCTTTCCATCGGTGACGATCTGCCCCACAACGCTGCCGCTGCCGATGGTCTGGTTGACGATATAGGTGGTGCCGGGAGCCTGGGCGGTCAGGACGGCTGGTGAGGCGAGCGCCCAGATCAAGAATGGCAGCAGGGCCGGTGCCAGGGAGTTCCACGCTCTGACCCCGCGATCGGCTTTTCGTTTGATGATGCGCCTCATTGGAGAATCCCCCGGAGCAAAGATTGAAAATCAGACAGCGTACGGTTCGTTTTGGGTCAACGGCCGCACAACGCGGCTTGTAGAACGAGGTTGCTCATCAAGCTCGAAGGAAAATTGATCTGGCTTGAAGGAATGACCATTACCGCGCTCGGAAACTGAACTTGACTGCTCGGATCGGTCATCACCGAGCTCGGAAATTGAACCTGCATGGAGGGCGCGGTCATAAGCGCACCTGGGGTTGAAACTTGAAGCGACGGCGCGGTCATCAAACTGCTGGGCGTCGCCACTTGAGTTGTTCCAGCCACGATCACGCTCGATCCGTTCTGGCCTGGGGTGACGACGTAGCCCGTGTAGATCGACGACAGGGTTGCGACCGACAGAGTACCTCCGAATTCGACCGACGTGTCCAGATTGCCGATCGCCGGCATCTGCAAGCCTGCGTTCGAATTTGTCACGCCTTCCATCCCTTCATCGCCCTCCACCAGGTGGCCGCCGAGGTTGCCGGCCTTGAGCTGGCTTGCGATCTGGGCCTGTATATCTGCCAACGATGGCTGATTCGATGCCGGAGCGGAAGCAGGCGGAGAGGACTGAGCAGAAGCGGCAGAATCGGCGGCGCCTACGCCTGCCGCGGCGGCATCAGCGGCAGCGGCAGCAGCAGCGTCGGACTGAGGGGCCTGCTGGTTGGGAGGGACAAATCCGCCCGGATTCGGGTTGCTGGGGCCGACGGTCACATCGCCGGATTGGGATGTTGCATTCGCGGGGTTGGCATCCGGGTTGTTGCGGTACGCGTTGAAGGATGAATCCGTCGCTGATTCTCCATTTGCATTGTTCGGTGAATTCGGAATGAATTTTGGGTTGGCCTGGCTGTTCTGCGAAGATGCCTGTGCAGAGCTGGCAGCATCGCTGGCAGCGGAGGCAGCGGCATCGGACACGGCATTCCCAACGGAGACAGCGGCGCTGGATCCAACCCCGGTCGTCCCGGTACCCGGAGCCTGCGTCGCGGTATTTTGCGGCTGATCCGCGCCTTGATTTTGGCCGCCTTGACCACCTGTGGACGGCGTCACGGAGTCTTGCGATTGGTTGGCTTGGTCTTGCGACGGGTCAGGTTGGTCATCCCTTACGACCGGGAGAGGCAGAGCATTCGGATTGGTCAGGGGTACCGGAGTAATAACATCTGAGTTGGTTTTGGAAGGAGGAGCGTTCTTGACCACCGCCTTGCCATTACCCGAAGGGTCGTCCGGAGGCTTGTCGAGCAGAGTGATACCTTTGTCGTCCTTTGGAGCGTTGGGGGGCGCGTCTGTGGGAGGTGGCAAGGCAATCTGCAGCGGCTTTATGACGGGCATTTTATTCAGTTCTTTGATCATGTCCGGCGGCAACCCAGGGGG
>CAYWSR010000273.1:0-5176 GCA_964460385.1 uncultured Occallatibacter sp. | reverse complement strand
CGAGGCGGTCGCGCAGGGCATCGCCAACAAAGTTGAAGCCAAGCACTGCGCCAGCGACTGCGATTGCGGGCGCAAGGACCAGGTGCGGCGAGTCAAAGAGGTGGGAGCGCGCGTCGTTGAGCATTGAGCCCCAGCTCGGCGTCGGAGCGGGAATGCCCAGCCCCAGAAACGAAAGCGTGGCCTCGGCCAGGATCACGCCGGCCATGCCGATGGCAGCCTGCACCAGTACCGGCTGGACGATGTTGGGCAGGATATGGCGGAAGAAGATCCGCATTCCGCCCGCGCCGAGGGCCCGCGCCGCTTCCACATATTCCTTCTCCCGGACGGCCATAACCTGCGCCCTTACCAGGCGCGCATAGCCGGCCCATCCGCCAATCGCCAGCGCAAGGACCAGGTTCACGAATCCCGGCCCGAGAAAGGCGGCAAAGGCAATCGCCAGCAGAATGCCCGGCAGCGCCAGAAACGTGTTCATGGCAAACGTGGTGAGCGCCAAGTCGACCCACCCGCCCCGGTAGCCGGCCAGCCCGCCGATGGCCAGGCCCAGCGCCAGCGACACTGCAACCACGGTCACGCTGACCGCCAGCGACAGCCGCGCACCCCACACGAGGCGCGAAAGCGTATCCCGTCCCAGCTCGTCTGTCCCGACAAAGTGCGTTGCCGACGGGCCTTCCAATCGATGCTCCAGATCGATTGCCGCTGGATTTCGAGGCGCGATCCAGGGCGCCGCCACCCCGGCAACGACAAACAGCGCGAGCATGACCGTTCCAAACCACGCGAGCGGCTGACGCCGCGTACGGCGCAGGGCTGACTTGATCGGGGCTATCATTTTCATTGTGGCCTACTCACTGTTGCAACGCTTGACCTGGGCACAGCCAGAATACAGCGACTCTCGCCCCTGAGTTGGGTTGAATCAACCATGCTTCGTATTAGTTTGACTCTTGGCTGGCCCGTTGCTCTGGCCGCTGCCCTCGGCGGGCAGGGCGCAGTACTGGCCCTTGCCGCGCCCGGCCAGGAGATAGTCCCGACCGGCTCGTCGATTCCTGCCGCCGCACAGCAGCTCTTCACTCTTGCTAACCAGGCGCGAACTGCTGCAGGCGTCGGGCCACTCAAATGGGACTCCGCGCTGGCGGCGAGCGCACTGCTTCACTGCGAACGCATGGCAGCCGAAGGACCCATAGCCCATCGGTACGGCGGCGAGCCCGACCTCTCTGTGCGCGCCCAGAACGCCGGTGCTCACTTCAGCCTCATTGAAGAGAACGTTGCCCTCGGCACCTATGTCGCATCCATTCACCAAGGCTGGCTCAACTCTCCCGGTCACCGCGCCAACCTGCTCAGCGCGCAGGTCGATTCGGCCGGAATCTCCGTGGTGTCGAGCCGTGGGGTCCTCTATGCTGTCGCCGACTACGCTCGCGCCGTCCCTGTCCTGGCCCGCGAGCAGATCGAGGCGTCTGTTGCCGGCCTAATCCGGCCCTCCGGGCTCATGATTCTGGGAGATCCATCGGCTGCTCGCGCCTACTGCTCCAACGGGTCAAGCGACAACAGCCGCTCGGCATTCCTGATGGTCTGGGAGGACTCCGATATCTCTGCATTGCCGCGCAATCTTGCCAGCCGTGTCGGCTCTGGCAATTACCGTTACGCAGCCGTGGGCGCCTGCGCGCCGAAGGATGCCGAATCCGGTTTCACCAGTTACCGCGTCGCCGTGATTCTTTACTAGTTCTTTGACCAGTGGGAAATGTTCGTCGATCCTAACGCCGACTGGCGGCGAGGTCGCCGTCATGACAGCCGGTCTGGAGACCGCCGCTACGATCTTCGGCGACCCGTGAGAAATGCAGGCCAGAGCGGAAAGTGACGCGATGCAACGGGCGGTTGCCGCAAGGAGTGTCCTCAGCCGAAGCCTTGATAGCGTTTCCAGAATTCGGGCCAGGGAAGGATCGGTGGGCCGCAGACGAAAATGTCGGGGTGGGACGAGCTCTCTTCGTTGGAGACGCCTTCGAGATTGGCGTTGTGACCGGCGAGTTGGCAGCCGGTGAATACCTGATCGACGGCTTGGCGAGAGAGACCCACAACAATCAGCGTGGTGGGCGGCGGGGTGGGGTAACCGCGCAGCCATGCGGAGTTGACCAGGCTGAGGGGCGGGGGCAAGTGGTAAGGCGACGAGAGAATCTCGAATGCGCCCAGTTCGCCGTAGTTGCCCACCATCACGCCCAGGTGGGCCTGTTGCTCGGGGGTGAGGGAGTCGCGGATGCCGGCGACGGTCTTGACCAGGTCGTTCCAGCCGAATTCCTCGTCAAGATTGTTGTTCTTCGCGAGCGCAAAATCGCGCAGCGGGCCAGTGGACTGGAGGGGAAGAATGATGGCACAGGCGGCCGCGCCGCAGACGGAGAGGCCGGTGAAGAAGACACCCACAGTCAAGCGTCGGCCTAGCCCGGATCCACTGCGGCGGCTTTTTGCGACTTGGCCCTTGCGGAGCTTTTTCTCGGCAGAGGCAGAGAGCTTTGGCGGTTGAGCGGCCCAGCATTCGCCTGCCACCGAGCCCATGGCCAGCAGCATGGGATAGGCCGCGGCCAGGTAGTAGTCCCGGCCATTGCCGATGAACAAGAGCGCAAGCGGGACGAAATACATCCAGGCCAGCATCCGGTAGCGGCTGCTGCGCAGGAAGTCGACCAGGCCGGCGATGGCCAGCGGCGCGGCAAACAGGTTGATGCAGATGAAAAGCTGGTTGGTCAGAAAGCCGTCGTCGCGCCCCAGTTGGACGTCGCGGGTGTGGATGTACTGAAGAAACCGGTAGGAGATGAAGTCGTGGCGCACTTGCCAGAGAAAGTTGGGCAGAGATATTGCCAGCGCCAGGGCGATACCCGCCCAGAACCAAGGACTCTTGAAAAAGCGGCGAGCGCCGGTGAACGCGGCTCCGGCCAGAACTCCGGCGACGAAAAAGACAATGGAGTACTTGGTGAGCAGGCCTATGCCAACAGCTGCGCCGATGGCCAGCCACCAGCGGGGGTTGTCTGACCGCAGCAGGCGAATGGTGAAGTATGCGATCAGTACCCACCACAAGTAGTCGAAGGTGGTGTATTGGAATTCTGTGCCCTCAAACAGCGGCAGAGGCGAAAGGGCGACGGCGAGGGCCGCTGTGAATTGAGCCAGGCGCTTGCCGCCAAGTTCGCGCGCCATCAGGCCGGTGATGACGATGCCCGTGGCCTGGGCCAGGACGGAGAACAGGCGCAGACCGACAAGGGAAAGTCCGAAAAGGGCCACTCCGATGTGCTCGACGAACGGCGTGAACGGCGGGTAGGCTATGAAGCCCCAGTCGAGGTGGCGCGCGTCGTAAAGGGTTTGCAGCTCATCGCGGTGGAAGCCGTAACGGCCATTGGTGAGCAGGTGGAGCACCACGACGGCAGCGGCGACCCCGAACAGGGCCGCCCAATGGACCCGGGCGAGTGGATCGTGCCCGGCGGTCTTGAGGTCAGATGATTTGGTGTCCATGTGGAAGCGTGCGGGCGATTCTGGTGTGTCAACTGAAATCCTACGCGAGATAGGAGCGCGAAGGCCACTTGACGGCTGCAATTTTGGGGCGGATTGGGCGCGAATGTTTGGACGAATTTTGGGCGAATTATGTGCGGCGCGCGAGGGGCGAGGGGACGAGGACTGAGGCCATTCCTGCGGCGGTCGCTGCCTGGATTCCGAGGTCCGTGTCTTCAAAGACGAGGCAGGCGCTGGGTTCGACCAAAAGGCGCTCGGCAGCCAGCAGAAAACAGTCCGGCGCGGGCTTGCTGTTCTTGTAGTCTTCGGCTCCGACGATGGTCTGGAATCGATCGATCAGACCGGTGACGGTCAGCGACCGGATCACCGACGCGCGACGGCCTCCTGAAACCACGGCGAAGGGGATGCGGCCGTATTGGAGGTCGATGTGCTCCACAACTTCCGGGATCGGCTTGAGTTGCGGCAGGAGATCGAAGTAGAGACCTTCTTTGCGTTTGGCCACGGCGTCTACAGGCATCGAAAGTCCGTACATTGCGTTCAGCGTCGACAGGATCTCATCCACCGGCTTGCCGCCCCATGCGTAGAAGAGCTCTTCGGGAAACGGGCAGTTCCACTCATCGAGTGCGGTCCTCCACGCAATGTAGTGCAGCGGCATGGAGTCGACGATGGTCCCGTCGCAGTCAAACAGATATGCGCGGAACGAGCCGGCGGGGATGGGAAGCATCATCGGGGCAGGGAACTCCTTTGGGTTCCGGTCAGCGTGAATTGCAGGCACAGGGCAAATGCGCAGATTGCGGGTAGAAGGTGGCTACGGTTGGCTGATCCAGCGAACACGGCGGGGATTCGAGTTCGTGTCCGGTGGTTCGAGTTCGGCTCAGCTCTTTGCGGCTGTGGCGGCCGATTCAGCGGTTGCAGGCGCGCAGCCGCCTTCGCCGGGCCTGGTGGGCTGCATCTGGAGAGCGTTGTTGAAGCGATTGAAGTAGTTGAAAAGGCCAATCGCGCAGAGCAGTTCCACGATCTCGCCCTCTGAGTAATACGTCCTGAGTTCGGCGAACTGCTCGTCGGTTACCGAGTGCGCATCCCGGGTTACCGTTTCGGCCAGGCGGAGCGCGGCTTTTTCGGCAGGGGTAAAGTCGTCCCGCTTGCTCCATTCGGCAAGGTGGGAGAGCTGGTCGTCGGACCAACCCAGTCCGCGGGCCAGAATCGTGTGGCTGGCGAGGCAGTAGGGGGTGTCGTTCACCTGGCTGGTGCGGACGATGATGAGCTCTTTGAGCTTGGTGGAAACCGTGCCGGTGTTCAGCACAGCGCCGAAGTGCGCCTGCATGGTGGCAAAAATCTCAGGCCGGTGGGCCATCACGCGGAACATGTTGGGAACGTTTCCGCGCTGGGCAAAGGCCTTGTCATAGAGGGCCGTCAGCTCCGGGGTCACTTCACTGCGGTCGAGCCGCGAGATTCGGGACATTTTGCCTCCTGAAGGGTTCTCCTCTATGGTATCGTCCGGGCACCGTGCGGGCCCAGTGGAGGCGTCGATTCTGGCGGGCGACCTGAGACGCAGCTTCTTTGACGCGACTCTGGGTATCTGCTACTTTTGTAAAGGACAAACTGCCAAGAAATCACTCCTCAGTAGCTCAATGGCAGAGCATTCGGCTGTTAACCGAAGGGTTGTAGGTTCGAGTCCTACCTGAGGAGCCAAATT
>CAYWSR010000272.1:0-5190 GCA_964460385.1 uncultured Occallatibacter sp. | reverse complement strand
GTGCGTGAAGACACGAATGTCCACGGAAATCCTCTCACTAGGTTTTGAGTTGAATTGAATTCAGCCTTCTAGAAAGCTGAATTGAAAGAGCAAAACGCGGGACGGCCAGCGGGCGCTAGCGGCAACAACAACACGCGAATTGGTTCCAAGAGGTCTGCATGGTGCAATGACTTTGAATTAGGGTATTTGAGGTCCCGGGCAATGTCAAATTACTTTTGAGCGCGGGTGAGGTCAAGCCGTCCCGTCTATGGAAAAGCTCGTGCGGCGGGACTGGCTCAAAAAGCCTGCTGGCGATCGTGGACCGCGCCTTGAAAACTGAAAGGGGCAGCCCATGCCGCGGCTGCCCCTTTTTTGTTGAACCCTGACGCTCGCGGTTTACGGCAGGTAGTAGCGGAAGCTGGTCCAGAACATGTTGTCGATGCCCTTGGCGCCGTTCAAAGGAGAGCTCAGAGCGCCAGCCGTGCCGGTACCCGACCATCCCTCGCGGACTGCATAGCCATACTGGATGCCCTGACGCAGGCGGCCATGGTCGCCCTTGAAGATGTCATACCAGTATCCGCCCGTGACTTCCTGCACGTCGCGGGTGTTGTTTCCGCAACCCGAGCCACCCGGCTGGTATCCCACCGAACCTGAGGCGAGACCGGGGTTAGCCACTGCAGAGCAGGTTGCCGAGACGCTGGCGTAGCGCGAGCCGTAGCCGATGGCCGCGATCGCGGGAGCTGCGGTGAAGTGGGAGCCCCAGCTGCCGCCGTTGGCGAACATCGCCGCTGTCGGCTTGGCGGAGCAGTAAGTGGAGGCGTCGGCAGCGCTGAGGGGGACACCGCCGACCGTCGCTTCGCAGAAGGTGGCCGTCGGATCCGTTAGCGTGAGTGCCGAGGTTGCAAAATCGGCGCGCGCCGCATAGTCTCCGCCGTAGTTGAGGTAGAGGCTCAGGCGGGATGTGGGGTTGGCTTCCACGGTGAGCAGGGCGGAAAGGTTGTGGATGGGCGCGAGATTGCCGCTAGCATCATTGGTGACGTCAGAGAGCGTTGTGTCGCCGTAGCGGCCCATGCCGGGGCCGTAGAGGCCCTTCAGGCCAACGCTCAGCTTGTCTTTGATGACCGGCACGCGCAGGCTGGCGCCAAAACCACCGAGTACGACGCTGTTGACATAGTAGCCGGCCGTCGATGACTTGGCCACGACAGCAGTACCCGGAGCTGCGCCCGCGAAGCCCTCGATATCGGTAATGCCGCCGTACTTGACCGAGTTTTGCGTCACGCCGGGGTATACGGTCTGGTGGGCGAAGCCGGCGATGCCGATGATTTCATAGTGGCCCCAGCCGGGATCCAAGGCAATCTTCGCGATAATATCCGGCGCCTGGTTGAAGGAGTAGTTGGAGATATTGCTGTTGGCGGAGACGGTGTTGTAATTCCGCACGTAGCCGTAGACCGTGTTGCCGGCGCTGTCTTCGCTGGTCAGGCCCGTGTAGCTCTGGACATAGGTGGAAAGGCCGCTCAAACCGCTGATGGCGGCGTTGTAGTTGCCGCCGTTGGCGCCGGCCGCGCCCAGGATCGCATAGGGTGTGCTTCCGGCGAGCGCAGCCGAATAAAGCAACTGCGGGTTCTCAACCGCAACGCCGAATGCCGCGTTCTTGAAGGTCTTCGTCACGCGAAAACCATACTGGCGGGTCCAAACGAAGCCCGCAGCGTAGTTCGGGTCTATGGTCTGCGGGGTCATGATGTCGCCCGACAGGTTGGAGATGCCCTTCTTGTCTTCGGTTGCCAGAGACCAGAGCTGGCCGCCCGTGAAGGCCCAGTGGCTGTTGGTCTCAGCCTGCCCCCAGATGACGCGCTGGCGCAGCACGTAGCTGTTCGACTGGTTGTTGTTGGAAGTGATGCCGGTGCCCAGCCAATCAGCCTCGTAGTAGCCGCGCAGAGTAGCGGAGGCCGTCTTGCCTTCCACCATCATGGAAACGCGCGACTGGCGCGCGCTGCCATAGAACTCGCTGAGCGCGTACGCATCGGCTCCCTCATAGGGGATGGCGCTAAAGGCGGTAGGAATGTCGCCGCCGGTAGCCTTGGAGCGGTAAACCGATTCGGCCGCTGCGTATCCGCCGGGCACGATCGTTACTCCCCGGAAGTGCAGAACATTCGGGCTGTTGATCGACTTCTTGATCGCCGAAGTCTCATCGGAAACGGTGCTGGCCAGCGACAGTGCGTTGGCCTTGAGATCGGTGACGGTGGTCTGCAGCGTGGTCACAGCCGAAGCATTTTCGGTGACCGCCTGGTTCTGTGCGGAGATCGCGGCGTTCGCCCTGTCGGCGGAGGCCTGCGCGTCCGCGGCTGCCTTTTGCGCAGCCGCAAGTGCCGCATCCTTTGCGGCCAGATCCTGCTTCAATGCGTCGATCTGCCCCTGCATCTCAGTCTTGAGGGCATCAATCTGATCGCAGGCATCACACGTGGGCTTCTTGGCTGCTGCTGCGGTTGCGTGCTTCTTTGGCTTGGTTCCCGGATCGCGGTCGCTTGCACTGGCAAACGAGGCAGCCAAACCGACTGCCAGGATTGCTGCGGCTATAGGTCGAAACTTGCTGTTCATCGGGCCTCTCTTTTTCCTCTCGAATCAGGTTGAATCGGTCTCACGCACGCCTCTGCGGCGAGCGCTTTTTTTGTTCCGGTTCCGCTCCGGCCATACGCACTGCATACCGCCGACACTGCCCGCGGACCCACGGAGTCACACTCTTGCCAGGGAAGCGCAGACGAAGATGAAGTTATCCCTGGGAGCATCCGTTCATCAGCCTCGCAGATCGATGTGAATATTTAATGAAACAGCCCGTCAAAACAGGAGTTTCTTGTGGGGCATTTCTGACTCATGTCTATCGACACCAGAGCGGATCGCAGCAGCGGGAAAACATAGGGGAAATAGCCTGTTTTCGCTGCTCTATTGGGAATTGAGGTCTAAGTTGGAAGGCCGCACCGGAATGGATGAGCCGGATTTCCTTGTAAATAGAATGTTAATAAGTACCCGGGAATTCACACTAAGTTTTGCACAACGACTTTAATTTGAATGTAAGTTACAGAAATGAAACATTGGGTTCATCGGAATGTAACATTTGATTGCGTGCATCCAAACCGCTGGCCGGTCAGGTATGCGGGCCGACGACTTCATCGGCCCGCATCTGGTCAGTAGATCCAGCGCGCGGTCAGGATCAACTCGTGGTTGTAGGTGTGGAATTGGCTGGTCGCGATTTGCATGCCTGCGCCGAATGCCAAGCCCGGCCGACTCTTCTTGTCATTGGGATGCAGTGCGCACTTCCCGATGACGATGCCCGGCGTGATGAACTCCTGCTTTTTGCCGTCGTTCGTGCCGCCGTGATAATACGTCGCGTTCGACTCGATCTCGGGCCAGAAAATCTTGCCGACCTTATACTGCGCGGCGAGATTCCACAGGACAGGGCGGCCTGATGTGTGGATTGCCGGATCTCCCGCCGGCAGGGTCGCGCCTATGCTCGTCTGAACGTCGAAGTTGCCAAATCCCTTGCCGCCGCCGAGGTTTGGTTGAAAGCTCGCATTCGGTGAGCCGTTCTTGTAGCTGCCGGTGGGGAATGTCACCAGCGTCCAAAAGCTGAGGGTATACGCGCCATGCTGCGCGTTACCGCTCAAAAATCGGTATTTCCCGAGAATGGAGAAGTCGCCTGCTCCGTCCTTTGCGGTGGGCACGTTGTGCTGGATGTACGGCGGAAAATCCACCACGAACTCGGTGTTCATGTGCGGAATGATGACATTGACACCCTTGCTGTTGTCCCAGTTCCAAGTGTCGGTTCGTGCCGGCGCAATCTGGCGCAGGACGTCAACGCGGACTACCTGGAACAGCCCGGTATATGTCGTCACCAGCGGAACGGCCCACGCCGGCTGTTTGGATTGGGTTGCGTTGGTTTGCGTCGACCACCAACAATAGAATCCGCACGGAGCGGTGGCTCCCGTCGATGTCGATTCGGTGGCGGGGCCACTTTGCGCGCACACACTGGCAGAGACCAGCAGGGAAAGCAGGGCAAGGGGAAGCTTGTTTTTCATATTGCCGTAGCATGACCGGGCGCAGCACACCCCAACAACCAACTATTGGGTGAGCCCCTTCTCCATCGGAGGGTGTAGGGTTCTCAGTCCAATCGTCCCTGGCTCCCAGCCCTAATGCGTCTCTTTGCCTGCACTGAGCAGGTTTGCCATGATCCGATACGCCCCCGGAACCAGCTCGGGGAACTGCCGGTAGAGAGCGTAGGCAACATAGATATAGGTACCCTTGCCCGGATGAGCGACAAGTAGGCCGCCGCGCTGGGGATCCTGCCCAGGGTCGGCCGTCTCGGTCAGCGCCGCGTAGCCTCCGTCCCATGAGTTCAAGAATGAGTGCCCCCGTTCCTCCACCCACCCGTCGAAGTCGGCCGTCGTGATTTTGTTTGGCCAGCTCAGCAATGGGTTCTCCGGCTCCAGCAGCTTCACCGCATCGCTCTCGTCCACCACACGCTCCGGCGTTCCGCCCATTGCCAGCGGCAGCGGGGCAGGGAAGTTCCCGCTCTGGTACTGCACCACCACGGTTCCGCCATTCTCAACAAACTGCCGCAGCCGCTGGGCTGCGCCGGCGAGCTCAGGCCGCGCCGAATACGCCCGAATTCCAATGACGATCACATTCCACGCCGACAGGTCGCCCATGGTCAGCTCTTCCGCGGAAAGCAGGTGCGGCTCGACGCCCAGCGCCTCAATCGCCTCGGGAACGGTATCGCCCGTGCCCATCACATACGCAACCTTGAGCCCCGGCGCCAGCTTGACGTCCACCTTGCGCGTCTTCATCTCAGCGGCGCGATATAAGTTGTAGGGCGGAAGCCCCGGGTAGCCGATTCGCTGCCACCCGGTGGTGTAGTCGTGCCCACCTGAGTGCGCCACCGCATCCAGCGTGAACGCTCCCGCCTGGCCCAGTGCAGGCGTCACCTGAAACACCATCGGCTCGCTGTCGCCACCCACATGGAAATGGAAGATCGCCTGCGTTCCGCTCGGCTCCGCGATCCAGCCCGCCGGCAGCTTCAGCTCCACCGTCCCATCGGCCGGGCCCTGTGAATGCACCGTTACGCGCACCGGCAGCGGCGACCCGTCCAGCGGCAGAATTCGCGCCTCCGGCTCAACGCGAATCCCGATCTTCGGCGTCACCACCAGAGGCTCGTAGATT
>CAYWSR010000271.1:0-5235 GCA_964460385.1 uncultured Occallatibacter sp. | reverse complement strand
CGGGAATCAAGAGAGGTAATGGCGGGAGAATGCTGACAGGCAGGGCTGGGAGTCAGGCGGTGCGAGACTGCTTGAGGCGCTTTTCCTCGTACATGGAGAAGTCGGCCTTTTCGAGGAGCTCATCGAGGGATTCCGCGCCGTCGGGCTCGCATGTGACGTGGCCGAGGCTGAGGCTGAGGAGCGGCTCCTGGGCGTGGCGGGCATTGCGCTGAGCGATGGCTTCGCGGAGACGGTGAACGGCAACGGTGATGGCAGCCTGGCTGAACTGACCGGCTACGGCGAACTCGTCTCCGCCGACACGGCCGAGGACATCGGACTCGCGGAAGGTGGCCATGAGGATTTCGCCCGTGTCGGCAAGGATGTTGGAACCGATGGTGTGACCGAACGAGTCGTTGATTTCTTTCAGTTTGTCGAGATCGATGAAGAGAAGGGAAAAGGGCACGTGGGAGCGGCGAGCCATGCGGAGGGCCTGCTCGGCGAGAAGGCGGAAGCCGCGCAAGTTGAGGAGGCCGGTAAGCTCGTCGCGAAGTGAGAGCGCGTGCATTTCGGATTCCATGGTGCTGATGCGCCTGGCGATGTAAAGGAGCAGGCCAAGGGAGAGAAGCGAGGCGAGGGAGGCCAGGATGGCGCTGAAGAAACTGGGCGGGATGCGTGAAGTTCCCATGAAGAGTATCCGTGTGCCTTCGCGGAGGAAGGGAAGGCAGAGGAGGATGGGCGCGGCGAAACGGGCGATGCGTCCGGCGATGCCGCGACCGAGAAAGACGGCGTAGACGCTGGACCGAGCGTGGCGCAGAACCGCGATGAGGCAGAGAATGGCGATGCAGAAGAGGGTTTCAGGGGCGGTGGTGTTGCCGAGGAGAGGCCGAGGAACTTCGACGAAGCGGAACAGATCTCCGGAGACTAGAACAAGCGCGAGGAAGCAGAGGAGGATGAGGAGGATGTCGGCGAAGCGCGAGGCGACTCGGCGCTGGGATTGGATGAGGGCCATGGAGGCGCCAAGCAGAGTGAAGGCCAGCGCGACAAAGGCGCCCATGGAGTGGGCCGGCAAGGCAGGGGAAGTTGCGGGCCAGACCGCGCGCAGGCCAAGGTAGATCCGGACGAATTGGGCAAGGCAAATGGAGGCGGCAAGGACGGTGACGAAGGAGGCGAAGAAGAAACCAATGCGGCGGGCCCGTGGCCCACGGTGGGGCGAGGAAAGCTGGAAGCCGATGGCAAGGGCGAATGCGCAGAGGGCATCCAGCGGGCTCATGAGATCGCCGCTGGACCGCAGGATGCGACTCAGGCTGGCGATCAGCCAGCCGCTGGAGGACAACAGGGCGACCACTTCGACGGCGGTGAGGCAGATACGCTCGAAGAGATCCAGAAGGTCCAGCAGGGCTGGGTCGGGTTCGTTTGGGGATAAAGCCGGCTTGAATTTGGGCATTCTATCGAGAAGGAAGCGGTTCTTATTTGGGTTCCGGGTGATTCCTCCTGCAAACCATCCTATATTGCGGGAATGCGCGCATTAGTTCGGAATTGGGCAGTCAGAGGTAACCATTTCAGGAGGAACCTCGGGGTACGGATTAGGCGAAGGGTGTACGGCGCGGGAGAGCGGGGTAGGCGGGGAAGGTTTTCTGTAGGCGTGTGGCGCTGATACACTCTCGACTGGCCGCGGGTGCGCCGCGGACCTGGGCTCAACGGAAAACGATGACAAAGATTGCACCGATCTCAACGATTAACGACCTTTTCTTGCGCGTGGCGGGGGCGGGAAATCCGCGCGCGGTGCTGTGGCAGGATGAGTTTGGGCAGTGGCAGCCGATCTCGTCGGAGCAGGTTTATCAGCGGGTGCGAGCGCTGGCCGAGACCTTTTTAAGCTGGGGAGCGCGGAAGGGCGACCGAATCGGGCTGATTGGGGAGAACCGCTGGGAGTGGATGGTTACGGATTTCGCTTCGCTGGCGATTGGCGCGGCGAATGTGCCGATTTATCCGACGCTGACCGACGAACAGGTGGCAGAGCTGCTGAAGGATGCGGGCTGCCGGATTGCGGTGGTGTCGACACGGGCACAGTATGACAAGCTGCAGGCGGTGCGGGGGAAGACGGACCTGGAAAAGGTTGTGCTGATGGACCCGGGGACACCGCCGGATGGGGCAATTCCGCTAAGCAGCCTGCTGGCGGGGGCGGACGAAAAGGGGAGCAGCCGGGATGCGGTATTCGATGAGCTGGTACGGCGCGTGGAGCCGGAGGACCTGGCGACGCTGATCTACACGTCGGGCACCACGGGCGAGCCGAAGGGCGTGATGCTGACGCACGGGAATGTTGCGGCCAACCAGAACACGGCGGCTGTGGAGTTCGGTTTCAATGAGACGGACTCGTGCATTTCGTTTCTGCCGCTGTCGCACATTACGGCGCGCGCGCTGGACTACGTGATGTACAACCATGGGGCGCAAGTGGCGTACTGCTCGCAGTTCGACAGGCTGCCGCAGGCGATGAAAGAGGTTCGGCCGACGGTGATTGTGGGCGTGCCGCGGGTGTTTGAGAAGATCCGCCAGGCGGTGGAGCAGAAGTCGGCCGCTTCGCCGGTGAAGAAGCGGGTGCTGGCGTGGGCGCTGAGAGTGGGCGGCCGACACGGGAATACGGTGTATGACGGGCACAAGCCGGACACCTTGATGTGGAAGCTGGCGAACAAGCTCTGCTACTCGAAGGTGATGGAGGCTTTTGGAGGGCGGGTGCGGGTGTTTGTGGCGGGCGGGGCTCCGCTGGGGATGGATACGACGAAGTGGTTTGCTTCGGCGGGAATTGCGCTGTATGAGGGATATGGACTGACAGAGACCTCTCCGGTGATTGCGCTGAACACGCCGCTGAATCACAGGATGGGGACGGTGGGCAAGGTTCTGCCCAACGTTGAGGTGAAGCTTGCCGAAGATGGGGAACTGCTGACGCGGGGGCCGGCGGTTTTTGCCGGCTACTGGCAGAAGCCGCAGGAGACGGCGGCGTGTTTTGACGGGGAGGGATGGTTCCGGACGGGGGATATTGCCGATATCGACGCGGATCGGTTCCTGTCAATCACCGACCGGAAGAAAGAGCTGCTGAAGACTTCGGGCGGAAAGCTGGTGGCGCCGCAGCCGATTGAGAACAAGCTCAAGAACAATGTGCTGGTTGCTCAGGCGGCTCTGGTGGGCGACAAGCACAAGTTCATTTCCGCGCTGCTGGCTCCGAATTTTGCGGCGCTTGAAGCATGGGCGCGGCAACAGGGGATTGAGGCCAAGACGCGGGCGGAGCTGGTGGCCAATCTGCAGGTGATTGCGCTCTATGGGGCTATTGTCCGCGAGGTCAACGGGGCGCTGGCGAACTTCGAAACGATGAAGCGGTTCCGCGTAGTGGCCGAAGAGTGGACGCAGGAATCGGGGGAGCTTACGCCCTCAATGAAGCTGAAGCGGCGGGCAATTACGGCTCGATACGCGGCGGCAATTGAGGAGCTTTACGCGGACGAAGCAACCGCACGAGGCGAATAGGGCTCTTGAGCGGGCCTTCGAGAGCGGAGCGCTTTTCCCAGAGACGCTTGAGGCCGCGGAAGAAGGGCGCACCCCAGGCGCCGGCGGCCAGCAGGCCTGCAAAGAGGATGACAGCGTCGATGCTGGCTCGGCCCTGACGGGTCCAGTAGGCCTGCGGGTCGAGGTTGAGCCAGAGGGCGAACTCATCGAGGGTAAGGGCGGCGCCGACACCGTAGCTGACGGCCATCAGACGGCTGAAAAAGATGGAAAGCGGCGTGTGTTTGCGGCCCAGATCGAGAAGCCATCCGTAGCCGATGAAGAGCAGAATGAGGATTCCCCAGACGAGGTGGTGAATGTGACGTCCGCCGACCATGACCCAGTGGAACGGGCCGATGTGGTGGGTGATGAGGCTGACAAGGATTCTTACGCCGAGAAAGGTGACGACGAAGGCGAAGGAGGAGATGAAAAGACGCCGGCGCGGACGGTCGGGAATGGTGGCGCGGATGAGGAAGCCAACGTTGGTGAGATGAAGAAGCAGAAGAGAAACGGCGACAACAAGGGCGGCAAACAGGAGGAGAATCAACGCGCCGGGTCCGATGTCCATGCATCCATTGAAACACTTCGGGAGGAGGGAGTCGAAGTGGGAAAGGAAGGGCGCCGAGGATTTGGTGGAAGGTGAGCGCGGTCACGATTTTGCTTTACAGAGGCGGGTTACACTGGATAAGGCGTCGAAACCGGCGTCGAGGCCCGAAGAGACGCGCGCCCAGGGGCTGGGGATAAACCCGAGGGAGAACGATCTCGGACGAGAGGGCCGGGAACTCAAGAACAGGAGACTTTAGCGATGCGAGTTGCACTCTTGACCGGTGGCGGGGACTGCCCCGGATTGAACGCTGTGATTTATGCGGCCGTGCGGAAGGGCATCAACCACTATGGCGACGAGTTTATCGGGTTCCTGAACGGATGGCGGGGCGTGCTGGATAACAACTTTATCCCTCTCACGCTGGAGAGCACGGATGGGATTCAACTGAGGGGCGGGACGATTTTGCACTCGTCGCGTACGAACGTGAGGAAGATTCCGAACGGGATCGAGAAGGTGCAGGAGGTTTTGAAGGCGAACAAGATCGATGCGCTAATTGCGCTGGGCGGCGACGATACGCAGTCGGTGACAGAGTTTCTGAGCGAGCACGGCGTGCCCAGCGTTGGTGTGCCGAAGACGATCGACAACGACATCAGCGGGACCGACCAGACGTTTGGATTTGACACGGCGGTGATGATTGCAACCGAGGCGATCGACCGTATTCACACGACGGCGGACTCGCACAATCGGGTGATCGTGGTGGAAGTGATGGGCCGCGACGCAGGCTGGATTGCATATGCGTCGGGTGTTGCCGGCGGGGCGCACGTGGTGCTGGTGCCTGAACGGGAGATCGATATCGATCATGTGTGCAAGCTGCTGAAATACAACTACGACCACGGCAAGCACTACGGCGTGGTGGTGGTGGCCGAGGGCTGCCATTTGCCGGAAGTGGGGCAGGTGATCGACGAGGGCGCGAAGGTGGACTCGTTTGGACATGCGCGGCTCTCGGGAATTGGCGAGGCGCTGGCCGAGCTGATCGAGAAGAATACAGGCTTTGAGACGCGCTCAGTGAACCTGGGCCACACGCAGCGCGGCGGCGTTCCGACGGCGTACGACCGGGTGCTGGGGCAGCGCTACGGGCTGCACGCAATCGACATGGTGCACGAGGGCAAGTGGGGCCGGATCGC
>CAYWSR010000270.1:0-5240 GCA_964460385.1 uncultured Occallatibacter sp. | reverse complement strand
CTGGCGGTTCTGTTCCTGGGGATGCGGCTGGCGACAAAGATTACAGCGGCTCAGTGGCAGGACTCGGCGCTGAAACCGGTGGAGAAGAAGGAAGAGCCGGGGAAGTGAGGGGCGCTCCCGCCAGTCAAGTCAGTCATCACAGCGCACTTTGCCTTTCGTCAGTTATGCTTGACGCACACTACGTATGCCCATTGCCGCAGGAGACAAGCTCGGCCAGTATGAGATCCTCGGCTCCGTCGGAGCAGGCGGGATGGGCGAGGTGTTTCGCGCCAGAGATCCACGCCTTGGCCGCGACGTGGCCATCAAGGTTCTGCCCGCTGCGATGGCGCAGGACCCGGAGCGGCTGGCGCGCTTTCAGCGGGAAGCGCGAGCCGTGGCGGCGCTCAATCATCCACATATCGTCACCATCTATTCGGTGGAAGAAGCAGGCGGCGTCAGCTTCCTCACCATGGAACTGGTGGATGGGCAGTCGCTGGACCGGCTGATCCCAGCCGGCGGACTGCCGATGGAAAAGATCGTTGAGATCGGCGGCGCTCTGGCCGATGCTCTGTCTGCGGCGCACGACAAGGGCATCGTGCATCGCGACCTGAAGCCGGCCAACGTGATGGTGACCCTCGAGGGCCGGGTCAAGGTGCTGGACTTCGGGCTGGCCAAGGTGCAAGAGCAGGACGGGTCCGACGCCACCATCACCGGCGCCACCCAGGTGGGGACGATTCTGGGAACGGCAGCCTACATGTCGCCGGAACAGGCGGGTGGCAGGCCGGTGGACGCGCGCAGCGACATCTTCTCGTTTGGCGTGCTGTTCTACGAGATGCTTTCCGGCAAGCGGGCCTTCTCGGAAGAGACGCCCATCTCCACCATGGCGGCGGTGCTGCACAAGGAGCCGCGTCCGCTGAGGGAAATCGCGCCGCAGGTGGATGCTGAGATGGAGGTGCTGGTTTCGCGCTGCATGGCCAAGGACCCCTCGGCGCGCTTTGCCTCGATGGGCACGCTGAAACAGGCGCTCAAGCATATTGCGGAGCATCCTTCGCGGCCCAGTGAGACGGCGTCGATCGCAGTGCTGCCCTTCGTGAATCTGAGCGCGGAGAAGGAGAACGAGTACTTCAGCGACGGGTTGGCGGAGGAGATTCTGATTGCGCTCAGTCAGGTAGAAGGGTTGCGTGTGGCCGCCCGCAGCTCGTCATTTTCGTTCAAAGGCAAGACCACGGACGCGAGCGAGATTGCAGCAAAACTGCGCGTCGTAAATATTCTGGATGGCAGCGTGCGCCGCGCCGGCAATCGGGTACGCGTCACCGTGCAACTGGTCGACGCCCGCAACGGCTTTCAACTTTGGTCAGAACGCTACGACCGGCAGATGGAAGACATCTTCGCCGTACAGGATGAGATTGCGCGCGCCATTGCCGATCAGTTGAAAGTGACCCTGGGCGTAGCAGTCAAGCCGGCAACGAAGAATCTTGAGGCCTACGAGCTTTACCTGAAAGGCCGTCACCTGTGCAATCAGCGGTTGGTTTCCACCGTGCGTCAGGGGATGAAGTGCTTCGAGCAGGCCATTGAGCTTGACTCTCATTTTGCGCTTGCCTACGCGGGCCTTGCGGAGTGCTACGGCATTTTGCGCGTGTATGGATGGGTCTCGCACGAGGAAGGGAAACCGCCTGCGCTGGCCGCGGTGACACAAGCCGCCGCCCTTGCCCCAGAGCACTCCGAGGTCAACTACGCACTGGGCTTCTACGCGTTCTACTATTCCCGAAACTGGCGGGAGTCGGGGCCGCATTTCAGAAAAGCGACCGAACTCAATCCCCGCTCCTCAAACGCGCAGGGGTATTACGCGGTCTTCCTTGCCATGGACCGGCGAGCGGAGGAGGCCCACGAGCGCACCATGATGGCCTGCCAATTGGACCCGCTGGGCCCCTTCACGCACGGCCTCACGGCCAGCACATTGTATGTGCTGGGCCGTTACGAAATGGCCGTGCGCTACGCGCGCCAGGCATTGGAACTTCAGCCGGACTACCTCTTCGGGCTTTGGGTTCTGGGCACGTCGCAATGCCTTCTCTCTCTTCACCAGGAGGCCATTGAAACGCTGGAACGTGTCATCGCCAAGTCCCGCGCCCCGATCTTCATGGGGCTGATGGGCGCTGCCTACGCCCGGGCGGGGCGTCCAGGAGATGCCCAGCAGCTTTTGGATGAGTTGGAAGATCGTGGCGTCCGCGGCGAATTCGTTCCCGCCTCATCGCGACTGGCCATCTACGCGGGCTTAGGCGACATCCCCGCGATGCGCCGTGAGCTCGCACAGGCGCTCGCCGAAGCCACACCCGCCTTCAGCCTCGGCATCACCAGTGGTTTCGTCGATGAATTCCGCACCGATCCGGATATCAACCGCATGTTGGTGGAGATTTTCGGCTATTGAGCAGCAGGGAACGAAGGTGCGAACCCGGAGGGTTGGGAAAAGCCGGCCGACAACGCTGCCGGGGTACGGCTTACCAGGGCAGGGGCTGGCCCATGTGGAAGTAGCCGCCGGTGGGGCCATCGGCAGGAAGAAGCGCGAGGGCGGAGCTGGTTTTTGCGCCATCGGCGAGTTCCATGATTGCGCCGGGGCCACCCATCTCGGTTTTGACCCATCCCGGGTGAGCGGAGTTGACCTTGATGGGGGTGTGGCGGAGTTCCCATGCCAGGTGAATGGTATAGGCGTTGAGGGCGGTCTTGGAGGCGTCGTAGGCGAGGTGCTTGGCGTCGTAGATGGGGGAGCCAGGGTCAGAGTGCAGCGCGAGCGAACCAAGGATGCTGGAGAGGTTGACGATGCGGCCTGCCGGGCTCTTGCGGATGAGGGGCAGGAGCGTGTTGGTGAGGGCTACCACAGAGAAGAAGTTGGTTTCGAAGATGGAGCGCAGGACATCTTGCGGGACCTGGCTGGCCGAGATGCCGGGACCGCTGCCGGGGTAGCTGCCCAGGGCGAGACCAGCGTTGTTGATGAGGATGTCGAGGCGGCCGAAGTTGGAGTCGAAGTAGTGATAAGCAGCCTGGTGATCGGCGGGCTGGGTGACGTCGAAGCGGAGGACGGCAGCGTCAGCGCCTGCCGAGCGGAGTTTGGCGGCAGCTTTTTCGCCCTGCTCGAGGTCGCGTGAGCCGATGACGACCTGGACACCCGCGGCTTGAAGCTCGACAGCGGTTTGAAAGCCGAGCCCGCGGTTCCCGCCTGTGATGAATGCAACCTTGTCGCTCATGCGCTGAGATTCTCCTACTCGAAGAACTTGTCCGGATTTCGTTTCGCAGAGATCCGTTCGAGAACAACCGCAGATCACCACCCCCAGGCTGAAGAATACGCCTGGGGCCCCGTTCGCTCAGGATGACAGCGCCGTGGTAGTGCGGGCAAGGGTGGGATATGGGCGGAGGTTGAATGCTGCTTTCGTAATCTCAGGTACCTAGACCAGAGATTCGGTCGGGGTCACCAAAGATATGTTTCTTCGAGCGAAATGAATGGTCCACTTAAAGTGTTGATCTCAAAACAGATTGAGGCGCACTTAGATGGATTTTGATTACACAATTGTTCCGGCAGCGCTGCTGGTTGTAGCGATCGGGGTTCTATGGCTTTCCACACGGTACATTCGCACGATTTCCTCGAGGCCACGGAACAAAGTGGCGCGCGCGGTGGATCTGATGATTCTGGCCGCGGCGAACGTGCTTGTTGTGGGGGTTGGAATCAGCTCATGCGTCAACGCCGTTCTGACCGAGAGCTTCAGAGCGAAGCATCCGGAGCCGGGCGCCGATTACTTAGTGAACGGGAAGCGGATGCATCTGAACTGCACGGGAGCGGGATCGCCGACGATCGTGCTGGATTCGGGGCTGGGCTGGGACTCGCTGGAGTGGGGCGGGGTTCAACCAGCGCTGGCGAGGGCGACGCGGGTGTGCTCGTATGATCGGCCAGGATTTGGTTTGAGCGAAGCGCAGACGGGGCCGCGCGACGCAGTTCACATTGCCGGGGAACTGCATGCGCTGCTTGGAGCTGCCGGCGTTTCCGGAAAGATCGTCCTGATGGGGCATTCGATTGCAGGAATGTACATTCGCGCATATGCATCGCGCTATCCGGAGCAGGTGGCGGGGCTGGTGTTTGTAGACAGTTCGACGCCGCTGCAGAACCGGGATCCCCGACTGAATACCGGGCAAGGTACAGGTATGCCGCTGTGGGAATCGATTCTGCAGATGAGAGCGGCCGCGATTGTGGGATATCCGCGCTTGAAAGGCGAATGCGCAACGCCGGAAGCCGGGGCGGACGTGAAGCTCGACCGGACAATGGCTTCGATGCTGGGCGAGGATCTGTGCCGCGTGCATTACAAGGCGGTGCAGGCGGAGTATGACGGCTTTGACGCTTCGGGGCAGGAGACAGTGCATACCGGGCCGTTCGGGGACCTGCCGATTCTGGTGATTTCGGCGGATACGACGAAGGAGATTTCAAGTCCCAGCCCGACGGCGCGGGAGCTTGAGTTTGCGAATACGTGGGACGGAATGCAGGAGAACCTGAAGAACCTGTCGACACGCGGGCGGCGGATTATTGCCAAGGGCAGCGGCCACAATATAACGCTGGAGCGGCCGGACGTGATGGAGCGGGAGGTTCCTCAGTTTATCGAGATGATCCGGGGGAATGGGGTAGAGGCTGCAACCCACTCATCGCGATTTTTTCCTCGAAGTACCGCGATGAATGGGGCACACCTCCTGCGATGAATGGGACACAGATTCCGCTTTCGGGCGGTGGGTTCTGTGTCGGTAACGTCTCCAAAGATCAGGGTTCTTGTCACCAAGGTTCTGTCCAACTTGCATCCAAAGGGTGATTGACTGAGGGGGCCGATCTGAAATCCAGGTCGTGGGGCCCTCGGATGGACTTTGATTATGCGGTCGCTCCGGCGACACTGCTGATTGCCGCGACCACGATGTTGTGGCTTTCGATCCGACATCTTCGCGCGCTGCCCTCGAGGACCAAGAGCAAATGGGTGTATGCGCTGGACCTGACGATCCTGACCGGGATCAATGCGGTGCTGCTGGGAGTGGGGATCAGCTCATGCGTGAATGCCGCAATGCTGGCGAGCTTCCGGGTGAAGAATCCGGAGCCGGGCTCCGACTACCGGGTGAATGGGCACAGGATGCATCTGAATTGCATGGGGGCGGGTTCGCCGACGGTGGTGCTGGATGCGGGGCTGGGTTGGGATTCGCTGGAGTGGGGCGGGATTCAACCGGCGTTGGCGAAGTCGACG
>CAYWSR010000269.1:0-5285 GCA_964460385.1 uncultured Occallatibacter sp. | reverse complement strand
TAGCCCCTGTTGCCCCGGACAAACATGAGTCAGGGCACGACTTCAGTCGTGCCGAAACAGCCAGCAGTAAAGAGGGGGCTTTAGCCCCTGCGGAAATCGCCGCCCTCGTCTCCAACGCCAGCCTCCGCATCATCGCCGACCACGCCCGCGCCGCAACCTTCCTCATCAACGACGGCGTGATCCCTGCCAACGAAGGCCGTGGCTACGTCCTGCGCAAAATCCTTCGCCGCGGCATCCGCCATGGCCGCCTCCTCGGTCGGGAACAGCCATTCCTCTATGAAATGGTCTACGCCGTCCGCGATCTCATGCAGGGCGCGTATCCCGAACTCGCCGACTCCGCCCCCCGCGTCGCCAAGGTTGTTGAGGCCGAGGAGAAGCAGTTTTCTCGAGCGATGGACGCCGGGCTCCGGAAACTCGCAATTGAACTTGCGCACACCTATCATCCGATCGTCTTGAACTATGCAAAGGAACTTAAGGATTACGCTACCCAAAATGACAATGATCCGTACGTGTTCGATCAGATGCTTAATCTTCTTTCGTCGGATTCGGAACATGCGGAGGAGGGAGCCCAGTATTTCAAGCCCGCGCTGATTTCGGTGCTCGGACAAGATCCTCAAAAGACTCTATTGGGGACTGATGCGTTTCACCTCTACGAGACCTTTGGCTTGCCGCTAGACTTCATGGTTGATGCCGCTCGCGACGCAGGAATTGCCTTCGACATGGAGGGCTTCGATGCTGCGCGAGCCGAAGAGCAGGCACGAGCCAGGGCATCCTGGAAGGGGCAGGCCAAGCAAGTCGTGAATCCGAAGATGGCCGAACTTGCTGACAAAACCTCATTTGTTGGCTATTCGAGCCTACAGAGTAGGACGAAGGTTCTCTACATCGCCCAATATGAAGAGAAAAAGCTCCACAATTTGCGCACAATTGACCACGTAAATCCCATTGCGATTCCTGGCGTTGACGTCCACGTAATCCTCGAAGAATCCCCTTTTTATGGAACCTCGGGAGGCCAAGTAGGTGACACAGGCTGGCTGCGTTCCACCGATGGGAACCAACTTCTGGGCGAGGTCCTCGGCTGTGACGTCCCCATCAAGGGACTACGAGTACTGCATGTCCGGACAATCAGGGAATTCCAACTCAACGACGAAGTACTAGCTGTTGTCGATGAAGCCCGCCGCGATGCCATCCGCCGCAATCACACCGGAACCCATCTGCTCCACGCCGCTTTGCGCCAAGTCCTCGGCACCCACGTCAAGCAGGCCGGTTCGTCCGTCGAGCCTGTCCGCCTCCGCTTCGACTTCTCTCATTTCGCGCAAGTCGCCGACGAAGAGCTCACCGAGATCGAATCCATTGTCAACCGCGAGGTGCTCGGCAACGCCCGCGTCGAAACCCTTGAAGACGTGCCCATCGACGTGGCCGTCAACGAGTACCACGCCATGGCTCTCTTCGGCGAGAAGTACGGCGACAAAGTCCGCGTCGTGAAGCTCTCCGACGGTTTCTCCACCGAGCTTTGCGGCGGCACGCATACCTCGGCCACCGGCGAAATCGGCCTCATCAAGATCGTCTCTGAAGGTTCCGTCTCCTCCGGCGTTCGCCGTCTCGAGGCCATCACAGGCTTCGGATCGCTAGATACTTTTAGGCAGGACTTCGAGGTGGCCAAGCTCGCCGGCCAATACGTCCCGTCCACCGACAACCTCACTGAAGGCCTGCGCGCCAAGTTCGCCTCGCAGGAAGAAGAGCTCAAGCGCCTTCGCCGTGAGCTTGAAGAAGCCCGCATGAAGTCCGCCGCCGGCGCGCTCGATGAGGCACTCAGCAAAGCCATCGACGTGAAGGGCGTGCGCCTTGTAACGCTCCGGGCCGACTCGCTTGAACGCGGCCAGCTCCGCACCCTTGTCGACAACCTCAAGCAGAAACTCGGCGAAGGCGTTGTAGTTCTGGCCTCTGCGCAGCCCGAGGGCAAGGTCGCCTTGATCGCCGGCGTCACGCCCGCTCTCACCAAGCGCATTCAGGCCGGCAAGCTCGTAGGCGCAGTCGCCAAGCTCGTCGGCGGCTCAGGCGGAGGCAAACCCGAAATCGCCGAGGCCGGCGGAAAGGATCCCGCGCAGATCGACGCCGCACTCCAGGCCGCGCCGCAGATCGTTGCGGAGCTGCTCGGCTAGAGCGGAACCAGGATCGCAAAAAACCGGGCCGCTCACATCGAAGGAGCGGCCCACATGTTTCTTTCTCTAGCTGGCGTCTACCGGGTGCGGAACGCGTACGAGATGCCGATGGTCAGGATCGGGTAGACCTTCAGTTTGTTCAGATCGGTCTCCCACTTGCTCAGCTGGCTGTTCAGGCTGGCTTGTGCTGAAGCGTTGGTGGCCATATTGATGCACGATTCGCCATTATCCGATGCGTCCTCTTGATTGGTGCAGGCATTGCCGCTCAAGAGAACATTGAGCGTGGGTGTTCCGGTGACTGCGGCGCCAATCTCAAAGGGAACCGAAAAGTGCCCGCCGTTGCGTGGAATCATGTTGCCCCACCCGGTGGTCATGGTGAAGGCTTGCTTGTAATGGTTGAGGCCCAGGGTCGCGTTCATGGCCATGGGGCTGGAAGAGCCGGTGTCTGTGTAGTACACAGTGCCGGCCAGTTTAAGGCTTGATCCCGCGGCGCCGGTGGCGCTGGCTGTGATCTGGTTGGTGTTATAGAAGATCACGCCCGGGCTTAGACGAAAACCGTGGTTTGCGGAGGGGAAATAGTCCAGAGACGCGCCAGCCGTGCCGAAGTTCACCTGGCCGGCAAGGTTGAACCCGTCGGTTGAGATGTTATTGATGTTGTACTTAAAGAGATTTCCGGTCCCGCGCAGGTTCAGGTGCTGGCTTAGGTTTGTCGCCAACTCCAGGTTGACGCCCATCAGGCCTACTCCACCACCGAGTGCGAACTCTGAAAACGGCCCCTCAGAAGATATGGCCTTGCCCGGAGTCTTTCCACCGCCCGCTCCGCCGTCGGCACTGAGTACCGGAGCGCTCGGGTCTAAAGACGTGCTTGAAGACTGCGCTGCGGCCGCCAGCGGTGCAGCGAGCAACGCGAGGGTCACGTAATACGAAGTCCACTTCATGGTTGATGCCTCCCTTTGATATTGCCTCTGTTTCCGAATCATTGCGCAGCGCACACAAGTCTCAACGGCACGGCGATAGAGAACCGTGCCCGAGAGCCGGACAGTGCGAGCGCAACAATGCTGGAAACTTGGACCGATCATAGCACTTCGATTGAGCTCAATGGGCTGCACTCCGTGCCACTTTCGTTTGAGTTTTCCCTGCAATGCAGGTTGTTCCCTCTGCGGGACGGGGCTCTTGCAGAGGCACGCCGGAAAATCGCAAAACAGCGCTGCGCACAAGGTAAACGGCGGATGCCGTAATCTGACCCCATGGTCAAACTGGATCGGGAAGCGGCGAAGCGGGACCCGGCCCACCGGGACCCAGCAAAGATCGCCCGCCTTCGCCGTAAGCTCCTCGATTGGTACACCATCAACCTGCGTGACCTGCCATGGCGCCACAACCCCGATCCCTACGCGGTCTGGGTCTCAGAAATCATGCTCCAGCAGACGCGCGTTGCCGTTGTCATCGAGCGATTTCACTCGTTTCTCGCTCGCTTTCCCACCGTGGTTTCGCTGGCCCTCGCCCCGGAACAGGACGTCCTCGCGGAGTGGAGCGGCCTTGGCTACTATCGCCGCGCGCGCATGCTCCATAAGGCAGCCCAGTTTCTCGCAGCAAACAACGAAGGGAACCTCCCCGTCACCTCCGCCGATTTGCGCGCGCTCCCCGGCATTGGTGCATACACCGCCGCAGCCATCGCCAGCATCGCCCATCGGGAAGTTATCGCGGTCGTCGACGGCAACGTCGAACGCGTCCTTTGCCGCCTTGAAGGTTGGGGGCATGGCCGCCCCGGTGGTGCTGCCGCTCTCCGGCACAGAATCGATTCCTATGCCCAGGTCCTCGTCGATCCTGTTCGTCCCGGCGACTTCAATCAGGCCGTTATGGAATTGGGCGCTACCGTTTGCCTTCCGCGCAATCCGCAGTGCGTCGTCTGCCCGCTGGTTGCCGACTGCAAGACCCAGGGCGAGCACAAGACCGCACCCCGCCCGCGCATGCTCAGCCGCGAGGTCGCCTACGCTCTCTGCCTGCGCGATCGTACGGTAAAAGTTGGCATCCGCCGCCAGGTCGTGAGTGAAGTTCTGCCCCAAATCCTGCTGGTCCAGCGGCCCCAGTCACAGACCGTGATGCCCGGCTTGTGGGAACTGCCAGCTCTCAAAGAAACGACCGTGCCCGATGAGGCCCTGCGCATGACTGTTCGCCACGCCATCATGCAGGTCAACTACTACGTGCGGATTCGCACCGTCGGGGAAGACGACGTGGAGGCGCTTGCCGTTGCTTCCGCCACGCGCCGCTGGGTTCCGCTCGCCGAGGCCTCCAACCTGCCGCTCACCGGCCTCGCTCGCAAGGTGCTCATGCGCGCCCACCTGCTCCCCGGCTAGCGTCACGCCGGACCTTGCCGCGCAGCAGTCCGCCGCGGCGGACCCCACCGCAAAGCTTCAGAAATAGTCCGCGCAGCTCAGGTAGTAGCCGCAACGCGTGCACACCAGCTTGCAATGGTGGCCGGTCAGCCGCTCGCTGCAGTTGGGGCAGATCTGGCAGTGATGATCGATCTGCTTCCCGGGCTCCCCATCCGCACCACCATGTGAAAAATCAGCCGCATTTTCACCTTTCAACGCCGATGGAAGCTCCGGAAGCATGGCCAGGATATTAGCATGGGAATGTAGGCTGCGCACGGCGAAAACACCGCGCCGGCGGCCTGGAGCATCAACCCCACTACCCGCCCCTCGGAAAACTTGAGTTCCGACTTTCCCCGGAACCCAGGCCCGAGACCCAGGCACAGGAGTCCGGATTCCGGAATCCAACCCCGAGGACACAAGCGGGGACAAATACCCACACGATTCAACCCCAGGAGGGACCATGGCTAGCAAGGCAAGTGCAGTTTGGACAGGTTCATTGAAGGAAGGCAAAGGCGTCATCTCCACCGCGACCGGCGTTCTGAGCAACGCCAACTACTCTTTTGCCACTCGTTTTGAAGGCGCCGACTCCGGCACCACCCCCGAAGAGCTGATTGCGGCGGCCCACGCCAGTTGCTACTCCATGGCTCTCGGCGCAACCCTCGGCGGCGAGGGTTTTACCCCGGAGAAGATCGAAACCCACGCTGCCGTCACCCTGGCCAAGGTCGAGTGCGGATTCGCCGTCACCAAAATCGCC
>CAYWSR010000268.1:0-5362 GCA_964460385.1 uncultured Occallatibacter sp. | reverse complement strand
ATCCCCAGCATCAGCGATGTCGTAAAGAAGCCAGCATGCTCATGCAATGTCGGGTTCTGTCCCTGCGTCAGCCCCCGCATCGTCTCCTTCACTCCCTCCGGCAGCCTCGTCGTCGACGAATAGAACTGATCCTGGTCGCACACATACAATGCCACTCCATCCAGCGCGAAAATCCTGTCAATCATCCCCGGCAGGTCGTGAATCAAAGCCTCCGCGTCCTCGTGCAGCATCATCTGCTGGCTCAGCTCATACAACCGCTCTACGTCTTCACGCCGCTGCTCGGCTTGCCGCGTCTGCTTCCGCGCCATCTCCGCCACGCGTCCCACCACCAGGCAGCACGCCACAAACGAGAACATGGCAACCCATTCCTGCACCCCTGCCAGCCGCAGCGTCCGATACGGTGGCAGAAAAAAATAGTCGAACGCTAGCGCGCACAGAACCGCCTCGAACAGCGCAAGCCTGATCCCTGCCTGCGTCGCCGACCACACCACCAGGACTAGGAACACCATTCCCGCGGCCGTCGAGTCTGCCCCCAGCTTCACCAGGATCAGTGTCGTCAGAAGCGCCAGTCCCGTCGCCCCAAGCAGCCGGGCGGCTTTCGCCGAATAAGTGCGTACGTCCATCACTCTCCTTCCCCGCATCATACCCCCGCTCTGTTGCTTTCCACACTGCTCCCGAGTGGTTGTCACCTGCTTTCCCCGGCCCGATGTTGTAAGCTTCCGTTGGAAGAGGGTGTCTCATGCCTGGCAGGATCCTCATCATCGACGACGAACCCCAGATCACACGTGTCCTGCGCGCAGCTCTCTCCGCCCAGGGCTACGATGTCCGCACCGCCAACGAACCCGAAGAAGGCCTCGAGCTCTATCGGGAGTGGTCCCCTGACCTCGTTGTCACTGACCTCATGATGCCCGTGATGTCCGGCGTCGAAGTCACCCGCGCCATTCGTGTCCGGTTCGCCACGCCCATCATCATCCTCTCCGTCCGTGACCACGAGCGCTCCAAGGTCGAAGCCCTCGATGCCGGCGCGGACGACTACGTCACCAAGCCCTTCAGCATTCAGGAGCTCCTCGCCCGCGTCCGCGCTCACCTCCGCCGCGCTCCCGAGCGCACTTCGGCCGCCCTCGAAGCAGGCGATTTCGTCGTCGACGCCCAGGCCCATTCCATCACCGTGCTTGGCAAGCCCATTCACCTCACCCCCAAGGAGTTCGACCTCCTCCTCCATCTCTCCCGCCATGCCGGGAAGGTGATCACCCACCGCGCTCTGCTCACCGCTGTCTGGGGCGCGCAATCCGCCCACCAGCCGGAGTATCTTCGCGTCTTCATTGGACAGCTCCGCAAAAAGCTCGAGGCCGAAACCGGCAAGCAGTACATCCAGACAGAGCCTTGGGTCGGCTATCGCTTTATTCCGGAAGGAATCGATAGCAACCAGCAGTAAAGCCTCTCTTGCCCGCAACTGCACCCTCGTAGCTCTCGCCACTGTGTGTTCCCCATCACTCGGCCCTGCACGTCCTTATGCCTTATTTAGGAATTCCTTTTGATACTCATATAAGACTTAGTCGAAGATGAATCATGTTGAGGAAGCCCCGACGGCTCTCCGTCGCCTGGGCAAAGTGAGACTTGAAATGCAAGATGTAGTCATGCTGCTGTTCACCGTTGTCTTCTTCGCCGTGGCGTTTCTCTACGTCAAGGCCTGCCAGAAGCTGAGGTAGCCTCCCATGCACATCGATGTCATCACCGTGATCGCCCTGGTCATCTCTGTGCTCCTGCTCGCCTACCTGACCCTTACCCTGCTCTTCCCGGAGAAGTTCTGACATGTCCGTTAACGGTTGGTTGCAGTTTGCAATCTTCTGCCTCGTCCTGCTTGCGACCGTGCGCCCGGTGGGCATTTACATAGCTCGCGTTATCGAGGGTGAGCGTACCTGGCTCGATCCCATTTTTCGCCCGATTGAGCGGATTCTCTACAGAATCTGCGGCATCAACGCCAAAGACGAGATGAATTGGCGACAGTATGCCTTTGCAATGCTTGGCTTCTCCGCGGTCAGCATGCTGCTCACTTACGCCATCGAGCGGCTACAGGCGTATCTGCCCTGGAACCCCCAGCATCTGCCGAACGTCGCCACCGATTTGGCGTGGAACACCGCTGCCAGCTTCACCACGAACACCAATTGGCAGTTCTACACACCCGAAGCCACCATGAGCTATCTCACCCAGATGGCCGGCCTCGCCACTCACAACTTTTTCTCGGCCGCCGTGGGCATCGTTGTGGCCATTGCCCTTGTCCGGGGCATCAAACGCACAACTTCCGCCACCATCGGCAACTTCTGGGTCGATACCACACGCACCCTGCTCTACATCCTGCTTCCTGGCTCAATTATTTACGCGCTGCTCCTAGTCGCTCAGGGCGTCCCGCAGAACCTCCACGCTTATACCGTCGCCCATCCCCTTGAGCAGCCCACGCAAACCCAGACTATCGGCCAGGGCCCGGTGGCTTCTCAGGAAGCCATCAAGATGCTGGGCACAAACGGTGGCGGCTTTTTCAACGCCAACAGTGCGCACCCCTACGAGAATCCCACCCCATTCTCGAACTTTCTTCAGATCCTCTCCATCTTCATCATTCCGGCCGGCCTGACTTATACGCTGGGCCGCATGACCGGCTCGCCAGGCCACGGGTGGGCCGTCCTCGCCGCTATGTTCGTCCTCTTCGCGGCTGGTTTTGCTGCCGTTTACTGGGCCGAGTCGCAGCCTCATCCGTTGATTCATGGCGCAGCCCAGAGTCATTCGACGACCGCGCCCGGCGGCAACATGGAAGGCAAGGAAGTTCGTAACGGCATCGCCGAGTCCGCGCTCTTCGCTACCGTCACCACCGATGCAAGCTGCGGCGCAGTCAACGGCATGCACGACAGCTTCACGCCACTCGGCGGCCTCGTACCGCTCGCCAACATCATGCTGGGCGAGGTCATCTTCGGCGGCGTCGGCTCGGGCCTCTACGGCATGCTCATCTTTGTCGTCCAGGCAGTGTTCATCGCCGGCCTCATGGTCGGCCGCACTCCGGAGTATCTCGGCAAGAAGATTGAAGGCTACGACATAAAGATGGCCATGCTCTACGTGCTCATCTTCCCGCTCATCATCCTCTCCCTCACTGCCATGTTTGTTCTCTCGCCCACCATTGGGCTTCCCAGCCTCACGAACCAGGGCCCGCATGGCCTCACCGAGATTCTCTACGCCTTCACCTCTGGGGCAGGCAACAACGGTTCGGCCTTCGCGGGTCTCAACCCAAACTGGTGGTACAACGTCGCGATCGGATGGGACATGCTCATCGGCCGCTTCCTCATGATGCTCCCCGTCCTCGCTCTTGCAGGCCACCTGGCCACGAAGAAGAGCGTCCCGCCATCGCCGGGCACCTTTCCCGTCGACACCCCACTGTTCACGGTCCTGCTGGTTGGCGTGGTCCTCATTCTGGGCGCACTCACTTTCTTTCCGGCCCTCAGCCTTGGGCCCATCCTCGAACACCTGTTGCTGCAATCCGGCAAACTTTTCTAACCCGACTGGAACGAGGCGAAATTAACTCTGATGGCTGAAAAGCAAAGTCTCTGGAACACTGAAATCATCGGCACGGCGCTCATCGATTCCGTGCGCAAGCTCGATCCCCGCGGCATGGTCAAAAACCCCGTCATGTTCGTTGTCGAGGTCGGCAGCGTGCTCACCACAGCCCTGCTCATTGACAACATGGTCCACCATCGCCCCGGCTTCGGCTTCAATCTTCAAATCACGCTTTGGCTCTGGTTCACCGTCCTCTTCGCCAACTTCGCTGAGGCCATGGCCGAAGGCCGTGGCAAGGCCCAGGCCGACACCCTCCGCAAAGCCAAGGGCGAAACCGTCGCCCGCCGCTACAAGGCCGACAACTCCCTCGAAGATGTAGCCAGCGGCCTGCTGCGCGCCGGCGACATCATCTACATCGAAGCCGGCCACTACATCGCAGGCGACGGTGAAGTCATCGAGGGCGTTGCCTCCGTCGACGAATCGGCCATCACCGGCGAATCCGCTCCCGTCATCCGAGAAGCCGGCGGCGATCGCAGCGCCGTTACCGGCGGCACCAAGGTTCTCTCGGACTGGATCAAGGTCAAAATCACCTCCAACCCTGGCGAAACTTTCCTCGACCGCATGATCGCGCTGGTCGAGGGCGCCACCCGTCAGAAGACCCCCAACGAGATTGCCCTCAGCATTCTGCTCTCCGGCCTCACCATCATCTTCTTGCTTGCCGTGGTCACGCTCCAACCCTTCGCCATGTATTCCAGCGCCCCGCAGACCGTCTTTGTTCTCGTTTCGCTCCTCGTCTGCCTCATCCCTACCACCATCGGCGGACTGCTCTCCGCCATCGGCATCGCGGGCATGGATCGCCTGGTCCAGTACAACGTCCTCGCCATGAGCGGCCGTGCGGTTGAAGCCGCCGGCGACGTCAACACGCTGCTCCTCGACAAGACCGGAACCATCACCCTCGGCAATCGTCAGGCCGCTGACTTCATTCCCGCGCCCGACGTCAGCCAGGAGCGGCTGGCCAACGCCGCCCAGCTCTCATCCCTTTCCGATGAGACCCCCGAGGGCCGCTCGATTGTCGTTCTCGCCAAGGAACGGTACAACCTGCGCGGCCGCGACCTCAGCGGCATTCACGCCGAGTTCGTTCCCTTCAGCGCGCAGACGCGCATGAGTGGCGTCAACCTGCCTGGTACCCGCATCCGCAAGGGCTCCGCCGACGCCATCGCCCGCTTCCTCGAGGAGCAGGGAGCGCAGCTCCCGCCGAAGGTCCGCGAGAACGTGGAAGAGATCGCCCGCCTCGGCGGAACGCCGCTGGTCGTCGCGGAAAACTCGACCGCTCTCGGCGTCATCTACCTCAAGGACATCGTCAAGGGTGGCCTCAAGGATCGTCTCGCCCGTCTCCGCGCCATGGGCATTCGCACCATCATGATCACCGGCGACAATCCTCTCACCGCGGCCGTCATTGCCCGCGAGGCCGGCGTCGACGACTTCCTGGCCGAAGCCAAGCCGAAAGACAAGATGGACCTGATCAAGCGCGAGCAGGCCAAGGGCAAGCTTGTCGCCATGACCGGCGACGGAACTAACGACGCCCCTGCCCTCGCTCAGGCCGACGTCGGCGTCGCCATGAACTCCGGGACCCAGGCCGCCAAGGAAGCCGGCAATATGGTCGACCTCGATTCCAATCCCACCAAGCTCATCGAGATCGTCGAGATCGGCAAGCAGCTCCTCATGACCCGCGGGGCGCTCACCACCTTCTCCATTGCCAACGACGTCGCCAAGTACTTCGCCATCATTCCGGCCATGTTCCAGGTGGCATTCCCGGTGCTCG
>CAYWSR010000267.1:0-5401 GCA_964460385.1 uncultured Occallatibacter sp. | reverse complement strand
GCGGAACTTTGCGCGGGCCACGGAGTAGCCGAGCCAGGCGGCGCTGCCGGGGTGCCTGTTGTTGTCAATAGCGTTGGGATCGATGTTGATGGTAATGTTGCCGGGCTTGTTGGGGTCGGCGACCGGCGCCGACGGGCGGTCGATCCTGGGCGCAAGCAGGACGGCCTTCTCGGCCTTTGCCCATTGCTGAATTCCCTGCCAGGCCAGCCGCGAGTAGGGCTCAGCCACGATCGCGAGAATGTACTTCTCTTTTGCTGCATTGGCATCGCTGCCGTAGAGCAGGATGGCATCGCCCCAGTAGCGATAGGCTGTCTCGCGATCGCGATCGACCTCAATGGCGCGGGCAAACCACTTGGCCGCGGTTTTGAGGTCTTTCTGAGCGTACGCGGTATCGCCCGCGTAGAGGGGCGCCTCATAGAGTGCCGGGTCGGCATTGGCCGCGGCCGAGTACTTCTCCATGGCCTTCGGGAGGTCGCCAGCGCTGAAGGCACGCTCTGCCTCTCCCATGAGCGCGTGAACCGGGCCGCCGGCGCCGGCCGCGAATTCCCACGGTGCATCCGGATCGACGTTTGCCATCATCTGAGCCACGTTGGTGGTATCGCCCAGTTCGACGGCTCGCCTTGCGGTATCGCGCTCGCGGATTGTGAGGGCTTTGATCTGGGCGGCATTTGCCTTGGGGTCATCGGAAAGCTGTTCGATCTGGGCGAGAATGCACCCGGCGAGCCGCTCGAAGTAGATCCACTCGGTGGGCCTGTCTTTGGTGAGCTGTTCGTAGAGGGGCAGAGCCTCAAGCCGCTTGCTTGCGTCCCAGAGCGCATTGGCACGGGCCTCGAGATCAGCCTGGGCGAGGAGAGGCAGCGCTGCGAGTGAGACAAGGGCGAGGTAAGCGAAGACGACAAGGCCAAGACGAGATTTCCGAAGCTGCTTCATGAAGCCCTCCGCAGGGGCACGCACCGAGCTGCCCCATAAAATGGTTAGACACCACGGCCAGCCTGTTTGCACACACAGGCGGGATTAAAACCATGGGACCCTTCATGCTAACCTGAGATTTCCAGCCAAAGGAGAGGGTCTTGCAGCAGTTAGTTTTCCTGGTCGGTGTCATCAAGTTTGTGCTGATCATCTTTTCGCTGAGTTTTCACGAGTGTGCCCATGCATGGATGGCCTCGCGGCTGGGCGATCAGACGGCGCGCATGCAGGGGCGGGTGACGCTTAACCCGATGTACCACATGGATCCAATTGGAACGCTGATTTTTCCGGCGATTGCGATTTTTGGGCCGATGATCGGGTTTGGCATGTTTGGCGGCTTGCTGATTGGGTGGGCCAAGCCGACCCCGGTGATTACGCGCAACTTTAGAAAGATTGTCCGCGACGACAACCTGACAACGCTGGCCGGGCCGTTCTCGAATGCACTGATTGTGCTGGTTGCATTTGTGGTGCTGGCGGTGATTTCGCTGGCGGCGCCGGGCGGGCACGAGATGGTGCTGAGCACCTTTGAGGGCGGGTTGAATCTGGAGGTGCCGTCAGGGTTGCAGGCGTTTGTGCTAATTGCCATCCTGGCGATTGAGGTGAATCTGAGCCTGTTTGTGTTCAACCTGATTCCGATCCCGCCGCTGGACGGCAGCCACCTGGTGCGCAACATGCTCCCCTACAACGCGGTTCAGGTTTACGATCGGATTCCCATGTGGGTGAGCTACCTGCTGATGATCTTTCTGGGGCGGTTCATCATGGGACTGTTCCTGGGGCCGCTGTTTGCGCTGGTCTATTTGGGGTTGAGACTGGTGTAAATCACAAAAGCCCAGCAACGTGTGACAACGATCTAAATCGCGGAAATGGAGCCCCGCAGGGGCTAAAGCCCGAGTTGATTTTGCGGCGTTTTCGGCACGACTGAAGTCGTGCCCTGACTCAAAAATGGGCAGGTGCAGAGCTTCGATTGTGGCGAGAGAGGGTAGGTTCTGCGGCAATCGGTCCCAGTACAATAGAACGAGTCTGAGACCCGGAATCTCCGCGGGAGACGGTCGCATTCGCGCACAAAGGGCTAAATCCAAGAGCAACGGCGGGCCCAGGAACAAGCATGGGACCCGGAGAGACGAACGGAACCAGCGAAAACATGGCAGAAGAGGCAATCAAGATGGGACGGCCGCGGGTGCTGAGCGGCATGCGGCCGACGGGCAAGCTGCACCTGGGCAACTACATGGGCGCACTCGCGAACTGGGTGAAGCTGCAGGACGAGTACGAGTGCTACTTCTTTATCGCGGATTGGCATGCGCTGACGACGGACTACGAAGACACGTCGCAGATTGCCGAGAACACGATCGAGGTGTTGCTGGACTACCTGGCGGCGGGGCTGGATCCGGAGCGCAGTGTGCTGTTCCTGCAGAGCAGGGTGCTGCAACATGCAGAGCTCTACCTGCTGCTGGGGATGATTACGCCGCTGGGGTGGCTGGAGCGCGTGCCCAGCTACAAGGACCAGCAGAAGAACCTGGCGCACAAGGATCTATCGAACTATGGGTTTCTGGGATACCCGCTGCTGATGGCCTCGGACATATTGATGTATCAGCCGCAGTTTGTGCCGGTGGGCAACGATCAGACGGCACACGTGGAGCTGACACGCGAGGTGGCGCGGCGGTTTAACCAGTTCTACAAGCTGGATGGCAAAGAGGTGTTGCCGGAGCCGAAGGTACTGCTGACTCCCTCGCCCCAACTGCCCGGCACCGATGGCCGCAAGATGTCGAAGAGCTATGGGAACACGATCCTGATGACGGATGCGGAGCCGGTGGTGCGGCAGAAGCTGAAGACGATGGTGACCGACCCGGCGCGGGTTCGGCGGACGGACAAGGGAGACCCGGACAAGTGCCCGGTTGGCGACCTGCATAAGGTCTTTTCGTCGGGCGAGACGCTGACGAAGGTCTATGAGGGCTGCAGGACGGCGGGGATCGGGTGCATCGAATGCAAGAGCTGGGCCGCGGATGCGCTGGTGCAGGTGTTGACACCGATTCAGGAGCGGCGGGCCGGGTTTACGCGGGCGCAGGTGGAGGAGATTCTGACGGAGGGTTCGCGGCGCGCACGGGCGCGGGCGGAGCAGACGATGGATGAGGTGCGGGCGGCGATGAAGATGACGCTGACGACGGAACGGTGAGGTGGCGAGTGTTGAGGCGGCAAGTTTCAACTTAAGAGGCGGGCGGGCGGACCGAGGGAGAGCGTCGAAAAACAGACGAGAAATCCTCAACTTGAGGCGTAGACCTCGGGACACGGGCGGCATAAGCTGCTAGAGCGGAACCAGAGTAACCTTGTCCTTACGGATTTCGTGGAAGGTCGCCGCTCCCTGGTGGTCGCGTCGACTTGAGTCCCCCGGTTTCGGGATACATCTACTCTGGTTCCGCTGCAAGGGATGGCAATGGCTGAAAAAACAGTCCCGTGGTGGCGAAGGGCGCTCCAGTTTGCGCTGGGAGGGATTCGCTCGGGGTTTGGGCTGTTTCCGCGGGGAGCGAAGCCGGAGGACTTGGAAGAGGGCGATCCCGTGCTGGAAGTTGGTGCGGTTGAATCGGATGTCGCAACGCAAGGCGAGCGGATTGAAGCTGAAGCTGCCGCTCCTGAGGGCGCGACAGAGGACGCGAGGGAAGCCGAAGGCGAAAACGAGGTAGAGGGTCTGGCTGGGGAGATTCCGCTGCCGGCGGGGGTGGCACTGATGAACGAGGAGGCCGCATCTAATCCTCCGAAGGGTGAGCCTGAGGGCGAGGAGATTGAGGCTGCGGAGATTGAACCCGCAGGAATTGAACGGGTGGGGGCGGAGATGAGCGGCGAAGCTGCGGCCAGAGAAGAAGCGGTTGAGGTCCCCGAAGAGCCGATGACCGAAGAGACGATCGAGTTAGATACGATCGAAGAGTCGACCGATGAGGAGTGGGCGGAGGAGTTGGAGACGGTGGAGGCAGAAGCAACAGTGGTAGCGACTGAGGGGAATGAGCCGGCGGACGAGCTCGTGGAGGAAGTGAAGGCAGTGGAGGTTCGGGCGGAAGAGCCTGACGCGTCTGCGCAAAGCTCGGAATATGGGGGCTCGGAAGCTGAGGCAGCCGACCTGGAAGAGCCAGGGTCAGGGGAAGAGATTGAAGTGAAGGCTGCGGGGGCAGAGGGGGCTGTAATCGCCCAAACAGTGGAGGCAGAGATCCCGGAATCGCAGGATGAATCGGGTGACGAACCGGAGGCTACCGGGGTTGGGTTGGTGGCGGAAGCAGCGAACGTGGAGGCGGTCGACGCACTGGCTCCGGAATCAGCGGAGACGCCCGATGCAGAAGGGATGGCTGAAGAGACTTTGGCGGCAGGACACGCAGAGGTACACGCGCCAAGCGTAGAAGAGAAGTGCACTTCTGCGCTGGCGGGGGCCGAAGCAAAAGCTGGACCAGAGGTGGCAGCAAATGCCGAACCGGAAGCTGGAGCAGAAGCTGGAACGGAACGTTTGGCCGAGCCGGCACAGATGGAGCTGATTGCCAAGCCGCAGGTAGACGAGAAGGCTGCTGCGAAGCTGGCGGACCAGCAAAGGCGGCGGAAGGAAGCAGAGGAGGAATCGCCGTTTTCGGTGATGGTGGGCCAGGTGTACGAGGGGCCGCTGGACCTGCTGCTGGACCTGATTCGCAAGCAGGACATCGACATCTACGACATTCCGATCGCCAAGATCACGGCGCAGTTTCTGGCCTATGTGAATCAACTGAAGGCATCGGATGTGGATGTTGCCGGGGAGTTCATTTACACGGCGTCGCTGCTGATTCACATCAAGAGCAAGATGCTGCTGCCGCGGACGGCGGAGGGGCCGGGCGAGACGCCGGAGGATCCGCGCAGGGAACTGGTGGAGCGGCTGCTGGAGCATGAGCGCTTCAAGAATGCAGCGCAGATGCTGCAGCAGAAACAGATGATGGAAGCAGCGAGCTGGAGCAATCCGGGATACCGGGAGTTTGTGGACGACGAGGGCGCCGAGCCGGAAATCGCAGCCGACACGGTGGACCTGGTGAGGGTGTTCCGGGAGATCCTGGAGCGGGCACGGAACCGGCCGGTGCTGGACGTGGCGGAAGAAACCGTGACGGTTGGGCAGATGATCCGGTTCCTGGGGCGGCGGCTCATGATGGAAGACAGGCCGATTGCCCTGAGGAAACTGCTGAGCCACACACGATCAGAACGGGCGCTGATCGCGATGTTTCTGGCGCTGCTGGAGCTGGTGCGGCTACAGGCAGTGCTGTTGCGGCAGGACAGGCAATTCAGCGAGATCTTCATCAAGAAGCACACTGATTTTGAGACCGTGATGAACGAAGGGCTGGCGGACGCGCGCGACGACTGGCGATGATGTTATAACTTATGTTAGACTTCCATTGTCGAGGAGGCTCGCCATGCCCACTACCACCAAAATCATCGCAAT
>CAYWSR010000266.1:0-5460 GCA_964460385.1 uncultured Occallatibacter sp. | reverse complement strand
GTATGGCCTCGATCAAAGACCTCCTCAAGACTCTCGCCGAAGATGGCGCGGCCATGACCCGCGAACAGGCCGCCCACGTCCTCACTGAAATCCTCACTGGCGATGTGCCCGAGGTCGAGATCGCCGCTCTTGTCGCTGTCCTCGCCACCCGCGGCGAACAGGCCCCCGAGCTCGCCGGCTTCGTTGAGGTCATGCGCCAACGCGCCACCCATGTGCCGCTTGACGACGACGAACGCGCCCAACTCGTCGATGTCGTCGGTACCGGCGGCGGCGGCCCGCTCACCTTCAACATCTCCTCTGGTGCGGCCCTGGTCGCTGCTGCCGCCGGAGCCCGCGTCGCCAAGCACGGCAACCGCGCCATCACCTCCCGCTGCGGCGCAGCCGATGTTCTTGAAGCCCTCGGAGTGCCCATCGACCTTTCTCCCGAGCTCGCCGTCGAGTGCCTCCGCGCCACCGGCTTCATGTTCCTCTACGCCCCGCTCTACCACCCAGCCATGAAGATCCTCGGCCCCCTCCGCCGCGCCCTCGGCTTCCGCACCATCTTCAACCTCTGCGGACCGCTCACAAACCCCGCCGGTGCCCGCAATCAGGTGATCGGCGTCCTTGCTCCTAGCCGCGTACTCCTCCTCGGCCGGACTCTTGCGGCGCTGGGCGCGAAGCGTGCCTTCGTGGTTCACGGAACCGATGGAATCGATGAACTCACAACTACCGGGGAATCCGTCGTCTGCCGCGTCGAAGAGACTGAACCCGGCCAGCAGCCCACCCTCAAAGCCGCCCGCGTCACGCCCGAAATGGCCGGCCTGCCCCGCGCGACTCTCGACCAGTTCACCGGCGGAGACGTCGCCACCAACGCCGCCCACCTCTACGACATCCTCACCGGCATTCCCAGCGCTCGCCGCGACATCGTCCTGCTCAATGCCGCCGCTGCCCTTGTCGCCGCGGGCCTCGCCGACGACCTGAAACAAGGCGTGGCCATGGGTGCCGAGGCCATCGACTCCGGCGAAGCCGCAGCCACCCTCGCCAAGCTCCGCCAGTTCGGCGCAAAGCACGTCCGGGTCCATTAGGGAGCCCTTCAAATCGCGATCCGTCACTGGAGCGAAGACTCTCAAGCCGCGCCTTGTAACAGGGCACGACTTCAGTCGTGCCGATAAAGCCAATAAATCCAACGGGCTTTAGCCCCTGCGAATCTCTGCTCAAGGAGATTGGCCTTGTGCGGAAACTCAATAGCGGGAAAGGAAACTGGTATATACTACGGTATATATCATCGACGGGAGGCACCCATGAACCCCACAACGACCGAATCGAAGCCGAGACAGGCCACCACCTCTGCACCTGCCCCCTCCGAAGCCGCGCCCAAGACCGCCAAGCTCTTCAAAAACGGCCGCAGCCAGGCCGTCCGCCTCCCCAAAGAATTCCGCTTCGAGGGCACCGAGGTCGCCATCCGCCGCAATCCCGCCAACGGCGAGGTCGTCATGACTCCGCTCGCGCCCGAGCCAGCGCTGAACTTTGACGAGTGGTTTGCCCTTTACGACGCATTGCCCGATGACGCTTCCGAAGAAGAGTTCGCAAAACTCCCACCTCGGCCCAAGAACCTGACCTGGGATCAATTGCGCAAGATATTTGACAGGGCAGAGTATCCAGAGGACTTTTTCGAACGCCGCACCAGCATGCCTCGTAAGCTGGATCTCTTCTAAGCCATGGAAATCCTCTATCTGCTCGACACCAACACCGTGAGCTACGCCATTGCAGACAATCCACCAAAAGTAAGTAAGAGGCTCGCGGCCGTCAGCCCTTCTTCGACTGCAGTCTCCACAATCACGGAGGCTGAATTGCGCTACGGCGTGGACAGGAACCCGGGCGCGTTACGCCGACGGGCTTCAGTCGAAACATTCTTGGACGATGCGGTAATCCTTCCCTGGGACTCCGCCGCCGCCCGCACCTATGGTCAACTGCGGGCAGACCAGGAACGCAAAGGCCGCCCGCTGAGCGTTGAAGACATAATGATCGCCGCCCACGCATTGTCACAAGGCCTCACCCTCATCACCCACGACCAGGTCTTCTCTTTCGTCGACGGCCTCAAAACCGAAGACTGGACTGTCGCGTAAGCAACAGCCTTCTTCCAGCGCGGCAATGTGCTAACCTTCCGACGAAGTTTCTTACGAGGCCAGTCATGCCGCGAACTTATAAATCGGTCGTCCTCCTTGCATCGAGCATTGCAATTGTCAGCGTCGCCTCATCGCAAACCATCCAGATCAATCGCGAGAACAAGACCATCGCGATCAGCACAACGGACGAAGCAACGGCGACGGCGGATATCGCTGCGATAACGATTGGCTTTGAGATTTACGGCGCGGATTCGCAATCCGTGACAGCCGACGGTGGTAAGCTGTCGCACGCAATCCTGAAAGCTATACAAAAGGCCGGAGTTGATGACAAAGGGATCGAAAGTTCTGCCCAAGGTGTAGAGCGCAATAAGGAATTCGACGAAAAGGAAAAGCCTGAGCAACGGGCGAAGGAGCAGTTTGTTCTCCGGCAATCGTGGGAGGTCAGCGTTCCCCCGTCCCTTGCTGCCGAAACGATCCGCGTGGCAATTGCGGCGGGTGCCAACAAGAGTGGCGCAATTGATTGGCGCCTTGCGGACAAGAAGGCGCTACAGGCAAAGGCGGCTGAAAACGCGCTGGTGAAAGCGCGCGAGGTTGCGGCCAGAATGGCCGACGGACTCCATGTGAAGCTTGGTGCATTGATTTACGCGAGCAATGAAACTCCAAACGCGAAGCTCTACCTCTACCGTCCGAAGCCGGGACTTACGATGTACAGCACGGATTCAGGGGAGGTCTCGAACACCCCCGCAGGTCCGCCGCTCGAAATCCGCCCTCAAACCATTCGCGAAGAAGCCACCGTCTACGCCGTCTTCGCCATCGAATAGCGCCGCATTTTAATCGCCGCCTACAGCAGCTCCGCCCGTCCCGCCAGCCTTCGCCCCAGCAGCCACGAAGCCAGCGAAACCGCCAGCGCCAGCCCTACCCATCCCGCCTGCTCCATCGGCTGAATCAGCCCCGGCGGTATCTGCACCGTAGACGGCAAGCTCTGCCCAATCGCCGGAACCCCCGCGCGCACCAGCTCCATACCCAACCATCCAAAGACCCCGGCCACCAGCGCAATTCCCGGCACCGCCCGCTTCCACGGGAAGGGAATCGGGGGCGGCGCGCTGGCTTCTTCCTGCACCCTCTCCATCACCGCGGAAAGAAACCCAGAAGACGGCGTAATCTCTTCTTCCAGCGCCAGCATCGCATCCAGCCCGGTCATCTCTCCCGCATCCGATTCCATCTTGCTCTTTTCCATCTTCATGCCTCCTTTCCCATTTCGTTAACGACTTCGGCGCCAAGTGCAGCCGGGTGCCCCTCCCTCGCGACGCTGTTGTTTTTGTCGCTAGGGTGGGTTTCCAACTCCGCTTCCAGCCTCGGAAACCGCCTTCGCAGCAGCTCCCGCGCCCGCGAAAGCCGCGCCTTCATCGTCCCCTCCGGCAGCCCCATCGTCCGCGCCGCCGCGCCTAAGTCCATCTCGTGAAAATAGTAGAGCACCACCGGCTCCCGATACCGAATCGGCAGCGCCAGCACTGCCCTTCTCACGGTCTCTGTGCTCAGCCGCTCCGCCAGCACGGTGTGCTGCGCCGCGGGCTTCGACGGCTCTGCAATCTCTTCCATCGGCACCGTCACCGTCGGAAACCGCTTCAGCTCCGACCGAAACACGTTCGCCGCCAGTCCGAACAACCATGTCGAGAAGCTTCCTTCACGCCGCCAGCTCGCCAGGCCTCGCCACGCTTTAATGAAGGCCTCCTGCGCCAGCTCTTCCGCCCGACCGCGGTCGCGACAGTAGCGCCAGGCCATATTCACCAGCGGCCCTTGCCACCGCCGAACGATCCCCTCAAATGCCTGCGCATCCCCAGCCAGCACCCGCTCTACATCAGCCAGGTCTTCTGCGGCATTGCCCTTCGCGGGCAGGCTGGTTGAGGCGGCCATCTGTAAATTCGCTCCCTCGCTTCAGGTGAGACCCTTGCTCTTCCGCCCCGGTTGCATTTTCTCGCTGCAGCTCCGGCTGCACACATTATGCAACCGGATTCGCATACCTGTTGTCCTACCAATCGCAACGGGTTAATCCCGGCAAGGAGGATGAGATGCATGGTCCAGAGGTTTTTCTGTTTCCCCTGGTAATTATCGTGGTGGTTTTCGCATTCACCGGAGTCGTCCATTGGGTCGACAGTCAGCGAAAAGAGCGCGAAGCGTACTACAGAGCCGACACCCTCAAGCGGCTTGGTGAGGCCTCGGGCGAAGGCGCCAAGTCAGCCATTGACCTGCTCCGCGAGCAGGACCGCCTCAAGCGCATCAACGCCCGCGAGGGCTTGAAGATCGGCGGCCTGATAACCGTTGCTGTGGGCGCCAGCCTTTGCATCTTTCTCCACGCGGTAGCCAGCAGCGCTTCCGGCTCACCTTGGCTTGTTGGCCTGATTCCAGGGTTTGTTGGTGTCGCCATGCTGGTCTACGTCTACTTCCTCGCCGATCCAATTCTGTAACAGAATTCCGGCGAGTGCCAACATTCCTCCGGCGAGCGCCGGAATCGTGAGTCCCCCGGCGCCGGCCTGCGCGTTCACCGCAGGCCGTGCGCCAGCATTCCCACCACCGCACCGCCCAATATCAGCCACGCCGGGTTAACCTTCGTCCCGATGACCAGGCCAACGCTCACCAGCACCACACCCCAGGTCCACGAATCCACAAGAGCGGCGCGCCCCAGCGTAAGGGCCACCGAGGCCATCAGCGCTACCGCCGCCACGTTCACACCGTCAAGAAACGCCCCCGCCAACACCGATCGCCGGATCCGCCCTGCCAGCATTGCTGCCACTCCCGCCAGCACAAACGACGGCAAAAACATCGCCGCGGTCGCTGCTCCCGCGCCACTCCATCCACCGATCAGATAGCCGAGAAACGTCGCCGTCGCGAACAGCGGCCCCGGCGTCACCTGGCCTGCCGTTATAGCGTCAAGGAGTTGCCCCTGCGTCACCCAATGCAACCTGTCCACCAAATCTCTCTGAAGGAATACAAGCAATACATAGCCTGACCCAAAGACAACAACTCCCAGCTTCAGAAAGACCAGGAACAACTGCAAGAGCCCCACTGCGCTCCCCGCACCACCCCCCACGCTCATCGGCAGCAACGCCAGCCCCATCGCGGCATTTGCCCTCCGCCGTCCCCACGCCAGTGCCAGCGTTACGCCTCCGCACACCAGCAGCAATGCAAGCGGCGCCGCGCCGAGAAGTGCCGCCGCAAAGCACCCTGCCCCTGCCGCCGCCAGCCAAGCATTCTTCAGCGCCGTTCGACCTAGCTTCCAGACTGCCTGCGCAATCAGCGCCACCATCGCCGGCTTGGCTCCGTAGAGCAGACCCTGAACCTGCGGTAGGTTCCCGTA
>CAYWSR010000265.1:0-5477 GCA_964460385.1 uncultured Occallatibacter sp. | reverse complement strand
GCCGAGGCCATGATCGCCGCCTGCAAGGCCGCCAACGTCAAGCTCATGATCGCCTACCGCTGCCACTACGAGCCCACCAACCTCAGAGCCATCCAGATCATCCGCGACGGCTCGCTCGGCAAGGTCCAGGCCATCGAATCCTCCTTCGGCTTCAACATCTCGCCCCAGCAGTGGCGTCTCTCCAAAAAACTCGCAGGCGGCGGCCCGCTCTACGACGTCGGCATCTACTCCCTCAACGCCTGCCGCTACCTCACCGGCGAAGAGCCCGAACACATCTCCGCCTACGCCTCCACCATCGACCGCGATGGCCGCTTTAGCGAAGTGGAGGAAAACGTCTCCTGGACCATGCGCTTCCCTTCCGGCATCGTCGCCTCGTGCCTCACCACTTACGGCGCAAACATGCCCGGCTACTACCGCGTCTACGGATCAAAAGGTTGGTTGCAAGTCGATCAGGCCTTCGTCTACGAGGGTCTTCGCCTGCGCGCCGAGTGGCCCGGCACTTCGCTCGACGAGCTCAACCCCGCCAAAGATCCCTCCCACTTCATGGCAGAGGCAGCCCACTTCTCGCGCGACATTCAAACCGACCAGGAACCCCGCGCCAACGGCCAGGAAGGCCTCCGCGACCTCCAATACATCACCCAAATCTACAAATCCGCCGGGATCAAGATCTAGGTGCGCGAAGACATCGAACGCCGTCCCAAACCAAATAGATCGGATAGCGTCCAACCCGAAGAAAATCAATGAGGCAATCGCCGGTCGCCAATTCCCGCGTGCTATCGAACAGAGACAGACCATTTAGGAAAGTGAGAAAGAAGCTTTGAAACAATCCAGCGTGAAACGAATGCAGTCAGTTTTAATCGCACTTTGCGCCGCCTTCTTCTCCTTGCCAGGCCTGTGCTTCGCCCAGGATGCTCCAGCCGCGCAGCCAGCCGAATCGCCTACCAATCAGTTCTCGTCCTCAGACAGCCCTGATCTCCCAAATGCTCCAGAACCCGTTCTGCAACAGACCCAGACGCCCGCCACAAATCAGAATCAGCAACCTCAGCAGCCCACCCCCCCGGATCAGACGAAGCCTGCCAGCGCTCCATCCTTGGGAGACTTGGGTTTCACCCCGCAACAAACGCAGGCCGATGCGCAATTGCAGGCGCTGCTCAACAAGCGAACACACATGCTCAAGATTCACCAGGAACTGGGCGCGTACACCTTGATTCCAATGGCCGCTACCCTGATCACCGGTCCCATGGCCAAGGCGAAGGGCCACGAAGGCCAAACCATCACGGAGCCGAGTCAAGCCAACCTCGACTTTCACGCCGCATTGGGCGGCGTGACAGCGGGCATGTATTTCACCACCGCCTCTTACGCCATCTTTGCCCCCAAAGTACCTGGCAACAAGCGGCGCGGCGCAATTCGCTGGCACGAAGCGCTGGCCTTCATTCATGGGCCGGGAATGATCGCAACCCCGATCCTCGGAGCTATGGCGTTCAAGCAGGAGCAAGCGGGAGAAAAAGTCCACGGCCTTGCATCCCTTCACGGAACAGTGGCATGGACCACGATTTCTGCATACGGAGCCGCGATTGTCGCCGTATCGTGGCCGATCAAATTTCATCTCTGAGGGGTCATTCGTGAACCGGACGCTTCTGCTGGCACTTCTGCTCTCTACGCTCCCTGCCCTCTCACAAACCAGCTCCCAATGGGTCCTTGAGCGGTCGACGCTGAGCTACCACATGTCGCACCCCATGCATCAAGTGGACGGCGTAAGCCATGCAGCAAAGGGCAAAGGCACATGCCATGACGGGCAATGCGATTTTCTCATCGCAGCGCCCGTCAACAGCTTCGACTCCGGCGACAGCAATCGCGATCTTCACATGGTTCAGGTAACCCGCGGCGCGCAGTTCCCCATGGTCATTGTCCGCACCCGCTTGCCTGAGGCAACGCCGCCTTCAGGAACCATCTTCGCCGATCTCGAAGTGCAATTTGCCGGGCAGACCGTCCACTACAATCACGTCGCCTTTCAGAAGACGACAAACGGCAAAGATGTCACGATCACCGGCACAGTACCCGCCACCTGCACGGACTTCAAGATCGATCCCCCCTCGTTCCTCACAATTCCCATCAAAAACGAGATTCCGGTCCGTGTTGAAGCAACCTGGCAGCCGATGTAACGCAGCTACCTCAGCCCCAGCACCCGCTTGTTCTTCGCCGCGTCGGCCCCGCTTCCGGCAAAGTCGTCAAACGCCTTCTCCGTCACGCGAATGATCTTCTCCTGAATGAACTTCGCGCCCTCCGCCGCTCCATCCTCCGGATGTTTCAAACAGCACTCCCACTCCAGCACCGCCCACCCCGGAAAATCGTACTGCGCCATCTTCGAGAAAATCGCATTGAAGTCGATCTGCCCATCGCCCAGCGACCGGAACCGTCCCGCCCGATCGATCCATGCCTGATAGCCGCCATACACGCCACTCCGCCCGCTCGACCGGTACTCCGCATCCTTGACGTGAAACGCCCTTACCCGCTCGTGATAAATATCGAGAAACTCCAGATAGTCCAGTTGCTGCAAGATCATGTGGCTCGGGTCATACAAGATATTCGCCCGCTTGTGCCCGCCCACAGCATCCAGGAACCGCTCAAACGTCACTCCATCGTGCAAGTCCTCACCGGGATGCAGCTCGTAGCACGCATCCACGCCCGCATTTTCAAACGCATTCAAAATCGGCAGCCACCGCCGTCCCAGTTCGGCAAACGCCTCCTCCACTAGCCCCGCCGGCCTCTGCGGCCACGGATAGAAGAACGGCCACGCCAGCGCCCCTGAAAATGTCGCATGCACCGTCAGCCCCTTCCGCTGGCTCGCCTTCGCCGCGCACAAAAGCTGGTCCACCGCCCACGCCTGCCGCTCATCTGCATCGCCGCGCAGCGCCGCCGGGGCAAAGTCCGCGAAAAGCTCGTTGTATGCCGGATGGCACGCCACAAGCTGTCCCTGCAAGTGCGTCGAAAGCTCCGTCACCGCGAGCCCCGCACCATGCACGACGCCTAGCACCTCGTCGCAATAGTCCTGGCTCTCCGCCGCCTTCTTCAAATCGAACAGCCGTTCATCCCAGCTCGGAATCTGCACGCCCACAAATCCCAGCTCCGCTGCCCAATCCACCATCCCGCCCAGCGTGTTGAATGGAGCATCGTCCCCTGCAAACTGCGCCAGAAAAATCGCCGGTCCTTTAATCGTTTTCATCTCGTATCCTTCCCTCGGCACCTCGCCACCAAAACAGAGCACTTATCCAACAGCACCTCAGCCAGCAACGATCTGCGATATCGATTCTAACCCTTCATGAAGTTGCGCATCCCTCAGGGTTAATCAAGGTACACTACCCGAACAACAGGTTGAATTAAGCCCAGTGCGTGGAGGAATGAATGAAGGCAAGCGGACTGATGGCCCTTGGCTGTCTCTTGCTGTTTGGAAACGCTCTTGCCCGTGCGGATTCTCTGAGCTATACGTGCGACCCCAGCGTCAGCGCGGCAGTTTGCACCGTTCTCAACACAACCATCTCAGGCCTCTACACAAGCACATTCAGTAACCTGAACGCCAATATTTATATCGAGTACGGCGCCACCGGGCTTAGTCAGAGCACAACAGGATTCGACAACCAAATCCCGTATGCCACATATGTCTCCGACCTCGCTGCCGAAGATGGGCCCGGGATCGTCCGTGCCGACGCCATAGCCAGTTTGTCCATCACCGAGCCCGCTCTCTACGACGGCGCCCCAATCGACATCTCAAGTGCGCTTGGCGCCGCCCTCGGAATATCGGGCCTGGCCGGCACTACCGCCAATGGGAACTATTGCATCGTGGGAACTACAGGATGCTACAACGGCATCATCACAGTGACCAACGATCCTTCCACCTCTTTGTACTATCGATTCGGCACGATCGACGCAGATGCCTTTGACTTCTTCAGCCTCGCCGAACACGAAACCGATGAAGTGCTGGGCACCGCTTCCTGCATCGACACCACGGGCCCCGGCAATACTCTGGTCAACAATTGCCCAAACAATACCGCTGCGGCTGTGGACCTGTACCGGTACAACGCTGGGAGTCGAGTCCTTGTCGACTCAACGGTCGGAGCATACTTCTCCTACGATGGAGGGGCGACCAATGGGGCTGGCGGCGCTCTCTATAACACTCTGCCGAACGGGGAGGACTACGCCGACTTCATCTCCGGCTGCCCCGGGGATCCGCGTGTGCAGGATGCATCCGGTTGCCCCGGTTTCGCAGGTCTCGACATCACAAACGACGGGGGCGCGGAAATCAACATTCTCGACGCGTTGGGTTATAACCTCAACCAGCCAAACTCAGTCACTCCCGAGCCCAGCCCTCGGGCCTTGGTTGGCCTTGGTCTCGCTCTCCTCGCGTTCTTCAGATTTCGCCCTCGCAAAAGTGCGGTGCTCCCTTAGCCCTGATTCCAAAGCTCAAATTGCAATAAAGACCGCTGATTCTCAGCTCAATCGCGAGTGATGGTTCGATCAAAACTCCACCCAGCTCCCAACCCTGTTGCTCTCAATCGCCCGCTCGATAAACCGCATCCCTCTCACGCCGGCGCGAATCCCCGGCAGCGTCGCTGGAGCCCGATTCTCGCCGCCCGCCTTCCACGCCGTCACCCAATCCGCAAACTCCCGATACAACACCGCGAACGCCTCAATATATCCCTCCGGATGCCCGCCCGGCAGCCGCATCACCGCCCGCGCATCGTCATTCAGGTACTGCATGCCCGCATGCCGCGTCTCATCCGGTCCGCTGTTCCGCCGAATCGTCAACGTATTCGGCATCTCTTGCTCCCAATGCACCGAAGCTTTCTCGCCATACACTCGAATCCTCAGCCCATTCCCCTCGCCCGCCGCAATCTGCGAAGCCATCAAAACACCCTGCGCCTCGTTCGACAGCTTCAACAGCGCCGTGCAATCGTCGTCCACCTTCCGCCCCGCGACCACCGACCGCAGCGTCCCGTGCAGCGCTGTCACATCAAGTCCGGTCACATACTCGAGCAAATGAAAGGCATGTGTCCCGATATCGCCAATGCATCCGCCCGGCCCGCTCACCGCCGGATCCACGCGCCACCCCGCCTGCTTCTGTCCCATGCTCTCCAGCGGCTGGCTCAACCACCCCTGCAAATACTCCACAGCCACCTTGCGAATCTCGCCCAGCTCCCCGCTCGCGCAGATCGCCCGCGCATCCCGCACCAGCGAATACCCCGCATACGTATGCGTCAGCCCATACGGCAGCCCCGCCTTCGCAACGGCCTTTTCCAGTTCCAGCACCTGGTCATACGTCGCCGTCGCCGGCTTGTCGCTCATCACCGGAATCCCCGCCTCCAGCGCCGCTTTCGCTACCGGCAGATGCGTACTGTTCGGCGTTGCAATCACTACCAGCTCGATCCCATCTTCGCGTTTGCTCTCCGCCTCAAACATCTCCGCATAGCTCGCGTACGCCC
>CAYWSR010000264.1:0-5526 GCA_964460385.1 uncultured Occallatibacter sp. | reverse complement strand
CTGTGGAACTGATGGAGCCCTGCGTGAAGTCCGTCTCATTCGTGGCCACCTTCACGCCAGCTCCCACCTGGATCGGATCGCCGGAGCCCGTGGCGCCGATCTGCTGGTAGAAGAGATCCGCAAAATTCGTCGTCTGCGCCTTGAAAGCCGTCGTGTTCATGTTCGAGAGATCGTTGGCAACGGTGTTGAGAGCGGTCGAGTCGGCCTTAAGCCCGGTCAGCGGAATCGAGAAACTTGCCATGGTTCATCTCCTCGTAGAGTGCGATGGGGTTGCGCCCGGTCATGTGCCGGGCTTGTGAAAAAACTTATGGGGTGGTGGGCGAAGTTCCCCACACCGGGGCCGCATGCGTCCGGCCCGCCAACGCATGCCCAACGCGTCGCGCTGCAGGGCTGTCGTTAGGAGCGCTCAAATTGCCCGAAAAGCTCTCTGCGGAGGCCGCCTGGGGTACGGAAGCGTTTGAAGCCCCGGAGCCCGATGCGGCAGAGAGCGGCGATCCGGTCAGATGTGCGGCGGTGTGCGATGGAGCGACGGCCGACGCCGGCGTGGCCGAGTTCGTTGGGTTCGAAGCCGCCCCCGACGCTTGCGGGGTTGCGCCAGTGCCGGAGGAACCCGGTGCGCTGCCGAGGTCCGTGGTAAGCGTCTGGTTGATGTCGATGAGTTGTTCCAGGCTGTTCACGTTGACGAGCTGGTTGATGTACTCGTTGGGATCCGTGTTCGAGGTGGGATCCTGGTTCTGCATCTCGGTCACCAGCAGGGTGAGGAAATCGTTGGCCGAAATGGTGGCGGAGCTGTCACTTGTGCCGCTCGAACCGCTGGTGCTGCTTGTACCAGTTGTGGCGCTGGCCATGGGCGTCGCCGCGTTCGGTGTCAGCGCCTGCCCGGCTGTCTGTTGTTGACTGAAGAGTCCCGCTGCTGTTGCCATCTTTCCTCCCTATTGCCGCTGTCGCGTATGCACACGGCTCATGCCATCACGGAAATGTGAGTACCGCGTAAGTCTCCCGGGTGTGTGAGTGGGTTCCGATTGCCGGCTTGTGCCGAGGTATCCAGTTCAGAAGTTCTCGAAGCCGGCGGCGCGTTCCCCTGCGAACCTGCTGGCACATCTTCAGGTGCGTTTCCCTGGGGGTTTCCCTCCGCGCCCTGTTGCATGCGCTGCCCCATTCCGTTTTCGAGCCCGCTCTCGCTCGGCGAGGCCATCGTCAGCGAGGCCACTGGCGATTGTTGCTCCACCAGGTGCGTGCTGAGCCCGGCCAGGTGTCCATTCAGTGCCTGGGCGGCTTCCGAGGAGCTCGGCACAAGGGTTGCATGAATGCCGCCGGCGCTGAGGTCTGCGCGAACACTTACCCATCCCAGTGCAGGATCGCGAAAGCCCGCCTCAGCATGCTGGCTTCCCGCGTGGGTCCATGCGGGTGTGCTCGGCGGAGTTCCCGCATCAAGTCCCGCATCCAGTCCCGCATCCAGTCTCGCGTCAAGCGCGGAGAACGCGTCCTGCGTCTTTGCTGCCGCCGAAGTTGCTGTTGCGACCGGTTGATCGTGCGGCGCGGACGCCATGGAGATTTGGGGCGCTCCCGAAGTGCGCAGCCCCGAAGATGCAGCCGCGTCCGCGCCGGCCGGCTGCACCGCAGAAACCTGTGTTGCGCTGGGGCCGCTTTCTCCAGTTGCATCGCGATTTGCTGCACGACTCGCGGCGCGATCGGTGAATGGCTTCGAAGGTTCCTGCGCCGTTCCAGCGCTGGCCTGGACCGCGCCGGGGACGGTCGCGAGAGGCGCCGCGGAAGACGCGATGTTCGCAACGGTTGCGGGATGATTGAGGTTGCCTGCGCTCGCAGCTGCAACTGACTGCGCGGAGAAACTTTCATTCGATATGGCGGTGCGAGCGAACGAGGGCCCGTGCCATGAATCCGCGGAACGCGCTTCCGGAGATGAGAGCGAAGTCAACCGCTGGTTCGTAGCTGGCTCATCGGCATTGTCGAAAGAAGACGCCGCGCTCTGGTGCGTCGCCTGGCTCTCGGAAGCGTTGTGTGGAGTGATTGCCGGGCCTGTATGCGTTGTGCGCATCCGGGCGCCTGCTGCCGTGGCGCTGACGGGGCCGTCACTCGCGAGCTTGCCAGTTGCGGCGTTTGCGATCTCATCGGTGCTGGACAATTGCGGCCCTGGCAACTGCGCCGGTTCTGAAGGCTGCGACGGTTCAGAAGACTGCGCCGGGGCTGACGGCCGCACCGGGCTTGACAACTGCTTTGAGGCTGGCAACTCTGCCGGTCCTGACGACTGCGCGGGTTCTGAAAACTGTTTCGATCGCCCATTCGAAGGCGCGAAGTTCGGCGCAGACGCAGAAATTGTCGCGGCCGTTTGCGCCAGGGTGGGAATCTCGGATCGGGCGGGGGCGGCAGGAATCTGGATCGGAGCTTCGATGGTGGGCGCAATGGCTTGCGCGCTCCCGTTCGTTGACTGTGCGCTCACATTCATCGCCTGCGCTGCGTTTTTCCGTTCAGGGGTTGAAGTTGCTGAGGCCACGCGATTCCGATTCGCTCCGGCGGGACGCTCTGTCGTAGTTGCATCTGCGCTTTCGGCTGCGGTTGTCTGAGTGCCCGTATTGTCCGTGGTCTCTAATGCGAGACGACTTCCTTGAGGCCACGTCTCCTTTTGACCGGCCACGTCAGGAACGGACACGTTTGGCTGCGTTGCGGCGACATTCGATTGAAGACTTGTGCTTGACCCCTGAGCTGATCGCGAAGTTTGTTGAGGGCTCGCAGCGCGGGTCATGGGAGCGCCGCTTGTCGTGTCGACTTTTGCGGCGTCCCTCGTTTCCTCGTTTTCAACGCCGTTGGCGCCGCGCGGAGTTGCTCGCAAGGCATTCACTTGAGATTGCCAACTGGAGCGGAAACTCGGCGCCTCGGAAGCCAAACCGGTGGCAGGATTGCCGCTCGCAGGTCTCAGCCAGTTCGTGCTCAGCTCCTTGCCGAGCCGAGCCGCGGCCATCGGGCTTTGCCCTTTCCCCGCTTGCCCTCCAGCTGCCAACTCTGCACCGAGGTCGATTCCAATTGCTGCGGTCATGCTGGAGTAAGGTGCAGATGGTGTGCCAAAGAAATGTTGGACGGGGTTAGAAGAATGTCAGGGATGGGAACTGATTTTCCCAATTTGAGATGCGCTCCTGAAACGTTGCACATCTTCCCTCAAGATTTTCTGGTTTGCGGCGATGGGCAGCCGGTTGGCCAATGAGCATTCTCCAGCAATTCATCGGCTCGCGCCTCCGGCATTTCATCGGCTCGCGCCTCCGGCATTTCATCGGCTGGCGCGTCAAGAATTTCATCGGCTGTCGCCTCAGGGGACGGCGCACGGCGGCTCAGAAACCAGTCATCGAGATCGCGTTGTGCACGCCGTCCGGCCTCAATGCTCTCCAGAGCTTCCGCTTCCTCAATAAGCGTCTCGGCCTGCCGCCGTTCGATGCGCTTGTCGAGAAACTCGCGCTGTCGTAAGTTTACGGCCGACTCCGCTTCGGCAATGCGCGGGGTCAAGACTTTGGCGATGCGTTTGGCAACGTGGGTCTCTTCGATTCCAGCGATGCGGTCCGCGATCTCGCCGGTCGCGGCACTGGCCGCGACCAACCGCCGCCCTCTGCGCTCGCGTTCCACGCTCCGGGTGAGTGCCTGCTCGAGTTGTTTCAACTCCGCGCGCGCCGTCTCCACGGCCGCACGGCATTGCTCTTCCTGAATCTCGAGAACCTGCAGCAGGCGCCGCATGCCGCGCGAGACCGCCATGGCTCAAACCTCCGCGGCCAGGACGGCAAGACGGCGCAGGCACTCTGGGAAGCGAACCCGCTCGCCGGCCGTCTGCGCGAGAAAGGCGCGAATCGCGTCGTGGGCTCGCAAGGCGCGGTCGAGTTCCGGATCGGCGCCCGCCTTGTAGGCGCCAATCCGCACCAGATCCTCCGAGCGCACATAAATCGCCAGCAACTTGCGCACCAGCGCGGCCTGCTGACGATGCGCTTGTCCAGCCACCGCGGACATAAGCCGGCTGATCGAATCCAGCACCTCGATAGGAGGGTACCAGCCCTCGGCCGCCAGCGTGCGCGAAAGCACAATGTGCCCATCGAGCAGTGAGCGTACCGCATCCACAATTGGATCCTGCTGATCGTCGCCCTCCATCAGCACGGTATAGAACGCAGTGATCGAGCCGGTCTTGAAACAGCCGGCGCGTTCGACAAAACGCGCCAGGCGCGCAAAGACCGAGGGTGTGTAGCCCTTGGCCGTGGGCGGCTCCCCGGCGGCGAGTCCGATCTCGCGCGCTGCCATGGCAAAGCGCGTGAGCGAATCGAGCACCAGCAGCACATGCTTTCCCTGGGCGGCAAAGTACTCGGCCAATGTGGCGGCAGTGAGCGCCGCGCGCATACGCAGCAGCGGGGACTGGTCGGAGGTGGAGACCACAACCACCGCGCGCGCCAGCCCCTCCTTGCCCAGAGAATCGCGGAGAAACTCGCCCACCTCGCGGCCGCGCTCACCGACCAGACACACGATCGTCACTTCGGCCTCGGTATTGCGCGTCATCATACCGATCAGCGTGCTTTTGCCCACGCCCGATCCGCCGAAGATGCCCACGCGCTGGCCACGGCCCACTGTCAGCATGGCGTCAATGGCGCGGATGCCCGTGCCGATCGGCTCGCTGATGGCCGCGCGGTCGAGCGCCGGGCGCACAGCGCTTTCCAGAGGCAACATGGTTGCGACGGCTGGTGGACGGCCCTCATCGATGGGCACTCCCATCGCATTCAAGACACGGCCCATCAGCGCCGGGCCTACTGCGATCTCTGGCTTGGTCCCATCTGCCCATACCGCATCACCGAAGCGAATTCCCTCGGTGGTCTCGACCGGCATCGACAACACATTCGACCCTCGAAAGCCGATGACTTCGGCCTGGTGCGGATGCCCCGTGCGATCCTCGATCTCACAGCACTCGCCTACCGAAACGGGAGGGCCCGCCGACTCGATGGTCTGGCCTACCGATTCGAGGACATGCCCGCGCCAGCGCCAGGGATGGCGGCGCTGCAACCGGGAAAAATAGCGCTCGAGCAGCGCTGTCATACGCGCGCCTCGACGGGCGGCGTTTCCTGCACTGCATTCTTTTGAGCTGGACGCACCGGCGCATCTGCGGTGCCGGCACGGTCGAGGAAGCCGCGCTCGATCTCGCCCAACTGCGAGCGAGTTCCCAGATCAACGGTTCCGACTTTGCTTTCGATCACGCAATCGCCGAGCAGCATGCCCTCGTCTGCCACCACCAGCGGCTTCACGTTCAGTCTGGGCAACAGAGCGATGGTTTCCTTCCACATGTCAGCTTCTTTGGCGGGAACGCGGAGGCGGATCTCCGACGTGGCCGCCAGCTGCCCCAGAGCCACGCGTACCGCGCCCGTAAGCAGAAGCGGATCCATCTGCGCTTCGCGGCGCAGGATGCGCGCCGCCACATCCAATGCCAGGCGCACCACTTCCTGCTCGACGGCCTGCAGATAGCGGTCGCGCTCGCGGGCAAAATTCTCGACG
>CAYWSR010000263.1:0-5588 GCA_964460385.1 uncultured Occallatibacter sp. | reverse complement strand
GAAGGAATGCGCGCGTTGCGGGGGCATCGTCGGAATAAATCAGGGTGTGGATGCTTGTGATCATCAGATCGAACTACTGAAATCTCCAAAATTGTACTATTTCGGTTTATTGCCAACCAAAAAGCCGTTCATCGCAGTCGAGATCGAAATTAGGACACCGCCTCAACCCGCCTGCCCTTGGCTCTCAAGTCCGTTCCGGGTATACTAAAGGTTCGGCAAGCTGGCGGAGGCGTGTGTCTGCATATGTCCCCACGGCTGACTCGGTCAAGTGGCCCGGCCCAGGCACATCTGGTACCTGCCGGCGGACCCTCCGGGTTGCCTCCTCAGGGCGGCACGAAACAACACAGTTTGGAGCGTAGTCATGGCACAGGTATGCGACATTTGCGGCAAAGGCCCGCGTTTTGGAAACAATATCTCTCACGCGCACAACGTCACGCGGCGCCGCTGGAACGTCAACCTCCAGGCGGTTAAAGCCCTTGTAAACGGCGCCTCTAAGCGCATTCGCGTCTGCGCCAGCTGCATCAAGAGCGGTAAGATCGCCAAGGCCTAGCAGTCGTCCCTAAGGCCCCACCTGGGAACGCCCATCGGACTTGATCGAACCATTGGCCCCGTCCCCTCACCGGCGGGGCTTTTGTGTGCCAAAGGCTCGGTGTCCATCGAACGCTGAGAGCCCGCTTCCGATCGCATTGAGGCTTCAGCCTGAGCCTGCTCGGATCCAGCCCCGAGTCGATTACGGCTCCTGCCGGGTGAACGTCAGGCTCGCCGAATTGATGCAATAGCGCAGCCCCGTCGGCCGTGGCCCATCCGGAAACACATGCCCCAGGTGCCCGCCGCAACGCGCGCACGTCACTTCGATTCGCCGCATTCCCAGGCTTCGGTCCTCGTGCTCCACCACCGCCTTCGATTCTGCCGGCAGCATAAAGCTCGGCCACCCGCACCCCGATTCAAACTTCGCCCCGCTCATGAACAGCAGCGCTCCGCAACCCGCGCAATGGTAGTTGCCCGTCTCGTGGTTCTCCGTCAGTGCCCCTGTGAACGGCCGCTCTGTCCCTTTCTGCCGCAGAACGTGATACTGCTCCTGCGTCAGCAGCGTCCGCCACTCGGCATCCGTCCGTTCAATCTTTCCCGGCGTCTCGCTCATTCAGTCTCCGCTGCCCGGCTCAGGCCCCCACATCCGCCACCAACTCAATCTCCACCAGCACGTCCTTCGGTAGCCGCGACACTTCCACCGTCGTCCGCGCAGGCGCTGTCTTCCCCTCGCCCGCCAGGTAGCCAGCGTACACCTTGTTCATTGCCGCAAAGTCGCTGAAGTCCTTCAGATAGACCGTCGCCTTCACAGCGCGGTCCAGGCTCGACCCCGCCGCTTCGAGAATCGCCTTCAGGTTTTCGAAAACCTGCGCTGTCTGTTCCGTAATCCCGCCCGTGACCACGACCTGCGTCGCCGGGTCCAGCGCAATCTGCCCCGCCGTGAACACAAGGTTCCCGGTCCGCACTCCCTGCGAGTACGGACCGATCGCTGCCGGGGCTTTCGCCGTCGCAATCGCTTCTTTGCTCATGCCGCGATTGTAATCGCGCTGCTGCTTCCGCTTTGCTCCGGCTCTACCGCCAGGCAGACAGAATGCCGCCCATCAACATCAACCCCAGCAGGTTGTACCCCTGGTTGATCGCGAACAGCTTGAACGGCCTTCCCTCAAAGATCGACTGCGGAATCGCCGTCGCCGCAAAGAAGCCCATCCAGATTACAAAGCCGATGAAAAGCCCTCTGCCGAATTCGCGCGAACCCGACCAGTAAATCACGTGCGCAAGCACAAACGCCATCAGGATGTCGCCGACCAACGACATGATCATGCCCGCCATCATCGTCTTCTTCTTGTCACCTTGCGGCCCCGCAACCAGCGCCGACCACTTCTTCCCAAATCCAGCGGGTGAGTACCAGATCCAGCCCAGAACCCACATAGTCACACCGCTGGCCAGCACGGCCAGCAGATTGAAGTTGAGATTCATATGTGCCATCGTTACATCCTCCCTTTTCTCTCTTTTTGTTTGTGCTTACCCGGGGCCTCTCACTCCCTGGGCAGGTTTGGTTTAGGGCGCCTCGTCTCCGCCCGGTTGGGGGGAACTTGCACCTAAAGAATCCTGCGCGCCATGAACGCCGAGCTGATCGTCAGCGCTGCAATCCAATAGCCCGCATTCACCACATACAGCTTGAGCGGTCGTTTCTCGTAGATGTAGGTCGCCAGCATCGGAGCCGCCACCAGCCCCAGACCCACCACAAATCCAAATTTCGCGCCCCCCTTGATTCCAAAAATCCCGTTCAACAGGATCATGTGCAGCAACACCAAAGAGGCCGAAATATTGGCCGCGAACGTCAATAGCATGCTCAGCGCCCACCGCTTGTCCGCTGCCTTCGCGTCCACCGGCATACCCCTGTGCGCCATCCTTCCAAACAGCACCGGCGAATACCACAAGGCGCCCAGCACCCACTGCCCTACAGCCGCTCCCATTATCGGAATAAAGTTGACGATGAAAAACTTCAGCAAAAGTTACCCTCCATCAGGAGCAGCATTTCGGCGTCATCTGTTCTCAGTTTCCGGGTCTCACAACGCCGCGCCTCCCATTTGCCAGGCGACCTTCGCGAAGTCCGTCGATCCGTCCTGATAAGCGGATGACAACTGACAACTGAGAACTGACAACTGACAACTGACAACTATGGGTTTCATTGTGCCCTATGACTGTGCGGGTAGGGGAAGCGCAGTGTCAAGCGAAAACAGCCCCGCCGGACCCCTCCAGTCACCGCATCTTTAGCGCCGCTTCAGCGCCTCAAGCTCATCCAGCGTCCTCGGCCAGTCTGCCCCCAGTAGCCGCGACAAACTCCTGTCCGCCAGCACCTTGCCGCCCGTCTGGCAGGTCGCGCAGTAGTTCGTCTCGTTGTCCGCATACCGGATTCGCTGCACCGTGCTCCCGCACCGCGGGCACGGCTTTCCGAACCGCCCATGCACCGCCATCTCCGGCCTGAACGCCGTCACCCCCTCCGGAAACCCCGCCTCCGCTTCCTTCCCCAGCCGGTCCATCCACGCCGCCAGCGTCTCGCGCGTCGCCGCGAACAGCCGCTCCCAATCCCCATCCGTCAGCCGGCTCGTCAGAGTCACAGGCGACAACTGGGCCGCATGCAGAATCTCATCCGAATACGCATTCCCCACTCCGCTGATTAGCCTCGGATCGGTCAGCGCACGCTTCAGCGTCCGGTTCTCCGCCCCCAGTGCAGCGCGAAACCCCGCGAGATCCGTCTCAAATACCTCCACCCCGCCCGGATCGATGCCCTCCAGCCCTGCTTCTCCGCGCATCACATGAAGCGACGCCCGCCGCTTGCTCCCCGCCTCCGTCAGCGTCAGCGTCCCCGTCGCAAAATCAAACGCCGCCAGCGCCTGCCGCCCACCCAGCTTCGCCCCCTTCGCCTTCCAATGCAGCCGCCCCGCAATCATCAGGTGCACCACAAGCCAGATCGATGAATCTGGAGCGCCGGTCTCGGCAGGCCGCGGAAAAACTCGCTGAAAAGGGGAAAAAGTGTCAGGGCACGACTTCAGTCGTGCCGTAGACGCCGCAAAGTCAACGTGGGCTTCAGCCCCTGCGGGATCGTTTCTTGGGCGTTTCGCTTGATTGAGGGAGTCTTTCTGCAACCTGTCCTGACCGGCTGTAGCGGGGGCCCCCGGCCCGCGCCGTTCTTCCGGCCCCACCCCAATCGCAATCCGCTTCCCCACCCGCCGAATCGCCGTTACCGTCCGCCCTTCCACACTCTCAAGCGACGGATCCACCGTCCGCAGCAGAAACGGGCTCGTCAGCCGCACCTTCTCGAGCTTCTGTCCAACAATCCGCGCCTCCAGCGCCTTGATGTACGCCGAAATGTCAGGCAGCTCAGGCATTGGTGATCAGCTTGCTGCATCCTACCGGGCAAATGCAACCACAAACAGACCGAATACTTTTCGGATCTCCGTAGCCTTTGCTGATAGAGTCGCGGAATCCAACTCCTCGGGGGAATCAGTGCGCATACCCTTTGCAATCGCAATCGTTTCAACTCTCTTCGGCCCGCTCTCTCCATCGTCAAGGGCACAAACTACGCCAGAGTTTCACTTCCAATTCACCGAAAAGCCCGGCGCCTATTCGGTCGGATTCAAGGTCGTCGAACAGTACGACCGTTCGCGCAAGTTTCTAGCCACTCCAAATGCGCCAGCAACCACCGACAAGAGCGAGAATCCCCGCCCACTGCAAACACTAATCTGGTATCCGGCAAATCCTTCCACCGGGCCAACCATGACGTTGGGCGACTATGCCGCGTTAATCAAAACCGAAACAACCTTCAATAAGCCGCTGGACCAGGGAAAGCCGCAATTATTCGTCGACTCCTTCTTTCACGGCACGACTGACGGCCACACGTGGGCAGTGCGCGACGCCGAAAAACAGGCTGGCCACTTTCCCGTCGTCATCTATGCCCCCAGCGTAAACGCGCCAGCCACCGAAAACATTGAACTATGCGAGTATCTCGTTAGTTGGGGATTTGTAGTCATTGCGAGCCCCAGCATGGGTGCGTCCTCGCGCCAGATGACCATCGACCTCGACGGAGCAAACGCCGAAGCGCGGGATATCTCCTTTCTCCTGGACTTTGCCACGACCCTGCCAAACGCAGACATCTCTGCAGCAGCGGTTGCCGGCTACAGCTGGGGAGGCATGGCTGCGTTATTAGCTGCGGCCCGAGATAAACGCGTCGATGCCCTCATTTCCTTGGATAGTTCGTTCGTAATGGCTGGCGACATTCATCCTGACCAGATGACAATTCCCTTTCTCGCTTTCAGCAGAGGAGAGGACCCACTGGAATTCTCGGATTCACCGCGCAAGGACAAAACACAGTCCGACTCCGGGCCGAATGTTCTGAATGAATGGACACATGGCGATCTGATCCACGTGAGGATGCTCGCCATGTCCCACATCCAGTTCAGTTCTCTCTATCAACGCAGCGAGCGGTTCCGCAAAGAGGCCCCGCATTTCTCTCCCGACGATTACTCGCTTGGAGAGGGCGCACAGAGTTATGGCTGGATCGCTGTGTACGCCAGGCAATTCCTGCGCGCTTACTTGAAGCACGACCCGGACGCGCAGGCGTTTTTGTCCCGCAGCGCAATAGACAACGGCGCCCCACGGCACCTGTTCTTCGTCAACGTTCGAAAAGCCTCTCCTAAGCCTCAATAACGCTCAGCTTGCTCAGATCACCGCATTATCAATCAGCCTCGTCGCCCCCACCCACGCCGCCACCGCAAACAACGTCCCCGCCCCCGCAACCTCAACCGGCAGCAGCGTCCCCCAATCCACCACCTCGACGTAATCCACCCCCACGCCCGGCCCCCATGCGAACACACCCCCCCCCGCCGCCACCAGCACCTCAGCCCTTCGCTCGCCCGCCGCCACCAACCCCTCCACCGCCCGCACCGCCCGGCTCAACACCAGCGCCTGCCTGTGCTCTTCCGCGCTCAAATAAACATTCCCCGAACTCAACGCCAGCCCATCCGCCTCGCGCACAATCGGGCAAACCACAATCCCCG
>CAYWSR010000262.1:0-5598 GCA_964460385.1 uncultured Occallatibacter sp. | reverse complement strand
CCGGCAGCGTGATCAGCGAGACTCCCATTGCGGGCACCAGCGTGAGCTCCGGCTCGACGGTTAACCTGGTCGTCTCAAGCGGTCCGGCGCAGGTCACCGCCGCCACACCCGTCTTCTCACCGGCTGCCGGCAGCTTTACCTCAGCTCAAAGCGTGACCATCACAGACGCTACCGCAGGGGCGGCGATCTACTACACAACCAACGGAACTACGCCCACTGCGTCGTCCACCCTTTACACGGGCGCGATTACTGTTTCGGCGACGGAGACGATCGAGGCTATCGCCATAGCCGGCGGCTTCACAAACAGCGCAGTGGCCACCGCGGACTACATCGTCGTGATTACCCCGCCCGGCTACACGCTGAGCGCAAACCCGTCGTCCCTCACCATCAAGAGCGGCTCGACGGGAAGTACGGTCATCACGGTAACGCCGACAGGCGGGTTCACAGGGACAGTGAACTTCACCTGCGGAACGTTGCCGCCCGAGGTCACGTGCAGCTTCGCGCCCGCCAGCGTGGACATCTCTTCGGCCGCGGCTCAAACCACCACGCTCACCATCGGGACGACTGGAACAACCACCGCTTCTCTGAGCGATGGCCCCGGTGGAACCTTCCTTCCCGAGATATTTGTGGCCATGATTCTGTTGCCCCTGGGCTTCACGCGCAGGATCCTTCGAGTCAGGAAGGGCGGAAGCCGGTGGCTCATGGGCCTGCTGCTGCTGGCAACAGCAAGTCTTGCCGCCGCAGGCATGTTCGGGCTAGCCGGTTGCGCGAAGGGCAAAAAGACGACACCGGCAGGCACCTATTCCATACCCATCAATGTAACCAGCGGCGGAACAACAGTCCCGCTGAGCCTTTCGATCACCGTTGATTAGCAAGCCGATGAGATAGGTCGCAATCAGGCCGAGCTGGACTGGGGACCAAGGGACCAAGGGACCAGGGACTAAGGGACCAGGGACCAAGGGACCAGGGACGAAGACAGCCTGTTGGTCAGTTCTTGCCGAGGCCGAAGATTTTTTGGAGGAGGTTGCGTTTGTCGGCGGGGTGATCGCAGGTTTCAGTGGGGCCGGTGCCATCGAGGAAGGCGGCGTCGAAGCTGTTGGGGCAGGTGGCGTCGGAGAGCAGATTGGAGGCCTTGTCGATGGGGACGATCGTGACGCCTTCGGGCGGCGTGAAGCCCTTGGTATCAGAGTACTGTGGGAGCAGGACGGCCTTTTTCATGAAGTCGGCCCAGATGGGCGCGGCGACATGCGCACCCTGAACGCGGCCACGGTTTTCAGGATCGAGCGAGGTGTAGTCATCGTTGCCAACCCAAACCACGCAGATGAGGTTGCTGGTGAAACCGGCAAACCATGCGTCGTGATCGGTGCCCGTTTTGCCAGCTGCGGGAGCAGTAAAGCCCATATTGCGGACGCCGGCGCCGGTTCCGCAGTAATCTCGTCCTCCAACCGTGCAGGGATCCTGCCCGTTGCCCTGCAGCACGGCTTCTAACATATTCGTTGTGAGGTAAGCGACGCGCTGGTCGAGGACCTGCTTGGTTGACGGCGTGTAGTCGGTGACGATGTCGCCGTTGGGATCGCGGACGCTGGCCAGCATCCACGGATCGATGTGGAGGCCGTTGTTGGCAAAGATGGTGTAGGCGCCAGCCATGTCGAGGGGAGTGGCGTCGTAGGAGCCGATGGCCATGGAGGGCGTGCCGCGGGCGGACTTGATGCCGGCTTCGCGGGCGAGAGCGGCGACGCGATCGAAGCCGACCATGGAGGCGAGAGCGATAGTGGCGTTGTTGTCGGAGCGCATAAGGGCGAGACGGGCGGTCATCTGGCCGTAGAACTCGCCTTCAAAGTTGCGCGGCGAGTACTCGTAGGGAGTTCCTTCGCTGTAGGTGCGCTGCTCGTCGCTGAGAATGGTGACGGGCGAGAACAACTGCGTTTGGCCGGGGAGCATAGTGCCTTCGGCGGCGGTTTGAAAGGCAGCAGCGTAGACGAAAGGCTTGAAGATGGAGCCGCTGGGCCGATGCGCAACGGCGTGGTTGACCTGGCTCAAGCCGTAGCTGCGGCCGCCGACCAGAGCGAGGACCTGGCCAGTGTGAGGATCGAGCGCGATGAGCGCGATCTGGGGATAGATGTAGGGTTTGCCGGCCTTCTTGTCCTTGGCGTGGACCTTGTCGATTTGCGCGTCGACGATGGGGATGGTCTCTTCGACGGCTTTGGTAGCGAGCTGCTGCAGGTCGGGGTCGAGCGAGGTGTAGATGCGCAGGCCTTCGCGATTGAAGTCGCGCTCGCCGAGCTTCTGGTTGAGCTGCTCGTGGACGAGATCGACGAAGTAAGGCGCTTCACTGGCATCGACACTGGAGGTGGAGGCGAGATGGAGGGGAGCGTCCTTGGCACGTTCGGCCTGCTCCTTGGTGATGGCGCCGGTTTCGACCATGGAGTCGAGGACGAGGTTGCGGCGGGCGATGGCCCGGTCGGGCCAGTGGAAGGGATTGAGGCGGCTGGGGCTCTGAATGATACCGGCGAGGAGGGCGCACTCGGGCAGATCGAGCTGACGGATGTCTTTGCCAAAGTAGGTCTGCGAGGCCTCGCCGACGCCGTCGATGGAAAAGCTGCCGCGCTGACCGAGGTTGATCTGGTTGGCATACATCTCGAAGATCTGCTTCTTGGTGAAGCGATGCTCGAGGATGAGGCTTATCACGGCCTCGCGCAGTTTGCGCGAATAGGTGCGCTCGGGTGTGAGGAAGAATCCGCGCGCCAGTTGCTGGGTCAGCGTGGAGGCGCCTTCCTTGTAACGGTGGAGGTGGAAGAGGTCGTTTCGAAATGCGCCGAGGATGCGCCAAAAGTCGATGCCACTGTGCTCGAAGAAGCGGCGGTCCTCGATGGCGATGACGGCCTGGACCATGTTTGGCGGGATTTCGTCGTAGGAGAGCAGGCGGCGCTTGGTGCGGTTGGCGTCTTCGCTGAGGCCGGTGATGAGCAGCGGCTCGAGCTCGTAGCTGGAGAGCGGCTGGCCATGATCGTCGTTGATGGAGTCGACGACGCCCATGGAGATGTGGATGACGGCGCCGTCCTGGGAGTGGAAAGACTGCGGTCCGGGGCGCACGGTGACGGAGGATGGGCTCTCGGAGTAGGTTCCGAGCGGCGAGGTTTGCGAGGAGCCGTCGGGCGAGTAGCCGGCGGAGCGGAGTTCGTTCGAGAGGACGCGGACGCCGAGCTTCTGGCCAGGGCGGACTTCGCGCGGCGCGGCGTAGATTTTGGCGGTGTTGGCGAAGATGGGCTGCTTGAGGCGCTCGTCGACGATGCCCTGATATTTGAAGTAGTAGAAGCTGAATATGGAGACGGCGACGATGGCGAAGAGCGTGATGGCAGCCAGCGCAATAAACAAAGCGAGCGTCAGTCTTGGGTGTTTGCCCCTGGGCATTACCAGCCTGAACTTGATGGCCATCGGTGCTCCTAAAAACAGTTCTCAGTTCACAGTTCTCAGTTCGTAGTTCTCAGTGATCAGTGATCAGTGATCAGTTGTCAGTTAACGACTAAATACCGGCGGCGGATTCGAGCAGGAGTTCTTCCTGAACGCGCGTCTTCAATTGCGCGGCAACATCGTTGATGGGGACGTCTACGCTGGTGGAGGTGGCGCGCGTGACGAGTTCGACGAGGCCTTCGGCGGCCTTCTTGCCAACGTTGATGCGATAAGGAATGCCGACGAGATCCGCATCCTTGAATTTGACGCCGGCGCGTTCGTCGCGGTCATCGAGAAGAACATCAAGGCCGACTGCATCAAGCTCGGCGGCGAGCTTTTCGCCGGCCGCGGCGAGGGCTGAATCGGACATGTTGGTGACGGTGACGACGACGGTGAATGGAGCGATAGAGGGCGGCAGCCAGAAGCCGTTCTTGTCGTTCGAGGCTTCGATCGCGGCGGTGAGAATGCGCTCAATGCCGATACCGTAGCAGCCCATGATGGGCGTGACTTCTTTGCCGTTGACGTCGAGGACGCTCGCGCCCATGGACTCGGTGTATCGGCGGCCGAGCTTGAAGATGTGTCCGACTTCGACGGCTTTGCCGACGACGAGGGCGCCGGTGCAGGCGTCGGCGGATGCGGTGGGTTGAGGGCAGCTTTCGCCTTCGTTGACGCTGCGAATGTCGGCGAGGATGGTCCAAGAGAAGTCGCGGCCCGGGACCACGTTGCGCAGGTGGTAGTCGAGCTGGTTTGCGCCGGCGACGAGGTTGTTGCGGCCCTGGAGCGATTTGTCGACGACCACAGTGAGACCTTCGGCGAGCGGGGCAGTGGCGGGCTTGAGACCGACGGGACCGAGGAAGCCAGCGGGGCCATTGAAGAACTGCTGAAGCTCTTCGGCCTGCATGGTGCGGAGTTCCGCAGCTCCCACCGATCCGAGAAGTTTTGTTTCGTTGACCTGGTGGTCGCCGCGGAGGAAGGCCGCGACGCCGTGCCATGTGTCCTTGCCTTGAGGGCCGCGCTTGAGGGCCATATAGGCGACGCACTTGATGTCGGAGGCGGGCGAGATCTTGAAAAACTCCGCAACATCGGCGATGGCCGCGCATCCGGGCGTGTGCACGAGCTCGGGAGTGCCGTCGCCGGTGGGTTCCATCTCGGTGACGGGCGCGAGGAGGGATGTGGCTTTCTCGAGATTGGCCGCGTAGCCGCAGACAGGGCAGCTGGCGATGAGGTCTTCGCCGGCGTCGGTGTAGACCATGAACTCCTGTGACTTTGAGCCGCCCATGGAGCCGGAGTCGGCATCGACGGCGACAAACTTGAGTCCGCAGCGCGTGAAGATGCGGCGATAGACTTCGTCGTGGAGGTTGTAGCTCTGGTCGAGGCCGGCTTCGTCGATGTCGAAGGAGTATGCATCCTTCATGGTGAATTGGCGGACGCGCAGCAGGCCGGATTTGGGGCGAGGCTCATCGCGGAACTTCGTCTGAATCTGGTACCAGATTTGCGGAAGCTGCTTGTAACTGCGCAGCTCACTGCGCGCGATGGAGGTCATGATCTCTTCGTGGGTCATGCCGAGGCAGAGATCGGCGCCCTTGCGGTCTTTGAGGCGAAACATGTTGTCGCCCATGACGGACCAGCGGCCGGACTGCTCCCACAGCTCGCGCGGCAGGATGGCGGGGAGAAAGAACTCCTGGCCGATGGTGTCCATCTCTTCGCGGACGATGGCGATGATCTTGTTGATGGAGCGCTGGCCGAGGAAGAGGTAGTTGTAGATGCCCGCGCCGAGCTGGCGAATGTAGCCCGAGCGGAGTAGAAACTTGTGACTGGCCACTTCAGCATCAGCCGGGGCCTCGCGCAGAGTGGGAATAAAGAGTTTCGACCAACGATGCATAAAAAGAGTGCGCAAACTTTCCCGTCCGCCAGGGCAGACGCAGGACAAATGCAGGCAGTTCTTATTCTAAATGTCCTGGGAGTCGGGCGCTTTCACTACTCATCAGCGAATACGGCATATGCGTCGCGCGCCGCGTGAATAATACGGAGAATTCGTACCTCGCCATCAGCCGGTCGATAGAAAACGAGGTATTTGCGGACTGCAAGAGTGCGGGCGTTCGGCCTATTGCTTGTCTCGAGGCTCCTGCCGATCGACGGAAGTCCGCC
>CAYWSR010000261.1:0-5707 GCA_964460385.1 uncultured Occallatibacter sp. | reverse complement strand
AGGCGGAGTACGACGACCCTGCCAACAGGCGATTCCATGCGCAGCCGAATGCGTGCTGGGAGTGCGGGCCGTGGCTGTGGCTCTCGGGGCCGGGTGGCACGGAGATCGCGGGCGATGAGGCGATGGAGTCGTGCGTGAGCCGGCTGGCCGGGGGAGCGATTCTGGCGATCAAGGGGATTGGCGGATTCCACCTAGCAGTGGATGCGACGAACGACACAAGCGTGATGCGGCTAAGGGAGCGCAAGCAACGATATGGGAAGCCCTTTGCGGTGATGGTAAAGGACTTTGCGGCGGCAAGGGAGGTGTGCGAGCTGACGGCCGAGGAAGAGGCGCTGCTGGTGACGTCGGCGCGGCCGATTGTCCTTGCGCGGAAGAAGGAGGCGGGTGGGATTGCGACGGGGGTTGCGCCGGGGATTCCGTGGTTGGGGGTGTTTCTGCCGTATGCGCCGCTGCAACATCTGCTGTTTGCCGATGGGCGGCTGCGGGCGCTGGTGATGACGAGCGCGAACCTGAGCGAGGAGCCAATTGCGATTGACAACGAGGAGGCGCGGCGGAGGTTGGGAGGGATTGCGGATGCGCTGGTGTTGCACGACCGGGAGATCTTGCAGCGGTGCGACGACTCGGTGATGGCGGTGGTGGATGGGGCGCCGCAACTGATCAGGCGGGCGCGGGGATTTGTGCCGCTCAGCGTCGAGTTGCCTGAAGGAATGGACGCGCCGCACATGCTGGCTGTGGGCGGGCACTTGAAGAATGTGTTGGCGCTGGCGCAAGGGCGAAAAGTGTATCAGAGCCAGCACCTGGGCGACCTCGAGAATCTGCAGGGGCTCGCGTTCTTTGAGGAGTCGCTGGCGCATTTGATGAAGACGTTTGAGATCGATCCGGAGTTGGTGGTGCACGATCTGCATCCCGGGTATCTGTCGACGGAGTGGGCAAAGAAGTGGGCGGGGGAAAGGGATCTCGCGTTGGTGGGTGTGCAGCATCATCATGCGCATGTGGCCGGATGCATGGCCGAACATGCGCTCGCGGGCGAGGCGATCGGGCTGGCGCTCGACGGGACGGGCTACGGGACGGATGGAAAGATCTGGGGCGGAGAGGTTTTGATTGCGCGGCTGGATGGGTTTGAGCGGTTTGCGCATCTCGCGTATGTACCGATGGCGGGCGGGGATGCGGCGGTGAAGGAGCCGTGGCGGATGGCGCTGGGGGCGCTGGTGACAGCAGGGTTTGGGGCGGATTCGGTGGAGGTGGAGCAGTTGATCGCGGGCAAGGAGCGCGAGGCGAAGGTGCTGCTGCGGATGATGGAGCGCGGGCTGAATGCTCCTATGACGTCGAGCCTGGGAAGGCTGTTCGATGCGGCGGCGGCTTTGGTGCTGGGGCGGCGGACGGTGGACTACGAGGCGCAGGCGGCGATTGAGTTGGAGGGGATTTCGCTGTTTGCAGAGGAGACGAGCGGGTACGAGATAGAGCTCGAAGGAGGAGACTGGGCGCGGCGGGAACCGATGCGGCTGACGACGCGCGGGCTGTGGCGTGAGCTGCTCAAGGATCTATGGGCAGGCGTGGGAAAGGCACAGATTGGGGCGCGATTCCATGCAGGCGTGGCGGAGGGGTTTGTGCAGGCGGCTGTGGCGGCACGGAAGGCGACGGGCGTGGGCCAGTTGGCGATAAGCGGAGGGTGCCTGCATAATCGAAGACTGGCGCGGCTGCTCCGGGATAAGCTGGAGGTGGAGGGGTTCCGCGTGTTTCTGCCGAGGAAGGTGAGCCCGGGGGACGGTGGGCTGAGTTATGGGCAGGTGGCGGTGGCGGCGGCGAAGGTGAGAATACAAGCCAAGGAGAACTTGACTTCATGAAGGATAAGACCGCATTCGTCGGCGGAAAAAGCAAAGCGAGATTCTCGGCGCTGGATTGGCTGCTTCTGCCCTTAGTGGGTTTGCTGACGATAGGCATTATTTCTGGAACTACAGAGTGGATAGCCCGGAAGGAGACTGCCGTCTATTCAACCTGTGAAACCAGAATTGACGGTTCGTTTGGCCTGAGGTTCACTCCGAATTCGACGTGCATCGAAAAAGTGCCCGAGGGTCTACCGGTCAGATATCAGATTAATAGCTGCGGACACAGGGCACACATGGAGTGTGGTGCAAAGCCGGCAGGAATATATAGAATTGTGGTTATCGGCTCATCTCTCGCTTTTGGATCGCGCGTCCCTTGGGAGGAAACATTTCCCGCAAGATTGCCCAAGCAGCTGAGTAGGGAGACGGGACACGCCGTTGAGGTCTACAACGAGGGGATCCTTGAGTGGGGAACTCCGCGCGTTCTTGCCTCACGTATGAACGAAGTTTTGGCAGAACAACCCGATCTGATTCTCGTGATCATCTCTCCATGGGATGTTGAGAATGCATCCGTGTTGATTTCCGAACTGCCAAGGCGACGCCCAAATCAAAGTCTATTGGCGCGGATCAAGGCTGGGCCTCTTCCACAATCACTCCTAGAAGTAATCAGGGGCCTAGGAAAACAATCCACAGCAGCTTTTTGGCTACGACATTTTATCTTCAGGAGCCAGAGCCAGCTCGTCGCGGCAACCCTCAACAAGAAAGAATCGGCAGGATTTCTGAGATCAGATTTCGATCCGGCATGGAGAGATCATCTGCGGGAGTTTGACTCTCAGTTTGCAACAATTGCCGGGAGTGCCGCAGCCGCAAAGGTTCCAATTACTGCTGTCCTGATTCCCGATCGCGCAGAAGCAGCGATGGTTTGGATGGGGACCTGGCCAGAAGGCTACGACCCTTATAAGCTCGATCGTGAGCTGCGAAGCATTGTAAGGAGTCATGGCGGGGTATACGTCGACATCTTGCCCGGATTTAGAAATACCCCTGATCCTGGGGACAGCTACTTCCCGAACGATGGGCACCCAGACGGCAACGGCCACGAGTTGATCTCGGAACTCTTGACCGAATCATTGATAGCAAGCCCGATACCGGCACTGACGGCTTCGCCCAACGCTCAATCTGGTATAGGGATAGCGAGATAAGAGTTAAGTCGATGTAAGGACAAAAAAGACCGAGCACTTTGGTCCAAGGGGAAGCCGAGCCGCGCATAGGCTGGAAAACATCAGCCGGAGAGGCGGACGAGCTGCTGGGCTTCTTCGCGGGGGCCGAGGATAGACATGCGGGGGATGCGGCCGCGGACCATGGCGACTTCGTCGCAACGATGCAGGCGCGGGCAGTTCTGGCAATCCTTGAATATTTTGTCGGGAAGCTCCGATTTGTCCTCGACGATGCGGAAGCCGTATTTGAAAAAGAAGTCGGGAATGCGGGTGAAGAGGCAGACGGATTGGATGCCGTGCTCTTCGGCCTCTTCAATGAGCGTGCCAAGGATGCGGCCACCCGCGCCCTGGCCCTTGGCTTCAGGCTTGACGACGATGGAGCGGACTTCGCAGAGGTGCGGACCGTAGAAGTGGAGCGCGCCGCAGCCGAGGAAGACGCCGCCGTCGGACTCGGCCACGGTGAAATCGCGGACGTTTTCGCAGATTTCGGCGAAGGGGCGCTTGAGGAGCGTGCCGTCGGTGGAGAGCGAGTTCACCAGGTCGTAGATGTTGGAGGCATCGTGAAGCCGGGCCTTACGCACCAGCATGGACGGCCTCCTGCTTCGCCTTGGAGGCGGACAAATCCGCGAGATGCTTCCGCAAAGTAGCCAAATGTTTGCGAACCCGCTTGCGCGCCGTTCCGCCAATTACGTCGTGGCAGTCGAGCGTGGACTCAAGCGTAATGGCCGCGAAGAAATCCTCTTCGAATTCCGGGCCGAACTGCTTCAATTCATCGAGAGAAAGCGCGTTGAGCTCGACGCCCTTCTCGAGGGCGAAGCGGACTGCGTTGCCGATCTTCTCGTGCGCGGTGCGGAAGGGCACGCCCTTGTGGACGAGGTAGGTGGCCGCGGCCATGGCGTTGAGGTAGCCGGTTTGTGCGGCTTCTTTCATGCGGGGAAGGTTGAACTGAAGCGCTGCGGTGAAGCGAGCCACGAGGGAGAGCAGGTCCGGCACGAATTCGACAGAAAATGCTGGCTCCTGAGTCTCCTGCATGTCTTTATTGTAGGCCAAGGGCAGGCCCTTGAGCAGGAGCGTGACGGCCTGTGCAGCGCCGTGGATGCGACCGACTTTGGCGCGCAGGAGCTCCGTGAGGTCGGGGTTCTTCTTCTGGGGCATGGCGCTGGAGCCGGTGGAGAAGGGCTCGGGCAGAAGGACGAAGCTGAACTCGGCGGTGGCGAAGAGCGTGATCTCTTCGGCAAAGCGGCTGAGGTGGAGACCGACGGATGTGAGCGCGTGGAGATAGTCGAGAATGAAGTCGCGATCGCTGGTCGCGTCGATGGAGTTGGCGGTGGGCGCGGTGAAGCCGAGTTCCTTGGCGGCGATGGTGCGATCGAGGGCGAGCGTTGCGCCGGCGACAGCGCCGGAGCCGAGAGGACAGTAGTTGAGGCGGCTGGCGCAATCCTTGAGCCGCGCGGCGTCACGAAGGGCCATCTCAACATAGGCCAGGAGCCAGTGGGCGACGAGGACGGGCTCGGCGCGCTGGAGATGGGTGTAGCTGGGCATGACGGCATCGCCGGCAGCGGTGGCCTGGGCCACTAGCGCGCTTCCCCAGGCAGCGAGGCTGAGGATGGTCCGCTGGATGCAATCCCGTACGTAGAGGCGCAGGTCGGTGGCGATCTGTTCGTTGCGGCTGCGGCCGGTGTGAAGTTTGAGGCCGAGCGAGCCGACCCGCTCAACAAGGGCAAGCTCGACGAAGTGGTGGATGTCTTCGGCGGTGGGGTGGTTGCGCACGAGGGCCTGGCCGGCTTCCGATGCGTGATCGGCGGCGATGGAGTTGAGGGCAGTACGGATGGTCGCGCCTTCAGCGGCGGTGAGGATGCCGGCGGCTACGAGAGCGGAGGCGTGGGCGTTGCTGGCGGCAACTTCGTGAGGGAGAAGACGCCAATCGAAGACGATGGAGCGCTGCCAGCGTTCGAAGTCTGGATCGGCGGCCAAGCGGAAGCGGCCGGACCACATTTTTACGGGTTGGTGTTCGTTGGACATTGAGTTTGGCTTGCCTTACGTAAATGTTGTGAATCAGAAACGCGTTGAAGAACAACCGCAGGTCCTTCGACTCCGCAAATCGCTAAATACGCGACTTGCTTTGCTCAGGATGACAGTTGTTGGTGTTGCGGGCGTCCTCGCCCGCACCCCAGCCGGTCTGGAGACCGGCGCAACAGTCGCCGGCGCTGCTCTATTATTCCTTTTCATTTGCGCTGTTCAGTTTTGGCATTTCGGTGCCTTTGCTGAGGGTGAGGAGTCCGGCCGCGGCGTAGGTGAGGAGTTTGTCGCGGGTGTCGGTGATGTCGAGGTTGCGCATGGTGAGCTGGCCGATGCGGTCGCGTGGGGAGAAGGTTGATTCGGTCTTCTCCATGCTGAGGCGCTCGGGGTGGAAGGTGAGGTTGGGCGACTCGGTGTTGAGAATGGAGTAGTCGTTGCCGCGGCGCAGCTCCAGCGTGACCTCACCAGTAATGGGTTTGGCGACCCAGCGCTGGGCGGATTCGCGGAGCATGATGGCCTGAGAGTCGAACCAGCGGCCCTGGTAGAGCAGGCGACCGAGCTTGCGGCCATGGTCGCGGTACTGCTCGATGGTGTCTTCGTTGTGAATGCCGGTGATGAGGCGCTCGTAGGCGATGAAGAGCAAGGCGAGAC
>CAYWSR010000260.1:0-5727 GCA_964460385.1 uncultured Occallatibacter sp. | reverse complement strand
CGACGGGGCGGACCGACGGGAAACCGCCTGCCGATCGCGAGGTTTATGAAGAGCAGTTGCGACGGACGCTGAAGTATCTGCACTACGCGCCGGTGATCTTCCTTTCGGCGCTTGAAAAGACGGGGCTGGGCCGCGTGCTGAACGAAACCAAGAAGGTAGCGATTGAGCGGCGCAAGCGGGTAACGACGGGGCAGATGAATCGGTTCCTGGAGAAGATCGACTTTCAGCGCGCACCGGTGCCGATGGCCAAGCGGCTGCGGATTTTCTACATGACGCAGGCCGCGGTTGCGCCGCCGACGTTTATTCTCTTCACCGACCGCGACATCCAGCTGCATTTCAGCTTTGAGCGATTCCTTGAGAATCAGATCCGCGAGGCATTCGGGTTCGAGGGCACGCCGATCTGGTTCAAAGTGCGGGCGCGGAACGCGAAAAAGGAAGAGTAGAAAGGCAGCCAGCCGGCAAGTGAGCGAGTCTGCAACTCTGACTTGTGAGTGACTCATCGATTGGCCGGGCGGCCCTGGATGAGTATCCTTGCCGTATGCGTTTATGCATTCGGTTCGGTTCGCGCCTGTCGAAATGGCGCATGCCCAGCGTCGTTCTGATCGCGATGATGTCGCTGGCGCTGCCTGTGTGGGCGCAAGTGTTCGATATGGAGCGCGACCGCGTGCAGATGACGCCGCTCGATGGCCTGATGCGATTTCATACGGGCGACGACGCGGACGGGAAGCTGGGCTGGGCACAGCCTGGCTTTGACGACTCGACTTGGCCGCTCATCTCTTCAGAGAAAGACTGGAGCAGCCAGGGCTACCCGGGCTTGAGCGGCTTTGCGTGGTACAGGTTCAAGGTGATTGTGCCAGACGATCACAAGCAGTTCGCGCTCTACATCCCCCAAATCAGGACTAGCTACCAGGTCTTCGCCGACGGCAAGCTGGTGGGTTCGTTTGGTGGGTTTCCACCGAATGCCACGGTTTACGCCATTCGCCGCCATGTTGTGCTCCTTACGCCGGAACACGGTGGCCAGATGGAGATTGCCATTCGTGTTTGGCACTGGCCGCAATGGGCGATGTACTTCGGCGGAGGAATGACGAGCGCACCGCGCATAGGCGACGCCGATGTGCTGAACGACTGGAAGACGGTGCAGGACAAGGGCGACCTCTGGGAACTATCCGCGCAGAACTGCTCAGCTCTGCTCAATCTTCTCTACGGCTGCGCCGGGTTGGCGCTGTTCCTGATGCGGCGCAAGGAACGCGAATACCTTTGGTATGGCCTGAGCGGGATCTTTTTTGGGTTTGTATTCCTAGTCAACGATTACGCGACATTTCACGATGTGGCTGAGCTTGTTTCGGATCCGTCCACAGACATGCTGGCCGCCGCCGGCTTTTTCAGCTTCTTCATGTTCGTCTGGATGATGATGGGAGGCCGGCGCACCGTGTGGGTCTGGCTGACAGTGGCGTCGTTCTGTCTCCACGCCGCCACGTGGATTGTGCTTGCGACGAGCGATCTGCCGATTTCGACCGGCAACATCCTACTCTTGCTGATCGACATACCCATCTCGGTCGGGCCAGTTGTGCTGCTGGCGCAAGGTGTGAGGCGCGGCGATCTGGAAGCGCGATTGCTGCTGATTCCGGTGGGGCTCAACACGTTGGCGAACTGGATTGGCAACGTGCTCATTGTGATTCTCACCGCGGGCTACACATGGATCAGACCCATGTGGACGCTCTGGGACAGAACTTTCGATTGGCCATTCCCGTTCAGCCTCTACGATCTTTCGATCTGGATTCTGCAGCTCGCGATTGTGGCCATCGTGGTGGTGCGGTTTGCGCGTTCGCGTCGCGAAGAAGACCAATTCAAGAGCGAGCTGGAAGCGGCGCGCGCCATGCAGCAGTTGCTCATTCCTGAAAAGATGCCCGCAGTGCCAGGATTTCGCATCGAGAGCGCGTACCGGCCGGCAAAGCAGGTGGGCGGAGACTTCTTTTACATTCGGCCCGAGGGCGAGCAAGGCGATCTGCTCATCGTTGGCGATGTGAGCGGAAAAGGGCTGAAGGCAGCGATGACAGTCAACCTGATCGTAGGCGCACTGCGCACATTGCCTGCGATGACTCCGGGCCATGTTCTTGCGGCGTTGAATGATGGCTTGATAGGCCAGATGCAGGATGGATTTGTGACTTGCTGCGTTGCGAGGATCGGCGCTGACGGTAAGGTGACGCTTGCCAACGCCGGCCACCTGCCGCCTTATCGGGACGGAATTGAAATGAATGTTACGCCTGGCCTCCCGCTGGGAATCAGCTCAGGAATTGAGTATGAAGAAACGGTGTTCAGTCTGGAGCCTGGCAGCTCACTCACGCTGGTCACGGATGGGGTGGTTGAAGCCCGTGACTCAAAGGGGCAGCTTTTCGGCTTCGAGCGCACTGCGGCAATCAGCGATGAGTCGGCCGATCAGATCGCCGCGGCCGCTGAGCAGTTCGGGCAAGACGATGACATTACGGTGCTCAAGATAAGGCGGCTCGCTCACGACCCCTCAGGCGGTCTGAAGGGGTTGGCGAATTGAAGGGGCGGTGTAGCCTTCCTCGGCGAGATGCTTGCCCATCTGGGCGTACATGTCTTGGTCCTGGGGCTGCCAGGTTCCGAGGCCGTCGACGTAGCGGTTGAACATGCAGAAGGCCGCTGCGATGAGCACGGTGTCGTGAATTTCGACGTCGGTTGCGCCGAGCTTGCGGGCGGCCTCGACATCGGAAGCGGTGACAAGCTTGCCGTCCTGCTGGACTTTACCGGCGATGGTGAGCAACGCCTTGAGCTTGTCGCTGACCGGCGCGGAAAGGAAGTCAGCTTTTACCTTTTCCACGACAGACGCGTCGTCGAGATGGCAGGCGGCGGCGGCTCCGTGGCTCGCCTGGCAAAAGTGGCAGTTGTTTTGCGAGGAGACGTAGGTGGCGATCAGCTCGCGCTCGCCGGGAGTGAGAGAGTTGGCATCGTGGAGGAGGACGTGCGCAAGTTCGCGCATGGGCTTGGCCGTCTCGGGGCGATAGGTGAGTCCGGCGCTGATGCCGGGAAAGCCTTCAGGCAGGGCGATGTGCGGCATTGGTTTCTCCTCAATGGGTGGCGGGCGTTTCGAGGTACTCATGGCTGACAGCAACGTAGCCATCGCGGGCGACACGGCGGCCGCGCTCGCGATAAAGCGCCTCATCATCCGGCTGCTCGGTTCCGAGCCCGTCGACATAGCGGTTGTACATGCAGAAGGCAGCGGCGATCAGGACCGTGTCGTGAATCTCAATGTCCGTAGCGCCGAGGCTGCGGGCGGCCTCGACGTCGGCCGCGGTCACCAGCTTGCCGTCCTGCTGCACTTTGCCGGCGATAACGAGCAGCGCCTTGAGCTTGGGGCTGATAGCGGCCTGGGTGAAATCTGTTTTTACCTGGCGGACGAGTGCCTCATCGCCGCCGAGATGGGCCGCTGCGATTGCGCCATGGATGCTGTGGCAAAAGTGAGTGCAGTTGAGGCTTGAGACGTAGGTGGCGATGAGCTCCCGCTCGCCGCGCGTGAGGGAGTTGGGGCCTGTGAGCAGGACTTCAACGAGATCGTTGAGCGGTCGCGCCGTTTCCGGGCGGAAGGCCATTGCGCTGCGGATGCCGGCGTGACCGGGGGGAAGGGCGATGTGCGGCATGATGCGTCTCCTTGGGGGAAGAAGTCAGGGTGTATCGACAACTTGAATTGGAACGGCGCTGCTTGAGCGGACGAGCAGCCAGCGCGCGGGCAGACCGGCAAGCACGACTGCCGCACCAAGCAGCGAAGGCCAGAGACTGTGCAGGAGCAGCATAGCAGCCAAAATCCCGCTGCCGGCGAGGAAGACCAACGGAGCCACGGGGAACCACCATCGGCGAACTGGTGTAATGACTCGAAAGAGAGTGGCCACGGTGAGCGCCAGAAACACAACCGCGGAAAAAATGATGAAAGCGAGGATACGGTCGAAAGCTCCGAGAGCGAGCACCAGAAGAGCCATGCCGGTTTGCAGGAGGACGGCGTTGGTCGGCGAGCCGAAGAGGGGATGAAGCCGGCCAAAGACAGCGAGCGGGCCAGCGTTGGCATGGCCTCCCGCTTCGCCAAGCGCCAGGGCGTAGGTCACACGGGGCACGGCCATGCTGAGCACCATTAAACCGCCCAGCACGCAGAGCAGAACGCAGGCCGAGAGCACGCGTCCGCCGGCGCTGCCAAAGAGCGCCTGCCCAAATTGCGCGACGAAGGCAGTGTTGGATTGAATCTGCTGCATTGGCACCACGGAGACGAACGCAAAGCTCACGAGCAGATAAAGGGCAGTGACGACGAGGACGCCCGCGGTGAATGCGATGGGAAGATTTCGCTGAGGATTGCGGACCTGGCCGGCGATTTTACCGGCTTCCCACCAGCCACCGAAACAGAAGAAGGCGCTGATGGATGCGCCTGCAATGGCCTCGATAAGCTGGTCAGAGCCGATGCGGCGGAGGGTGAGAGGCTCGAGATTCGCCAGGCTGGCGCGGCCAGAAACCAGAGCCCACCCGACGAGAGCGGCCAGGACGGGAACCTTGAGCCAATTGAGCGCAGCCATAAGGCCGCTCGAGAGGCCGGTGCCGAGATAGTTGAGAGCGCCGAGGGCCAACAGCATGAGTGCGGGGAGGGCGGAAACCAGCCATGCCGGCATGGGGATGAGGGATTCGAAATAGGGAACCGATCCGACGCAGAGGGCCGCAGCCACGCCGGGATACATTACCAGCGCGGCCATCCAGCCGTAGAGGAATGCCACGCGACGGCCGAAGCCGCGACGGAGGTAGAGGTATTCGCCACCATCGTGGGGATTGCGGACGGCCAGCTCGGTAAAGCAGAAGGCTCCGGCCATGGTGAGCAGCGCCATGCCGCACCAGACGGCGGCAAGCAGCGCGGGAGAGCCGAGCGAACGGGCCATGCCGGCGGGAGTGAGGAAGATGCCGAGCGAGATGGCCTCGCCTGTGACAACAGCAGTCGCCGCCCACACTCCCATTTGCCGCCCAGTCTGGCGCTCGGTCACCATCGTTCGGCTATCGTACCCAGATCGGCGAGCGGCGTGCATCCTCCTTTGGGTGGGCATGTCTGGCGCGGAAAGGTGTGTCGCCTTAAGGCTTGATTTCGATGGGAGTGCCAACGGGCACAAGACGCCAGATCTCTTCGATCTCGGCGTTGCTGACAGCGATGCACCCGTCGGTCCAGTCAATCTCGTGCTGGAGTGAGCCGAGCCAGCCGAAGCCCCGCGCCACGCCGTGAACCATGATGGCTCCCCCTGGGTCTCGGCCTTCCTTTTGAGCGCGCAGGCGGTCTGCGGCGTTGGGGTAAGAAACATGCAGCGCCAGATGAAAGCGACTGTGCGCGTTTTTCTCGTCGAGGATGTATTCGCCTTCCGGGGTCTTGTGGTCCCCCTGGTGGTCTTTCGGTCCAGCCGGGCCGCGGCCGAGCGCGACCTTGTAGCTTTTGAGATCCTGACCTCGCGAATAGAGAGTGAGCGTATGCGCGGACTTGACGACAACGACGTGGTCGGCCAGTCGTTCTCCGGGAGCGGGGGTCGAGCCGCGGAGCCTTGGCACACCCCGCAATCATCAGGGTCACTGCCACTGCGGGAGCGATGACCAATCTAGAAAACCTCATGGCTGCGGACTCCGCTGGCTGGGGGATGAGCTTCCCGTCGCGCCATCCAGGTTCTTGATGTGGACCGAGGCCTGCGTTTCAGG
>CAYWSR010000259.1:0-5729 GCA_964460385.1 uncultured Occallatibacter sp. | reverse complement strand
ACGCCGCCTTCATCCTGGCCGACGGTGACCAATTGCTCGGAGCCGGTGCTGCGAATCAGGGTTCGCATGCGGTTGACCCAGTTGGCAAACACACCCTGAGTGAAGAGCGTGTAGTCGTAATTCTTGAGCGGATTGAAGCCGCTCCGCACCGCATCCGGTGAAAACGCGCCGGGCCTGGGGAGCGCGAACGGATCTTGGCTCGCCGTCTCCGCACGTTTGTCCGTCGGGCGCGCCTGCAAATCGCGCCCAATTCCCAGCGACGGCTCAGCCCAGTCATGCAGCAGCTTTGCACGGTCCGGGTAGCGATCCGCGATCCACTTGCGCCACTCCGCCTGCTCGAATGAATCGAAGTCGGGCATGGTCCGCCAGAGATTCCTGTTTGCGCTCGGCTCGTTGATCAGGTCCCAGGCCAGGAACGGCACCGCGTGAAAATGCTCTACCAGCGACTCGACGTAGAGCGATTCCGCGTTCAGCGCGATTGGATCGAGGTAGCCATTCTCTCCGCCAAACTCTTTCGGGTAAAACGCAAACAGATTGAACTGCACCGGCAGACCGTTGTGTCGCGCGCACATCAGAAACGCCTCCACCGTTCGCATCGCCGGTTCGCTCATCCGCCCGTCAGGGCCCAACTCGTGTTTCCAGGCCGTCCACAGTCCGGTGCGGATCATGTTGAGTCCCGCTCCATGAATCTGTGCCATGTCGCGGTCCCACACGTATGCGTTCGGCAGCATGAGGTAGAGGCGCGACACATCGCCGGACATATACGTCGTCCCGACCACCGGGAGCGGCTTGCCGTTCAACTCGAAATAGTCAGTGCCGACCGTCAGCTTCGGTCCCGACAAGAGGTACTGCCAATCCCGCATCCAGAATCCGGACCGGTACGTCCGCAGCGGTTTCCCGTCTCGCAGCAGCGTGGCTTCGACAATGTGGAAGCCCTTGCCGTCGGCCGCGCTTGGGGGCAGATTCATTGTCTGCTCCGCTGGAACAATCTGGTCGTAATGCAACGCGCCATCTTCAGAGGTCACGCGAACGTGGAGTTGCTCGGCAGCGGGCTGCGTTGCTTGCGTCGCCATCGGATTGGACGAAGTGTATTCGAACTCCAGTGGTTCACCCGGTACGAAAAGCGGCACTCGCGGCCGGAAGGTGAAGCGGTCGCTCTTTCTAACGGCCAGTTGAGCAAGGGTCGCCAACAGTTTTTCGTTGCTGAAGAAATCCGCATCCGGCTCGCACGCCACCAGGATCCATCGTCCGCCAACGAACCGATGCGCGTTATGGTCGAGCTCAAGCACCGGAGCGGCCAGCTTGTGCCCGCTGCTTTCGCCCCAGACGAGAGAAGTCAGATCCATGTCCTCGCCGCCTGTCGCGCCGCCGCTTGCATCGAGATTAATCACCGAGAGGCGCACTACCGGGCTGAACGCCCGATGCCATCCAAACGAAGCAAGCTGCGGAAACACGTCGCCGTTGGGCGTGAACTGGAGCCCGTCGGAGCCCGGCGTCTGTTGGTAGCCGTCGATGAACAGTTCCAGCGTCTGCGCCGCGCTCTCCGCGCGCAGATGCCATCCGCTCGCATCCTCGTAAGCCGCGCGCGTGAACGGCTTGCCGCCCAGGGTGAGCAGGTTTCCGCCGCGATCCAAATACTGCAGAATTGCGTCCCAGTCCGCCCCCGGCCACGCCGATCCAAAGGGCAGCACCAGCAAGCGAGTGTCCGCGGCGGCCAGGGCGCCGGGCAGATCGGCAGCATTCGCAAATTCCGCGCCGACAAATGCTGCGCGCAATTCCGCTTCATTCGGCGCAGGAGAATCCGCCACCGGAAATCCGGGTTGCCAGAACACGACCGTCCTTGCAAACGAGCACGCCGGCAAGAGCGAGAGAACCAACGGAACGAGAAGACGAGATACGCAGCGTTGCGCCATTCGAACCTCCACTGCAGCGGGTTAAACATAGCACGGCGTGCGGCGGAGGGGCGGGATTGCAGTTTGCCGACGCACAGGCCATGCAGGCACCCAGTCGACCCGTTCTGAGCAGCATATATGCGCTTACGTTGACAAATCCGGGTGACAACACCTACGCCTGCGATGCCGGTTGCTTCGGTTAAGCCGGCAAATGCTCAGATAGGTGAATTCGAGTTTGCCCATCGCGGAGGTCGAGCTTACATTTCACGCCACGCGCACAAAGATTCAGTGTGGGCTGCGCTGCCATCGCGTAACCATGCGTCGAGTTGGGCGGGTTCCTTCAATTGCTGGCCGCGTACGCGCGGCACGGCCACAAAGCGGCAACTCAGGTCCGGCAGGGCTGTCATATCACCCCATAGCTTCTCAAATTGAGTCACGGGGAAGATGTCTTCCTGTCCTTTGCCCCAGCGCTTCTTTACGTCTTTGAGCGTGATGTAGGTGGGCATGCGCGCGGCTACAACGCGGACTGCCTCGTCCACACGTCCCGCGTCGGAGAGATCGTTGCGGGTGAGACCGAAGAGCGCGAGCAGACGATTGATATCGATCCAGTAGGTTGCGCTATTGTAGAAGCGAATGCTGCTTTCCAGTTCTTCGCTGGGAAACGCCAATCCTTCAATCAAACGGGTTCGGCCATCCACGCGAGCGAGGCCGCCACCGCGATCTTCGATATGCCGGTCAATCACCTCTGTTGTGAGTGCGGCACGGCTGTGAATGTGATGACCGAGGATGGCGGGATCGGCGTCGGCGCCCACCGTGTCGATGTTGTGGACCATGAGATAGGCCAACTGCGGGCGGAGCTCAAACAGGCGCTGGAGCGTTCCGTTGCGCAGCAGATTCGAAATCTCATACCAGTGACCGACAGGGTGCAGGCACTGACTGGGCAGGTTATCTGTATAGTCAGAGCCCTCGCCCGCAGTTTGGGCCCACTGAATCAACGCCGCATGGAGGCGCTCAAGTATCTTCTGCGCCTGCGCGTCGAGCAGTTGGTGAGGCATCTCCTCCCAGGCAAAACGGAGATCGCGCGCCATCGGGATCATGCGCAGGCCGATGCTGCGTCCGAGCGAAAGCAGGAGCGGCCCGGGATAGTCATAGTCGTGCTCCGCGGCGAGGTGGGCGGCGATTGCCTCGTGAGTGAGATAGCTGGTGGTGATAACATGCGGCAGCGCGACGCCACACTGCCGGCTCACCCGAAGACTCTTGGCCAGGTGGACCTCGATGAAGTTCCGATATCGCCCGCCAAGCATGCAGAAAGGATTCAGCGCCTTCACGACTCCGGCGCCGTGTGTCCACCGAGAGCCGACGCCACCCGCCAAGGACACAACAGCAACGCACCCCCTGGCAAGGGCGTCGAGACCGGTGGCGCGATGACCGCCATCGACCTGATCCGCCTCGGCGTCCTCAATCAGACTGGTAATGGGGAGGCGGTTCTGCGCCAGACCAATCCGTCCGGAGATGAGATCCTGGCGGACCTGTTCGTGCTGCAGGCGGTCAAAGCCGTAGTTGTCGAGGAGAGTTTTGAGGGTTTGCTTTCCGTTCCCATCAGCATCGTGACCGGTTGGGAGCATGTGATCGAACAAGGTCTGAATCATGCCCGCGTAGTCGGCATTGGAGCGGCATGCCGCAGTGAATCGCTCCAACTCGGCACGGCGCGCCGGTGACAGCAGGGACGCTGCAGTGCGAAGGAGCGCAGGCACCTGCTGCGTGTAATAACCGGCGGGCATCAGGGCATCGTCCCCTTGAAGCAACGAACCCTGTGTTCCCAGCTCGTTGATCGCGAAATCGTAGACGACGGGTTCTATGGCAAAGGGTACGCTGCTCTCTAATTGGCGTTTGGTCTCGCTCATGATGGCCTGTATGCTCACCTGAGCTTCCGCTTTGCGTTCAGGGCTAAAGAGGAAACCCATACCGCCGCCGCTCATGCCACCCAGCATCCAGAAGCCCCAGAAATCGGCGCCGAATTCCTTGCGGACGCGGTCGATCAGCATGTTCGTGTACAGATTTCCGGCCCACGGAATAATGGTCTGGATGGGGCCGTCGAAGTTGCGTTGCAGACAACCGCCGAGCGCGCGGATGTCGCCCTGCTGGAGGTTAGCGGCGATCTCATCGAGGATCCCGATGGCCTGACGCCGGCCGAGCCACTCTTTCTCAGAACGCAGGAGGTACTTCTCGGTAACCATTTCAAGAATGGGACCGACATCCTGTGCCATGCCGCCGTGGACGAGCACCAGGCTCTGTTGAAGTTTCTCGCGAGCCTGGCGCGGGACTTCGGCTTCGGTAAAGATTTTGTGGCGCGGGAGCAAGCATCCGCGGCTGACGCCATACTCGGGATCACCCTCCGCGGCAAGAACGCCGTGGATGAGCTTGATGCCAGGCCAGACGCCACCGGAATCCTGCCAGCCGCCGCCGCTTCCTCCCAGCCATTCACCAAGAATCGCGCGCGCGGCAACCAGCCTGCGGTCATGTTCTTCCATCCCGCCACTCAGGGAACCGATCTGGCCGGTAGCACGCATGCAAACAGCGATGAGGCAGGCCAACAAGCTGGTTGAAACCGCCAGGCGGGAGCCTTTTGGGATATCGTTCACCCGGCTGACGATCTCAAAACCGTGGCCGGGCTTGCCCGTGAGCCGTTCCAGCAGACTGGCCAGGGGCTGGGTGGCTCCCTCGATTCCGGGAGGGATTATGCCGCTGGCAATGACTCCAGCCTTGAGCAGCCCCAGGTAGTCGCGGGGAAAGTCGAAAACCTCGGCGATGGAAGAAACGTCGGCAGAGGCGTGAAGGTCGACGCTGGTCAAGCGGATGACAGGTTGATCGATCACGCGGAACCATGCCTCGACCGGCGGCCGGGGTTTGGTGACGCCCTGGCTCGCCCCACGGACCGCGAGATCTATGGAGACGTTGAGGGCGCGCGCACCTTCAGGGAAATCCATGCCGAGGAAGAAAATGTCACTCCATCCGCTATGGGTAAGGTCCATGCGGACGGGCGTAGCCTCATGAAGGATGGGGAATGCCGGATCTCCGGCAAGAAGCTCGGAGCGGAGGCGCAGAGGATAGTCATATGTATGGCCGGCACGGAACATCCACTGGTTGCCGCGCACGCTCCGGACGCTGCGGTGCACCTGGTCGGCAAGGGTCTGGAAGCCGAGCGCACGGTAGCTGGCGGCCAGCGCACTTGAGATCGAGGCGCTGGCGCCTTGTGCGGCTTGTGCGGCTAGAAAAACCTCGATAGCCTCCTCAAAGCGCCGTTCCAGGAGATTCTTGAAGCCGGCATAAGGAATCAATGCCGGCGCGACGGAAGGCGCGAGCCGGGGGATGTGAAAGCGGTGAATTGCGTAAAGGAAGAACAGCGCCCGGACGCGCTCGTAGAGGTTGTCGCAACTCCGGCGAAAGCTGTCGAGCTCGCGGCATTCTTCGAGGAGCGAGTCGATGGTGACGCCCCGGCACATTGCATCCAGTGACAGATTGCGCTGATCCCCGCCGCTGGTGATGACGCCAGTGAGGCGGCTCATGAAGATGAGCCTCCGCCGTTTCCAGAGAGCTCATGGTCGGCGAGGAGTTCCAGCATTCGCGCCAGCACCTCACTTCGGTTCCGGCTGCTCAGGGCCAGCGCGAATTGAGCGAACAACAAGCCGAAGGGGGCACCGAGATCGTAGCGCCGGCCCTCGTCCTCGATAGCAAGGTACTGTTCCTGGCGCGCGAGCAAGGCGAGCGCATCCACCAGCGTCACGCCTGTGTCAGAAGATGCCGCCAACTTCCGACCCAGGATATCCATCACGGCCG
>CAYWSR010000258.1:0-5792 GCA_964460385.1 uncultured Occallatibacter sp. | reverse complement strand
CTGGCCCTGGCTGTTCATCCCGGCAAAGCCGTCCACCAGGCCCGGGATCAGGTACTTCCCCGTGCAGTCGATCACGCGCGCCCCCTTTGGGATGGGGATTGCGCCCCGCGCCACCACGTCGGTAATGCGCCCGTCCCGCACAATCACCATCGCGTCCTGCATGTCCCTTGCCGAGTGGCCCCAGTCGGTAACGTCCACCACCGTGCCCCCCGTCAGCACCAGCGGCGCCGGCGACGGCGGCAGCGATCCTGGCGCCCTCGGCATTCCCGTTTGCTGCGCCTGCCCCGCCGTCAAGGCTAATGGCAGCACAGCCCATCGCGCCAGACTCGCCGCGGTCAGCATCCTCGACACGGTCAGAAATCGTCCCATAGTCTCAGCAGTCCGTTGTGAATTCTCGCACAGGCATGCGGCACGCAATCATAAACGTCCCGTTGCCGCGCGGCCGTCATTCTTTGTCTGCTTGCCCTTGTAACAGCTCCGTGCCCCATCCATTCCGCGTTGAGTGCGGAATGGGTGGGAGACCAGGAACCCACATGTGCGAAATCACGCGGTCAGTCAATTAGCTCGCCACAAGCGTCGGCCGTTGACGGCGCGTCAGCAGCGGCCGAACCTGCGCCAGCGCTTCTTCTACCGTCAGCCCGTATCGAGCGCGCAGATCGTCCACCTTGCCGTGCTCGATGAACTTGTCAGGCCAACCGATCCGCACCACCGGGACCTTGATCCCCATCTCGTCAAGAGCCTCGATCACCGCCGACCCGAAGCCGCCCATCTTCACGTGGTCCTCGAACGTGACAAACGCCGCCACGCGCCGCGCATAGCTCTCAAGCATCTCCCGGTCGATCGGCTTCACAAACCGCGGATTGATCACCGCCGCCGAATAACCGTCTGCCTCGATCCGTTCTCCCAGTTGCTTCGCCAGCGTGATCATCGGACCCAGCCCGAGAATCGCCACTTCCGACCCATCCTTCAGCACTTCCGCCTTGCCAATCGGCAGCGTCTGCGCCTGCGGCTTCCGCGCAACGCCCGCCACCAGCCCGCGCGGATAGCGGATCGCGCTCGGCCCTTCGATCGTCATCGCGGTCTTCATCATGTCGGCCAGTTCGTCTTCGTCCTTGGGCGCCATCAGCACCATCTCCGGAATCCCGCGCAGATAGCTGATGTCGAAAAGCCCGTGATGCGTCGGCCCGTCATCGCCCGAGAGTCCCGCGCGATCCATGCAGAACAGCACCGGCAGTTTCTGCAGGCAGACGTCGTGCACAATCGGATCGAAGGCCCGCTGCAGAAACGTCGAATAGATCGCGCATACCGGCCTGAATCCGCGCGTGGCCATCCCCGCGGCAAAGATCACCGCATGTTCTTCCGCGATGCCAACATCAAAGTAGCGCTTCGGATGGTGCGGCCGGAAAAGATCGAGCCCCGTGCCGTTGGGCATCGCCGCGGTAATCGCCACAATCCGCGGGTCCTGCTTCGCCATATCCGAAAGCGTGTTCGCAAAGGTCTCGGAATAAGTCAGTTGCCCCGCGGGCTTGGTCTGCCCGGTCTCCGGGTCGTAGGGCCCAAGCCCATGAAACTTCTTCTGCCCGTCCAGCGCCGGCTGGAATCCGCGTCCCTTCTGCGTCAGCACGTGCAGCAGCACCGGGTGGTCCGCCGCCTTCAAAAACTTGAATGTCTCCACCAGCAGCGGCAGATTGTGCCCGTCGATCGGCCCAAAGTACTCCAACCCGAATTCCTCAAACATGATCGAAGGCCACAGCATGCTCTTCGCGGCCTCTTCGGCGCGCCGCGCCAGCGTCACCGCCGTCTTGCCGCCAATCTTCTCCACGATCTTCTTCGCCGACGAGTGCAGGTTCTGGTAGTGCTCGTTGGTCACGATCTTGTGCAGGTACTTCGCAATGGATCCGACGTTTCTGTCGATCGACCACTCGTTGTCGTTGAGCACAAGGATCAGCCGCTTGGTATGCCCCGCAAGATTGTTCAGCGCTTCAAATGAGATGCCATTGGTAAAGGCCGCGTCCCCCGCCACGGCGATCACATGCTCATCGCCCCCCGCCAGGTCGCGCGCAACTGCCATGCCCAGCGCCGCCGACAGCGCAGTCCCCGCGTGCCCGGCCCCGTAGCAGTCGTGCTCGCTCTCGGTCCGCAGCATAAAGCCGTTCAGCCCGCCCGGCTGCCGGATGGTGTTGAACCGGTCCAGCCGCCCGGTCAGAATCTTGTGCACGTACGCCTGGTGGCTGACGTCGAAAACCAGCTTGTCTGCCGGGGTATTGAACACCGTGTGCAGCGCCAGCGTCAGTTCCACCACGCCCAGGTTCGGCCCCAGGTGCCCGCCCGTCTTTGACAGCGTCTGGATCAGGCACTCCCGGATCTCCTCCGCCAGTTCTCCCATCTGCGCAAAGTTCAGGCTCTTCAGATCGGCGGGCGAGTGGATCGTCTCCAGCAGTGTTCCCATGTAATTCCTTTCCCTGCACTTCCTTATCCCTGTACCCCCCAACAAAGAGGAGCCTGGGCTCTATCAAAAAAAGCCCTTCGCGGGCAGGGCCGAGCCGCCAAAAGTCCAAAGCAGCAAACCAATCAAGTATACCAACCCCGTCCTTCGCCGAGGATGACCGTTTAGACGTTTCCAAGCCAGGCAATGGCCGGGTACCGGGTGCCCCAGGTCCCTCGCACTTGGGACCTGGGAGTCAATGGCCCCCGCCCGCCCACCACGCGCCGTTGTACGATTGCGGTGTACTTCTCGGCCTCGGGATTCATGGAGGATCCGCCATGCAAACAAGTTCGATCCCAATCAAATCCGCTCTTTTCTTCATTGTTTATTCTTTCGCCATCGCCCCATCCCCCGCGCTCTTCGCTCAGCTCCCCGATCCCTCCGCCCTCGCTCCCTCAACAGCTCCCAATCCCTTCAGTGACACCACTGTCAATCCCGGCAAGGTCCTGCTCTTCGACCTCGAGGCCAAATTCGCCAAAGACGTATTCGCCCGCGGTGGCGCTGCCTTTGCCGACTGGTTTGCTGAAGACGGCGTCGCCCTCGGCAACGGCCAACAGCCTGTCATCGGCCGCGTCGCCATTATGAAGTCCGCCAACTGGGACCCCAGGGTCTACCAGCTCACCTGGACCCCCACCGAAGCCGTTCTCGGACCCTCCGGCGACATCGGCTACACCTGGGGACACTTCGAGGGCCACAGCAAAGACGCCAACGGTAACCCCGTCACCACCTCCGGTCGCTACATCACCATCTGGCGCAAGCAGACCAACGGCGCCTGGAAGGTCGTACTCGACGCCGGAGCCAACGAGCCCGCCGGCGCAGGCGACTGCTGCAAACTCAACCCATGATCTTGGAGTGCCCAAATCCACGAATGCAGGGCGCCCCATCCATTCCGCGTCTTTTCGAGGAAAAATTCGAAGAAAAATGCGGAATGGGTGGGAATCTGAAGACTCAACCGTTTTGAGAGGGTCCGGCGACAAACGTGCAAATCGACGCACCAAATGGCCGCTGCCTTTTCCCGAGGAAACTCAAATGAAGATCATCTTTGTACTCGCGCTCGCCGTCTCCGCCGCCTCCGCCGCCCAAATCACCCCACAGGTCATTCATCTCTGGCCCAACGGCGCGCCCGGCTTCGAGTCCCGCAAAGACATCCCTGAGCAGGCGCAGGACTACTGGGTCCGCAACGTCAACAATCCCTCCATCGCCGTCTATCTGCCCCCCAAAGAAAAAGCCACTGGCGCGGCCGTCCTCATCGCTCCCGGCGGCGGGTTCCGCGAGCTCGTCTTCAACGCTGAGGGTGTCCAGGCCGCCCAATTCCTCAATAGCATCGGCGTCGCCGCCTTCGCGCTTAAGTATCGCCTGCCCGAGGAAAAAGACTCGCCCTACACCCAGGAAAACGTCCGCCAGGATGCCTGGCGCGCCGTGCGCCTCATCCGTGGCCGCGCTGCCGAGTGGGGCATCGATCCGCACCGCGTCGGCTTCCTCGGCTTCTCCGCCGGCGGCGCTGTGGCTTCGCTCATCGCTTACACCCCCGGCAACGGCGACCCTTCTGCTCCCGATCCCATCGACCGTCTCAACGGCCGCCCTAACTTCCAGATGCTCGTCTATCCCGGCGGCCAGGTTCCCGACAACATTCCCGCTGGCTCGCCGCCAACATTTCTCCTCGTCGCCAACGACGACGACTACGGCTGCGACAAAGTCACCCTCGACCTCTACCAGAAGCTGCGCGCCGCCAATGTGAGCGTCGAAGCCATCTTCCTCGCCAAAGGCCGTCACGCCTTCAACATGGGCGACCGCTCCAAGCTCGTCACCGTAAACACCTGGCCCCAGCGCATGGCCGACTGGCTCACGGACAGTGGCTTCCTTACTCCCATCGCTGCCACACCCCGGAATACGTCTTCTCTCAAGTAACCATCCCTGGTAATTTCTCTTCGAGCAAAGCTCAACCTCAAGTAACCGAAATCTGCTCGCCAGACCCTCGAAAACCACTTACTTAGGTCGTATCCCCGTTGACCGATTCTTAACCGTTTTGTGGAAGTGCCAACCCAGTCAACATCTCCCATACTGCTATTGGGTGTGGGTGAAACATGACTGTCTTGCAGGGTCGAGGTCCCGGAGACTTCCAGGGAACGTCTATGCGTTCTGACCTGGAAGTCTTTGAGAGGAATCCTGACCCCGCGCTCGATGAAATCGTCGAACTGGCCGCGGTCCTCAGTAACGCCGATTACGCGTATCTGGGCTCGATGGACCAGAACCGTCTCTGGTTCAAGTCGCAGTTTGGCTTCAGCGGCCTGGAACAGCCCCGCTGGTCCACGGGTTGCCAGCGCATGCTGGAGGTGGGCCAACCGCTGCTGATCCCCGACACATCGCTCGACGCCCGTTTCCCTCCCACCGGAATCCCTGTTTCTGGGGCCAGGCCCTGCCGCTCTTACGCCGGCACGCCCCTCATTCGGCCCGACGGCCAGATCATCGGCTCGTTCGCCATCCTCGCCGTGCAGCCCAACCGCTTCAACGTGGAGCACCTCACCCTCCTCGAAGTCCTTGGCCGCCAGGCCATGACCCGCATCGAGCTCTACAGCCGCATCCGTGCTCAGGAGCAGGCACAGCGTGCCCGCATGCGCACTGAGCGCGCTCTCGCCACCGAGCGCCTCTTCGTCGCAGCCACGCTCGACTCCGTCCCTGCCCTCGTCGCCGTGCTCGACACCGCCGGCCGCACTGTCCGCATGAACCAGTCCTGCGCCCAGCTCACCGGGCTCACGCTCGCCGATGCCGTCGGCCGCCCCTTCGTCGAGGAGGTTCTCGAATCCGAGGACCGCCATTGGGTGGCCGCGCGGCTCCGTGAAGCCTCCTCAGGCCAGGTCTCCGGCCCGCACGAAACCGCCTGGCGCATCGCCGGCGGCAAGACCCGCCGCGTCAGTTGGACCCTCCGCCCCCTCCAGGGCCCCAACGATGAGATTCAGTACCTCATCGTCACCGGCCAGGACGTCACCGAGCAGCGCGAGATCGAAAATGCCCTCCATTCCAGCGAAGCCCGCTATCGCGAAGTCGTCGAGAACTCCCTCGGCTTCGTCTTCACCTGCTCCATGGAGGGCCGCTTCACCTCGCTCAACGCTTTCACCGCGGAAACCCTCGGCTACCGCGCCGAAGCCCTGGTGGGCCGCGCCGTCGTCGATCTGCTCGACAACCAAGGCAACGCCGACTTCCAGGACTGCCTCAAGAGCCTCCAGAGCACCGAGGAGTGGCAGGGCGCGCTCGCCCTCCGCCGCAGCGACGGCGTCTACCGCCGCATCGCCTTCCGCAGCCGCCGCAT
>CAYWSR010000257.1:4174-5805 GCA_964460385.1 uncultured Occallatibacter sp. | reverse complement strand
GCACCCCGGCAGCGCCGCCTGGCTCGGCTACTCCGTGGCCCGCGCAAAGTTCCGCAACGACGATTTTGCGAAAGACTTTCCCGCCGAGAAGACCTATCGTCACACCTTGAGAGAAGAGTCAGAGGCCCTCACCAGCGTGGTCACGATTGTGAAGGAGCTCAAGGTCGATCGCAACCAGCTTGACGAAAGCCTGCGCAATCTCCTTGACCTCAGCGACGCCGGAATGCTCGACTGCTGGATTCTCATCAACGGCGCCGACCAGGGCATCGCCCAGGACTATCCCGCCTATCGCCAGCAGCATCGCCAACTGCTGAACGACTACCTCGCGAAGTTCGTAATCCACGGAGGCTCGATCTAACGCGGGTGCCCCATCCTAGCCGCGCTTTTGTCCTTGCGGCTAGGGTGGGATGCAATGTCCTATCTTTGCCCCCGGCAAACCAACACCTCATTCACCCCTTACCCGCACTCACACACGGTCTGTCGGAAAGATCCCGATCGTCTCGCCCGGCGCGACATTTGTTCCGCCCAGCACGATCGCGTGGCTCGCAATGTGCGCTCCATCCCCAATCGCCGTCGCCGCCAGCGTCACTTCGTCGAAGTTATCCAGCGAATGTGCGTGCGAGTAGACCCGCGCATACGAGCCGATCACCGCGCTCTTGCCGATCTTGATCCCGCCGCGATCGTTCAGATACGCCCCCTGCCGGATCACCACGTTGTCTCCAATCGACAGGTTGTACCCATAGGTGAACTCCACCCCGTGGTAGATCTTCACCTTCTCGCCCAGGTGATCGAAGATGTGCCGCCCCAGCATGCATCGGAACCTCAGCCCCAGCCAGTGATTCAGCCCGATCGGCGAACGATCGAACATGAGCCAGAACCACAGCAGCGGCTTGCGCCGCGCGTAGCACTCCTTATTCAGGTCGGAAAAGTGTTCTGCCTCGAGCGTCACGTTGGTCGGGTCGAGCGACAGCCCGATGATGTTCCCCGGCAGCTCGCTGGTCAGCGTCAGGTTCAGCGCTCCGCCGTGCGGACGCCCTAAATAGATCTGATACAACTGGTCGCGCACAATCTCTGCGCGCCTCTCTGGCGAGCTATGGCGCACAAACTCATCGTCGAGGAACTGGAGCCACCGGCGGTAGACTTCCTCCGCCTCAGGCGCGGGGTGCGGGGCGATTTTCTGATTCGATACCATACACGTTGGACGATACAGGATTGACCCTCGCCTCATCGAGTCTTGATCACGTTAAGGAAGATCTGTACGAACGCGACATGAGTCAGGGCACGACTTCAGTCGTGCCGATGAGGCGAACAGATTTGGAGGGCTTTAGCCCCTGCAAATCTCCGCTCAAAAGACCATCTGTGCAGCGTTTCTAACGTGACATCAAAGAAAAACCCCGCCCGGCATATGCCGAAACGGGGTTCTCAGTTCTGATTGGGAGCGTTGAGCTCAACTCTGGGTGCCCCATCCATTCCACGTATTTGTGGAATGGGTGGGATCCAACACAAGCGGTCCCAACCGCACACCGCCTTACTTCTTCCCCTGGATCGTCTTTCCTTTGCCACCGCCCAGCTTGCCGGGTGCCCCATCCATTCCACGTATTTGTGGAATGGGTGGGATCCAACACAAGCGG
>CAYWSR010000257.1:0-4074 GCA_964460385.1 uncultured Occallatibacter sp. | reverse complement strand
ACACCGCCTTACTTCTTCCCCTGGATCGTCTTTCCTTTGCCACCGCCCAGCTTGCGCGCCTGACGTTTTGCGGCAATATCGTGCATCTCTTTGCCCATCTTCGACTTGTTGATCGCCAGTTGAATCCCCAGGTTGATTACGTTGCCCGTGCCCCAGTAGAGCGCGAGGCCCGACGCAAAGTGCGACATCGAGTACCCGAAGATCACCGGCATCATGATCGCCATCATCCGCCGCTGGTTCGGGTCCATCCCCGGCGAGGGCGTCAGCCACTGCACCAGGAACATGCTCACAATAATGATCGCCGCCAGGATGTAAAGCGGGTCGGCTACCGAAAGGTCCTTCAGCCAGAACCAGTGCGCCTGCCTCAGGTCGATCACATTCGCCAGCACCCGATAGTACGCAAAGAACAGAGGCATTTGGATCAGCAGAGGCAGACAGCCGCCGTACATGTTCACGTTCTCGGTCTTGTACAGCGCCATCATCTCGGTGTTCATCTCGGCCCGCTTGGGGTCGCTCACCTTCAGGTGGGCATAGCGCGCCTTCAGCGCTTCAACCTTCGGCTGGATGCGCATCATCTTCAACGACGACTTCATCATCATCAGCCGCGTTGGCAGCATCAGCAGGTTGAAGATCACCGTGATGATGATGATGTCCCAGCCCCAGTTCGGCACGCCGTGCTCGTTCAGGAAGCGAAGCGACAGGTAGAGCGGCTTGGCAATCACCGTCAGCCAGCCAAACTGAATCAGCGGCTCCAGCGACTGACCGGTCGGCATTCCGTCGGCGCCGTTGGCGTGGATGGATGCCAGCACGTCCATCGCCTTCGGACCCGCGTAGACTCTCAGCTTCGTGTACCCGCTCGTATCCCCCACCGCCACGCCCAGAACATGCGCCGGCTTTTTCTGGCTATTCGGGTCGCCCATCGCGCTCGGCAGATCGATTGTGTTGTGCAGCGTCACTACGCTGGCGCCGGCGGGATTGTCGGGCAGGAAAGCCGATGCAAAGTAGAGGTCCTCGATCGCCGCGTACCCATAGTCCCCGTTCAGCGTGGCGTCATTGCCCACCTTGGTGACGGCTTCGTAATCCTGCTTGCCGTCGAGCGACCACGCAAAGGTCGATGAAGCAGAAGTGAAGACCGAGCTGCGCGTTGTCGACGCAGGAAGAAACTCCTCCATGTCGCCCAAGCCGGATGGCCACTGAACCAGCGCTCTTACGGGTGAACCGCCGCGCTTGACTTCGGTCTCCACTGTCACCACGTAGCTCGAGTCGAAACGCAGCGTCTTCACTGCGTCAACTCCGTTCGCCGCATAGTGGAAGGTAATCGCCGCCGGCGCCAGAACCCAGCCTGTCGCCGAGGTCTGCGCACCCGATACCTGGTAAAGCGCCTGGTTCAACTCGCTGGTCAGCGCCGGCTCATAGGTAAAGAACGAAAGCGGAAAGCCGAACTGCGCTGACGTCTGCGGCTGCACCAGGTCCAGCGGCTTTCCAGCCGTATCGTTGTACTTCTTCAGAATCCAATGCTTCACCTGCGCGCCGCGGTTGGTCAGCACGACCTTGTAAAGCTCGTTCTCAACCGTCGTTTCGCTTTCCGTCGTCGCCACAACTGCTGGCGCTGCACCGGGAGCTTTTCCCTTGGCAGTCTGCGCAGCCAAACCCGCTGCATTCGCGCTCGCCGCCGTAGTGCCCGGTGCGTTCGTCCCTGTCTGTCCAGCGCTGGCAGCCGTCGCTGCCTGGCTCTGACTCTGGGTTGTCGCGGGCGGCGGCGTTTCCGTCTTCGGCTTGAAAAAATACTGGTAACCGAGCAGAATCACGATGAACAGCAGGGCAAAGCCCCAGGTTGAGCGCAGATCGCCGCCACCGCTGCCTCCGGGAGATCCCGGCGTTTGTATATTGGGATTGCGAATTTCGGGCAAAGGATACTTCCTGTCGTGGTCGTTCTGGAATGCCAGTTGAAACCGGTTGGGACCGGCCGAAACCGGTTGGGAATTGTCCTAGCTGGCCGTTAGCCGCTCTTTCTATGGTAACGGTTCGTGGGGGAACGGTCTTGCCGCCGTCGCCGGCGGCACCGGATCAAGCCCTCCCCGCGCAAATGGATGGCAGCGCAGCAGCCGCCAAACCGCCAGCGCCGAGCCCTTTAGCGGTCCGTGAATCGCCACCGCCGTCTCTGCATACTCTGAGCACGTTGGCACATACTTGCACCCGCCCGGCCCCAGCGAATGCAGCGCCGGCGAAAGCCAGCGGCGATAGAAGCCGAGAATTCCCAGAAGTATTCGTGTCATAATCCAGGCTTCGTCGCGCCTGCTTCCTTGCGCGCTTCCGCGGGAGTGCCGTGCGGCTCTTTCAGCCGCACTGCTTCCGCCTGTGCCTGTTGAAGAATACGCACGATCTCCGCTTCAAGTTTCCCGAATTCGATAGTGAGCACGCTGCGCCGTGGATGCAGAATCAGATCGCACCCCGCCGGCAGTAGCTCCACGTGCCTTCGCAGTGCCTCGCGCATGCGTCTCTTGATGCGATTCCGTTCGTGAGCCTTGCCCAGCACCTTCCCCGCCGTCAGCCCCACCCGCCCGCCTGCAACCAGGCTTGCCTCGCTCCCTGTTTGCGGCGCCACAAACCAGCTCATCGACGCCGACTGCCGTTTGCGGCTTGCCGCGTATGCGCGCTGATAGTCGGAATGCTTCTGCAGGCGCGCGCCTGCCAGTGACTGATGCTTTTCAATTTGTCGGGGTGCGTCCGGCCGTTGACTGGCTGGCCGGGAGCTTGGAAGAGGGGTGTTCATCTGCGTTGCCGCCTGCTGGGTGCCCCAGGTCTCGCTTTTGAGACCTGGGAACTAAAAGTCCCCGCGGTCACAGATCTAGTCGCGGAATCCCGCGCTCACCGACACGCGCTTGCGGCCGATCGCGCGGCGCCGGCTCAGCACGGCTGCCCCACTCTTGGTCTTCATCCGCGCGCGAAAACCGTGTGTCTTCACCCGTTTCCGGCGATTTGGTTGAAATGTGCGCTTTGGCATCGATATGCGCTCCTGTTCCTCTGGTTAGTCTCTGTGCCTCGACGGCAAGTATTAAGTGTATCGTAGGTTGGGTCAGGAATCCAGCGCCGCCTGGCTCCCGTCGCCTTCTCCCGGCCACTCCCATGCGACAAGTGTTCTCTCCTTCGACCGGCCATCTGGTGCCTCAGGAAGGCTGTTTTGACAGTGACTCTGGTAACCGAATTCGGCAGTTTCACCATGCTTGGTGCAACTCCAAACCCCCTCAGAAAACTTTGTTAAACAGGGATTGCAATCATCTCCGAATGTGCTACTATCGGGACCGTTCCAAGAATGGTCCCAAGCGTTCCGCGGAACGGTTTTATCCTCGGCCCCGAGGTCTTTGCAGGGGGCAGACCAGCGGCACACAGGCACCCGGTCAACACTCGTATTGACGCAAAGCTGGCGCTTTGCGCCGTGAGTGAACCGTTGCCTTAAGACGCGGATAAAATCGTTCTGGCAAACAAAATAGGTGACGCGGGCAAGGATTCGATCAATGGCATTTGCAACTTCTCAGGCTCCCGTTCACAACCCATGGCTCCAGATTCTCGCGGCACTTGAAAAGAAAGTGATCCGGCAGTCCTTCGAGACCTGGCTCAAGCCCACGCGCTACTCCCACGCCGCCGGCCGCACCCTCTACGTCCGCGTTCCTTCGCCGGAGTTTCAGCACATCGGCGATAAGTATGGCGACCTCATCCAGGAAGCCATCGACCTCCAGTCGCTCGAGTTTGACGACGTTAGCTTTGTCACCGCGGAAGAGGATCCCTCCATTCCTCCGCAGCGCAAGGACGGAGGCTTCGGCCCGCTCCCTGCCCACGCGCCCACCGCGCCGCCTGCTCCGTCCCGTTCGCCCGAGCAGGGCAAGTTCGACTGGTCCACTGCCGCCCAGCTCAACCCCCGCTACACATTCGACGCCTTCGTCATTGGCAACGGCAATCAGTTCGCCCGCGCCGCGTCCCTTGCCGTCGCCGAGCGCCCCTCCCGCGCCTACAACCCCCTGTTCCTCTATGGCGGCGTCGGCATGGGCAAGACCCACCTGATGCACGCCATCGGCC
>CAYWSR010000256.1:0-5824 GCA_964460385.1 uncultured Occallatibacter sp. | reverse complement strand
AGAAGTTCACCAACGAGATGATCACCTCGCTGCGCAACGATCGCATGACCAGCTTCCGCGATCGTTTCCGCACCGTCGACATCCTGCTCATCGACGACATTCAGTTCATCGCCCAGAAGGAGCGCACCCAGGAGGAGTTCTTCCACACCTTCAACGCTCTCCACGAGAGCATGAAGCAGATCGTGATCGCCTCCGATCGCCCGCCCAAGGAACTGGCCGAAATCGAAGATCGTCTCCGTTCGCGCTTCGAGTGGGGGCTCATCGCCGACATTCAACCACCCGATCTCGAGACCAAGGTCGCCATCCTCCAGAAAAAGGCCGAGAGCGAGCAGGTTCACCTGCCCACCGATGTTGCGCTCTTTGTCGCGTCCAACGTCCGCACCAACGTGCGCGAGCTCGAAGGCGCAATGACCCGCCTCATCGCCTGGTGCCAGATGAACCGCATGGAGATCACCCTCGCCTCCACGCAGCAGTGCCTCAAGCAGTTCATCGACATGCAGGTCCGCAAGATCACCATCGAGGCCATCCAGCGCGCTGTCGCCGAGCAGTTTGGCATGCGCGTCGCCGACCTCAAGCAGAAGAACAACTCGCGTAACGTCGTTGTACCGCGCCAGATCGCCATGTACCTGGCCAAGCAACTCACCGAGGCAAGCCTGCCTGAGATCGGCCGCCAGTTCGGCAACAAGCACCACACCACCGTCATGCACTCCATCGCCAAGATCGATGAACAGCGCCGCACCGACAAAGATCTTCACCGCACCGTCAACAAGCTCCAGGAACAGCTCAACGGCTAGAGCATTTCCAATGGTCGTGTTTGATTTGGGTGCCCCACCCTCGCCGCGTTTTTGTTTTTTGCTCGGGGTCCCCGCGGACAGGTCTTCGTCCGTGGGGTGGTGCGGCTAGGGTGGGATACAAATCATGTTCCACCCAATACAGGCAGAGCATCAACACGAAAGGCCGCGCCCCGCGCGGCCCTTCACTTTTCGGCACGTGCTAAAACCCCGTCTTGACCTGGTCGCTTGCTTGCGCCCTGATCGAAAAGTCCGCCGCCGCAGAACTCTGGTAGATCACAGGATGCTGGCGTCCACCGCTCTCGGCTGCCAACTGAGAGACATTCTTCGATACTTCCGCGTACACCTGGCTCATCGGCGTGTTCCCTTTGCCGGACTTCAAAGCTTCCAGCAAATAATACGTAAAGTAGCCGTGCCCCAGCTTCTTGCTCTCCAGAGATTCCTCGTCCGACTGACTCGCCGCCAGCACAATGCGGCCCGTGCCCTGCCCCATCTGCTCCAGCATTGTGCGTGAGGGCGCTGCCATCACCGTTGCCTTCCCGTTCGCAGTCACCTGATTGCCGATCGATCCCCCGCTGTAGCACGTGTCCAGCACCACCAGGGTGCGCAAGGCCTTCATCCGCGTCGCCACCGCATCTGCCAGTTCCACCATCGGAAGCGCGGAGCCGTACATCGCGTCCTCATCGAAGTTGCCGCCGTCGTACATCTCCGTGTCGTAAGTGATCAGGTAGTTCACGCCGCTCACGGAGTCCAAACTCCGCGGCGAGCCATGAGTCGCCACATAGATCACCACCAGGTCGTTCGGCTGCGCGCTGCGCGCGATCCAGTTGAGCTGCTCCTTGATGTTTTTCGTTGTGGCTTCTGCGTTGGTAATCTCCCGAACGTTCTCCGCCGGAAACCGTCCGATCTCCGGATCCTTCAGCTCTGCCGCAAAGGCGTCCGCATCCTGCGTTGAAAAGTTCAGCGATGGGATTCCCTTGTCGATGAACTGGCTGATTCCAATCACCAGCGCCCACTTGGCTTGCACGGGCCCGGGAACCACGGGCGCAGGCGTGGCTTTCGGCTGCGGGTTCTTCCCCGATGCCTCCATGTTGAAGCCCCGCGACGACGGCGTGGCAAGAATAAAAGGGTTCAAGCCGTCCCGCAGAGCCTCTGAGCCAAAATCTTGCGCCTGGCCCATCGCATATTTGGCCTGCGGCGCACGATTCAGCTTTGCTTCGATAAGCGCGCGGTAGTACCAGGCATCTCCCGATTCGGCGCAAAGATCGATCGCCCGCCTCAGTAGCTGATCCGCGTCTTCCAGATCGCTCGAGCCGCTGTCGGCGCGAAGCCGCTCCAGTGCCTGCACCACCAGGTCCTTGGCTGTGTAGCAACTCTCGCCGGCTCGCCTTCCACTCGCGCGTCGCTGGCCGCCATGCGCGTTTCCGCTCGCAACGGTCAGCGCCAACAGCACAACGATGCCTGCGATACGTCGCATGTCGTTAGCGTCTCGTCACTGGCGTCGAACCCGCGTTGCGAGCCTTGTTCTTCATCGCCATGATGACATTCCCATTCACCCCCGCCTTGCTGAGCGCGATCTGGCCCTTGGGGCTCAGGTCGAAATTCACCGCCTGCGCATTCTGAATGGTGTCCAGAATATTCTTTTCGTCCAGATGAGCGGTCACCATGTCGATAACGTCGTTGTTCGTCATGGCGTCTTCGGCGGGCTTCTCGCCCAGGCTCGTCGTCAGAGGTCCGGCGGTCGAAAGAGGCGTCGTTTTGCCTATATCTTCGTAGTGTTCCAGAGCCGCCTTGATCCGTCCTTGCGAGTCGAGAAATGCCTGCTCTCCCGGATTCGCATCCAGCGCTTTGCCGTAGGCAATGCTCGCCTGCTCCAGATACTTCATCGCGGCCTTGTTCTCGGTGGCATCATAAGCCTGCCCCTCGTTGGCAACACCGATGTCGTACTGCCGGTAGCCTTCTGCTTTGGCATCGGAGAACGGCTGCATCTCCCCAAGCGCTTCGCGATAGCGCGGCCATAGCCCATTTACCGCAAACTTGTCCGGCCCGTTCAGTGCCCCGCCCACCGCAAGTGGGACGGTAAGCACCTCTGTCGTATTCACCAGGTAGGCCGCAATCTGCCGGGCTGCATCGTTCACCAGGTACGTCTGCGCCTCGTCGACGCTCGCAAATCTTGGCTTCACTGCCGGCTGCGAGTTCGTCTGCACCGTCTGGTTCGTTCCCGGAACCTTTATTGAGTTGAGGTTCGGCATCGTCTTCCCAAAAATCTTCACCTGCTGCTGCTGTGCAGTCGCGGGCGCGGCGGCCTTGCTGATCACCTCGTTGACCTTTGATGTTGCGATGTCCGACTTCACCACCAGTTTCGATCGAGGCTCCGTGATCCGAAAAATGATCGAGAGATCCCCAATCATCCTGGTAACCACCGAACCGCTCTCAGTCGCTCTCGATAACGCCACCAAATGACTCTGCGATACCGTACCCTCAATCAGCAGGTCCGGGTTAGTCCCACCCACCTTAATCGTCGAGTCGCTCTGCGTCAGTTGCCGCTCGATTGCGATCGTCAGCACACCATCCTTGGTCTGGATCTGCACCGATTTCCCGCGCGCATCGAAGATTGGCGGCAGCTTGCTCCGCAGCGTAACCGTCTTCTTCGCTCCCCAGCCGAAGGAAGGGCCGCCAATCTGTGCATTCGCGCCACGATCGCAAACCAGTGGGGAAAGCGCGAGGGCCACGCAGCAAACTACCCTCGTGGAATTGTCAGCGAGACGCATAACACCTCTCTGTTCGGGCAGGGTCTCGGCGCGCAAAAAAGGCACCGAAGGGGAAGTATTCAATTGCTTGACGAGCGGTCTTGATGTTTCCGGGGACGCGCAAACCGCTAACTGGCGAATGGCCAGATTATCGGGTAGGCCTTCTCATCTGTCAAATTGAATCCGTGCTTCCAAGGTACTTCCTCACCTGCGCTCTAGAATCGGTCTCATAAATGGCCTTGAGTCAGGGCACGGCTTTAGTCGTGCCGAAAAGGCCACAAAAATCGCGGGCTTCAGCCCCTGAGGGGGCGTTTGTCCAATTTACACAGCATGTGTGAGACAGCTTCTACTCAGAACTGCGTCACGCTCAGCGCGTTCCCGTCCGGATCTTTGAACCACGCAATCCTCGCCCCGCTCGGCGCAGTCCATATCCCCCGCGGCTCAGTGTCATTCATCCCCGGAAAGCGCAGCATCTCCACCCCCGCCGCTGTCAGCTTGTCCACCGTTGCCTCGATTGACTCCACATCCCACCCCAGCACGGTAAACGGGTCGGGATTGAGTTCGCGCACGGTCGTCACGCGCAGCATCGTTCCATTCGCGTCGAACACCAGCGCAAACGGCTTGGCGTCCTCCACCAGCCGCAGTCCCAGCACGCCCTCGTAGAACGCTCGCGCCTTTGCCGGATCGATCGTCGGCACAAACGCCACCAGCTTGCTCTTTCCCAAAATCGATTCCTCGGTCATCGCTGCCCCCGCGCGCCGACGCGGCGCTCAGCTTCCATCAGGTTGCTCAGTATGTCGTTAATGCGCGTCAAGTGCCCCTCACCTTTTTCACGCAGCCATTCCACCACCTGCGGATCCAGCCGCACACTTACCGCCACCTTGCGCTTGGGAGCGCGCAGTCGAACAAGTTTCCCAAGCTGCTCCGGCGTAAGCCGCGGGATGTCGGTCGCGTCGACCGAGCCCCCCGAGGCCTGCGCCCGACTCGCTGTGCGCACGGCCTGCCGCTCTCTTTCACTCCACTCTTTGCTCTTGATATCTGCGGTGCTCATGTTCTTCAGCCCTGCGGGCTGAGATGATACGGATGATTTCGCCATCTTCGCTGTCCTCTCTGTATGCGTGCACCACCAGCAACACCGCACCAATCCCCGCCTCGATCGAGACAGCTCCAAGCAGGTGCCACCTCTGCTCGCCCGATTCGTCCACTCGGTCCGGGCCGATCAACGCCCTCTCATCCTCGAATGCCAGCGCTGCCAGCTCGAATGAGATTCCACCATGCTTCTTCTGGTTAAGCCGGTTCTTTCGCTCATCCCATTCGTAGCGCATGATGTATATACATAATGTATCACAACCAGCCTTGCCCCTACCTCTTCATCAGCTCCACAAACATCTTCTGGAATCGCGCCAGATCCACATCCACCTGCGCATGCACCAGCCTCACTCCCGTCGCCGGCTTTCGCTTCTCGTCCCACGTCAGCGTGTCCCCGTAGCTCGGCCCGTGGCTCAAATCCACGTCCATATAGAGCACTCGCTCCTTCGTAATAATCCCCGGCTCCAGCCAGGCGCACGCCGCCAGCTCGTCCCACAGGTAATAGCGGTCCTGGCTCCATGCCGCAATATACTTCGCCGTCGGCTTGTCGCTCTGCGCAATCTCTTTCAGCATCGCCTCGGTGAACGGTGCCTTGATCGAAACATCCACCGTCGTCACATCCACCCGCGGCCAGTCCGCGCGCAGCACAATGTGTGCCGCCTCCGGATCGAACCAGAAGTTGAACTCGTGCCGCGGGCTCGTCGCAAACTCTTCGTCGTCCGTCCCCGGGTTCAGGCTCCCGCCCATCAGCACAATCCCCTTCGTCAATCCCGCAATCTCCGGATCGATCGCAATCGCCAACGCGATGTTCGTCATCGGCCCCGCCGCATAAATCGTCACCTCGTGGGGATGCGCCCTCACCTGCCTCACCAGAAAGTGTGCCGCGTCTTCCTCAATCGCCTTCGTCGTCGGCATCCCCTCCGCCAGCGGCGGCACATCGTACGGCCCATGCGCATGCTGATTCGGCGGCGTCACCGGAACCACACCATTCGGCGTCTCCATCAGCGTCGTCTGCCCCGCGCCCCACGCCCCCAGCCACGCCACTTTGCCGTTCTCGGCTTCCTCAAGCCGCGTCTCCAGCTCCGTCCTCACCAGCGGAAACACCGCGCCCCGCGCCACCGGCACGTTCGCATGCCCCGTCAGCTCCAGCATCCGCAGCGTGTGTAGCGTCTCTTCGTCCCGCCACGCGTTGCC
>CAYWSR010000255.1:0-5837 GCA_964460385.1 uncultured Occallatibacter sp. | reverse complement strand
CGCGCGCCCAGCACGATCACGTTCATATCGTCGTGTTCCACGCCCTGGTGCGCCGAATACGTGTCGTGGCATATCCCCGCGCGAATCCCCGGAATCTTGTTCGCCGCCACGCAAACGCCCACGCCCGACCCGCAGATCAGGATTCCTCTCTTCGCCTCGCCCTGCTTGATCGCCAGACTCAGCCGCTCGGCAAAGTCCGGATAGTCGTCCTCGGGCTCCAGCCTGAACGCCCCCAGGTCCACTACGTCATGCCCCGCCTTCGTCAGGTACGCGCGGACTTCCTCTTTCAACGGAAATCCCGCATGATCCGCACTGATAACAAGCTTCACGTCTGACCTCGTTCCCGAACTTAAAAGCTGGGCGCCCTATCCTTGCGACGCTGTTGTTCTAGTCGCAAGGGTGGGAAACCATTGACCCCAACTCGTCGGCGCTGACGCGCTGACTTTCTACTTCAAAATCGCCTTGGCCCTCGCCGCCACATTCTCGCCACTGAATCCCAGCTCCTTCAGCACAATCGGCCCCGGTGCCGAAGCGCCAAACCGATCCAGGCCCACAACGTCGCCGTCCAAGCCAACATACTTCCACCAGCCCAGCGTCGCACCCGCTTCCACCGCGATCTTCGGCACTCCCGCGGGCAACACGCTGGCCTTGTACTCCGCCGACTGTTCCTCGAAGATCCTTTGGCTGGGGAAGCTCACCACCCGCGCCGCAATCCCTTCGGCCGCCAGCAACTTTGCCGCGTCCACGCACACCCAAAACTCCGAACCCGTGCCGATCAGGATCACCTTCGCATCCGTCGCGTCCTGCACTACGTACGCGCCCTTGCTCACGCCCGCCAGCACGTCCACCTTCGTCGCGTCGATCACCGGAAGATCTTGCCTGCTCAGCGCCATAAAGCTCGGCCGCTTCCGCTCCAGAGCCAACCTCCAGGCCGCCGCCGTCTCGTTCCCATCTGCCGGTCGAAAATCCGTCAGCCCCGGCACTGCCCTCAGCATCGTCAGCTGCTCCACCGGCTGATGCGTCGGCCCGTCTTCGCCCAGCCCGATCGAATCATGCGTAAAGATAAACAGCGAGTGTATTTGCATGATTGATGCCAGCCGGATCGCCGGCTTCGCGTAGTCCGAGAACACAAAGAACGTCGATCCGAAGGGAATCAATCCTCCGTGCGCTGCCATTCCGTTCACCGCCGCGCACATGCCAAACTCGCGCACCCCAAAGAACACATTTCTCCCCGTCGGATCCACATGAAAGCTTTCGCCCGGCTTGAAGATCGTCTTCGTCGACGACGTCAGATCCGCCGCTCCACCAAACAGCTCCGGCACCTGCGCGGCAATCGCGTTCATAATCGCACCGCCCGCGTTGCGCGTCGCCACCGGTTTATCTGCCGGGAAGCTCGGAATCGCCTTCTCCCAGCCTGCCTTCAGCTCGCCCTTCTGCGTCCGCTCAAACTCCGCTGCCGCCTCTGGATTCGCCGCCGTATACCCCGCGAACAGCTTCTTCCAATGAGCCTCGAACGCCGCGCCCCGTGCTCCGGCCTGCCGCCAGTTCTTCAGCGCATCTTCCGGAACATAAAAATTCTGGTCCTCTGGGAACCCAAAGAACCGCTTCGTTGCCGCCACGTCCGCAGCGCCCAGCGCTTCTCCGTGCACCTTGTTGGTCCCCGCCTTGGGGCTGCCGTAGCCGATTATCGTCCGCACCGCAATAATCGACGGCCGCGTGGTCTCTGCCTTCGCCGCCGACAGCGCCGCTTCAATTGCCGCCAGGTCGTTGCCGTCCGCTACCCGCTGCACATGCCAGTGGTACGCTTTAAAACGCTCAAGCGCATCCTCCGTATAGCTCAGCTCCGTCGGCCCATCCAGCGAGATAAGGTTGTCGTCGTAGATAAACGTAAGCTTACCCAGCGCCAGCGTTCCGGCCAGCGAGGCCGCCTCGTGCGACACCCCTTCCATCAGGTCGCCATCGCCCAGCAGCGCATAGGTGTGGTGGTTTACTACCTCAAACCCAGGCCGGTTGTAGACCGCTGCCAGGTGCTTCTCCGCCATCGCCATGCCCACGGCCATCGCGATTCCCTGGCCCAGCGGCCCGGTCGTCACTTCTACGCCGTCCGTATCTCCGCGCTCCGGGTGCCCCGGCGTCTTCGAGTGCCACTGCCTGAAGCTTTTCAAATCGTCGACCGTTACGTCATATCCCGTCAGAAACAGCGTCGAGTAGAGCATCGCCGACGCGTGCCCATTCGACAGCACAAACCTGTCCCGATCCGCCCAATGCGAATTCGCCGGATTGTGCTTCATCAGCTTGTGAAACAGCAAATATGCTATGGGCGCGCAGCCCAGCGGTGCTCCCGGGTGTCCGCTGTTGGCCTTCTGTACCGCGTCCACGGCCAGCAGCCGCAGCGTGTCAATCGAAAGTTGATCAAGCGTTACATCGGCAGCACTGCTCGTCATCGCAACTCTCCCAATCAAATAAGAAAAGGGGCTCAATTCGCCCCGCGGATCCTATGGCTAGCCTCGCTCCGGGGCCTCAATCTGCACTTCCACGTTGTGGCCAAGCCAGCTCTCCGGCTCAAGCCAATGGAAAGTCCATTGTAATGTCCCGCTCTCCACTCCCGGCTCAAACACCGGTTTGATATCCGCGCTGAATCCCGCGCTTCCCAGGCTTCGGCTCTCCGCTGTCTGGGTCGTCTGCCATCCATCCACCGTCCAGCGCACTTCAAACCACTTTTCGTCCAGAATCCGCAGCGCCTTGCCCGACGCCATCCGCTGCACTGGCCGTCTTTGTGAGTAAATCTCCACCCCGTTGTGCACCTTCTGCCTGCCCTCCGGTGTGCAATACCGCTCATACACCGTGTCGATCCGGTCGAAGACCTTCCCATCCACCGCCGACCGCAGCAGCTTCAGGTACTCCGCATGCGCCCACACCAGCGGCACCGCCGACCCTGTCGGCTTCCCTGTTTGCTGGCTCGATCCCGGCAGGTTCGTCTCATCCCACACCTGCTCCGGCATCATCTGCCCGCAGGTTGCAAAGCGTTCATACGTCTTGATCAGCTCGGTAATATCCCGTCCCGCCGCCAATTCATAATGCGCTCGCTCGCCCGTTAGCAGCGGCCACACTCTTCCCTGGCCCCAGCCTTGGAATGGCCCGCCATCCGGCCGCTCGCCATATCCGTCCCAGTTGTAACGCAGCCAGCCGTGCCCCTGTGGCAATTCCCGCTTCAGCACGTGATCCACCACGCGCAGCGAGTCCTCCATCAGCTTGTCTCCCGCCTTCCTGATGCCGTACCGCACCAGCTCCAGGAATCCCGCATCCACAATCTCCCGCGCTTCAAACTCACTTTGCGTCCCTGGCGGCCGGTTCGAAATGTGGATCGTCTCCTGTCCGCAATCCTCGTGCGCGTAAGTCTCTCCGCACTCCGGCGGGCGAATCCGCATGTAGTGCCGTTTCACCTCCGGATCGAGCACCCCGTCGCTGGTAACCGTCCAGTCTTCGAGATGCCCCTCGATCCAGTCGGCATACTCTTCTAAGAACGTCGCCAGCTCCGCCGATTCATGCGCCCGAACAATCTCCGCCGCGCAAATCAGCCCGCCGATCACGACCGCCAGCGTCGACGGCGAATAACCCGCATTCTCCTCCCAGCGCTCCTGGTGTGTAATCGGCGCGTTCCGCACCAGGTAGCCCGCCGCTCGCTCCACAAACTCGAAAATCCTCAACTCACTCAGTGCTTGCGCCTTCCACAGCCGCCACGCCAGCATCAGTGGAAACCCCACCTCGTCGAGTTGCTGTCCGCTCCAGTACGGTGTCCCGTCAATCCAGAAGTTCTGCGCAAATCCCCCATCGGGCTCCTGCGTGCACACCAAATAGACCATCGCTCTGCGCGCCGTTTCCGCTCGGCCGCACGCCAGCATCGCCGTTGCCGTCTGCACCATATCCCGCGTCCACACCAGGTGATACCCGCCCAGATCGTCGTCGCCCTTTACCTGCCCCCATGGAATCGACAACGATGCCACAAACGCTCCCGAATAGGTCTTGTCCTCATGCGCCAGCAAAACGTTGTGGCTCGCCCGCATCAGCTTCCCGCCGTCCCCGGCCTTCGCCGCCAGCCACTCCGGGTTCGCCGCCCGCGTCCACTGCAAGATGAACCGGTCCCTTAGTTCCGTAAACGGAACCGCCAGGGCCACCATCGTCTGCTGCGCTGCTGTGTGGTGCCCCTCGCCGATCCCGAACGCCACCGTGAACTCGTACGCCGAGCCGTCCGCCACCGCCGCACCCACGCAGCGCAGGTCGATCTCACCCATCAGCGCGATATTCCCGTTTGTCGCTGAACCAAACTCCCACTCCATTCGCGAATGGTCCATCAGGTCGTGCCAGCCGTCGCTCGCGCCCACAAACCCGCAGCTCACTCGCGAGAATTCGCAACTTGCCGCCATCGCCAGCGACCACTCGCCTTTCCACGCCAGCAACACCTTGTGCCCGGCAATGTCCACCGCCCGCGCCGAGTTTCCCGCCCCGCCGCCATCCAGGTGCGGCGCCAGCAGCGCATACACCTTTAGCCGCGGCAGCAGCTCCGGATGCCCCTCCAGCCGCACCCGCGTCACCACCACGCTGTGGTGCGGATCGCACACAATCTCTTTCGTCAGCGAATACCTGCCCTCCGGATCGCGGTTCACATACCGAACCCCCAGCGCCTCTGGATGGATGTATTCAAAAGTCGATATCAGGTCACGTTTCTCCTCGTGCACAAACGTCTCCCCGTCCGTCACCAGGAACTCCATGTCCCGCACCTGCGCCCGGTCGATCGTCGGGTGATACACCTCGTTCAGCACCCCGTGCGAACACGTGAACCAGATCCTGCTCGACGCCGCGTACGCCGTGCACACCGCGTCCTTCACGCTCGACGTCCACCGGGGCTCCGACCCCGGCCCGCCAAAGGCCTCGCCTTGCTGATCAAGCCAGCGATACAGGTTTTGCTCGCTCATATTTGGTTGGTACTTCCTCGGGCTGTGATTTGGGGGAAGCCGTACAACCGCCCTACTTAACGATGTTCGCCGATCCCGGAAGGTTTCCTCTCTTGTCCGCTTTCACACCGGCTCCTCACTCTTTCACTTCTTCATATTCTCCATCTGTCAATCACTCGCCTTTTTCGCAGCCATTCCAGCATCCTGTCACCCTCCGCAAGCATCCATCCGAATGATAGGGTCTGTCGCCGCGTGGCAGCTTCAGTTTCCTCTCCCGGCACCGCGGTCTGCTGTTCCTTTCCGCTCAACTACATCCCCGGCCCCGCAGTACAATCCAAAACGAAGGAGATTCCCCAAAATGGCTTACGAACTTGCCCCCTTGCCCTACGACTACGCCGCGCTCGAGCCTTTCATCGACGCCGAGACCATGAAGCTCCACCACGACAAGCACCATCAGGCCTACATCAACAACGTAAACGCCGCGTTGGCCAGCTACCCTGACCTCGCCGCCAAGTCTGTCGACGACCTCGTCGCCGGCCTCGCCGATGTCCCCGAGGACATTCGCGGCGCAGTCCGCAACAACGGCGGCGGCCACTCCAACCACACCGCCTTCTGGCATCTCATGGGCCCCGTCGGCTCCGCCGGCGTTGGTGGCCCTCCCATCGGCCCCATCGGCGAACAGATTGCCGCCGACTTCGGCGACTTCGAAGCCTTCAAAAAGACCTTCAACGAGACCACCGCCAAGCAATTCGGCTCCGGCTGGGGATGGCTCGTCTTCGCCTCCGGCAAGCTCAAGGTCATCACCACCGCCAACCAGGACTCGCCCCTCACCCACGGCCTCTACCCCATCCTCGGCAACGACGTCTGGGAGCACGCCTACTACCT
>CAYWSR010000254.1:0-5847 GCA_964460385.1 uncultured Occallatibacter sp. | reverse complement strand
GGCTGCGCACGGCGCTGATCGACTCGCTGACGCACGAGCTGCGCACGCCGCTGACGTCGATTCGCGCGGCGGCCACGACGCTGCTGCAGACCGAAGGGCTGGACGAAGCGGGGCGGCTTGACCTGGTGTCGATTGTGGATGAGGAGGCTTCAAGGCTTGACTTGTTGATCGGCGAGGCCGTCGAGATGGCGGAGATCGATGCGAATGTGGTGCAGGTGCACCCGGAACCGCAACACCCGCGGGCGCTGCTCGATCTTGCGGTGGAAGAGTCGCGCAAGGCTCTGGCGGACCACAAAGTGACGGTGGATGTGGAGGGCGAAGACGAGCCTGCGTGGTTCGATCGGCACTTGCTCAGACGCGTGCTCAGGCATTTGCTTGAGAATGCGGCGATGCACACCCCGGCGGGGACAAGAGTGATGGTGAAGAGCTGGCGGGACGGAAAACGGCTGGAGTTCAGCGTGGAAGATACGGGGCCGGGGATCGATGGAATCGATTTGCCGCTGATCTTTGAGAAGTTCTACAGAGGGAAAAAGCGAGGAACGCGGGGCAAGGGCTCGGGGATGGGGCTTGCAATCACGCGGTCGATCCTGGCGGCGCACGACGGAGGGATCGAGGTACAGTCGACGCCGGGCAAGGGAACGACGTTCCGGTTCTGGGTGCCGCTTATGGAGAAAGAGCCAGTGGTAGAGGACACGAAGGCGGAAGGCGGGAAGAGAGCCAGCGGAGCGCGCCGCACCGGGCTGGGGGAGGCGCTCGAACAGTTTTGAGCCGGATCCGTTCTAAACTTGAGAGGCTCTGCGCGCGGTTTGCTTTCGGTGCGCGAGCGTGGGGCTACTCCGGCTGGAGGGTCCAGTCGCAGGCGACTTCACGGCGTTGCTCGGAGCTTTCGACGGCCCATTCGAGAAGGCGGGCGACGCGCCAAGCGTCAATGGCGGCCACAGGCTGGGCAGCCTTGCCGAGGAGGGCGTCGCGGACGCCAGCATAGTAGAGGCGGTAGTCGCCGAGGACGGGCGCGACCGGGCGGCTGACGGAACCTCCTTCGACATCGACGTTGAGCGTGCCCCAGTTCTCGGGCAACTCGCGGCCCCAGCCGGGGTCGGCGATGCGGACGATCTGGTTGAGGGCAGCCTCTTGCGGGTCGAGTCCCCACTTCCAGAAATTGCCTTTTGACCCGCGAATGTGAAAGCGCGGACGCGGGGGCATGGAGAGGCTGTTAGCGCCAAGGGCGACGGTGAAGCCGGGGTAGCGGAGGCGCAGCTGAAAAGCGTCGTTGGCGCGAGCCCAGTCGCGTTCGCAAAGAACGTCAGCGGCGACTGCCTCGGGAAGGCCGAAGAGATAGAGAGCCTGGTCGGCGATATGGGTGCCGAGATCCATCAGAACGCCGCCGCCGGCGTTGGGGTCTTCTTTCCACAGCCGGTCGGAGGGCGGGTTAGGGCGCCAGCGGTCAAACCGGGATTCAAGGTAGACCAAGCGGCCGAGCAGACCTTCACGTAACAATTTCTGAATCGTCAAAAAGTCGCTGTCCCAGCGGCGGTTATGAAACGGGAAGAGGAGGCAGTCGTTCGCTGCGGCAAGCTGGATCAGCTCGGCGATCTGGGCCGAAGCGGTGGACATCGGCTTGTCCACAATGACGTGCTTGCCAGCCCGAAGAAGCTGGCTGGCAACCTCAGAGTGAGTTCCGGTGGGCGTTGCAACGACGAAGAGGCCGAGGGAAGCGTCGGCGAGTATTGCGTCGAGCGAGCGGTAGGTGATGATGCGGGGGTAGCGTCTGGCGGCGTTGTCTGAGGAGCGTTCGAGGACGGCAGCGAGCTCCAGGCCGTCGACCGAGGAGATGAGCGGGCCGTGGAAGACGCGGCCCGCCATGCCAAAACCGATGAGACCAACTCGAATCATGGGGCACCCTCGAAGGGCTCAAAGCGGAACCAGAGTAACTGTGTCCTCACGAGTTTCATGGAGGGTCGCCGCTTCCTGTTGGTCGCGTCGACTTGAATGTTCCGGCTTCGGGATGCGTCTACTCTGGTTCCGCTATCGAGCCCTGGATTAACCTTCGAGTTTATACCGGGTCTCGGCGAGGCGATAGAGGCGCCGCCAGACCAGGCGGTTCATGGTGACGACCATGAGCGAGATGAGGATGGTGGCGAGAAGAATGATGGGAAAGCGGCCGGCGTCGGTGGCGGAGCTGATCTGGGCGCCAAGGCCGATGGTTTGTAGCGTCTCGCCCTTTACCTGCGCGTACTCGGCCATCACAGAGGCGTTCCATGCTCCGCCGGAAGCGGTGACCATGCCGGTGAGCAGATAGGGAAAGATGCCGGGCAAAATGAGTCTGGTCCAGCGCTGCCAGCGGGTGAAGTGGTAGAGCGACGAGACTTCGCGCAGGTCAGAAGGGATGGACATGGCCCCGGCTATGACGTTGAAGAGGATGTACCACTGGGTTCCGAGGAGCATGAGTGCCATGGAGCCGATGCCGACGCCTTGCCCGATCCTGACGAGGCCGATAAGCAGCACAGGGTAGAACGCGGAGGCCGGCACGGAAGCAAGCACCTGAGCAAGGGGTTGCACAACGCGGGAGAGCCTGGGACTGAAGCCGATTGCGACGCCGACCGGAACTGTCCACAGCGCGGAAAGGACCAGGGAGGCATTGACCCGCAGAAAAGTAGCTCCTGCTCCTTCGAGCAGGAGGCGAAGATCGGGCCAGGTAACGGTGCGAAGCATGAGAATGGCCTGGAGAGCCCCCCAGCCCACGGCGCCGGCCAATGGGACCGCGAGAGTCCAGAACACGGGGGATGGCTTGCGGTTGGCGCTATCGTCGTCGATGGGGTGGACGACGCGGGCGCTCGGGGTGTGGGCCAGTCGTGCGTAGATGGGCTCTTCCACACGGGCGGCAATACGGCCGGGGAGGGAGCTGATGAGGGTGGAGCGGCGGAGCAACTCGAGGATGGGAGAGGTGACGCGGTCGGCGGCCTCGACCTGCTCGAATTTGAACTTGTCGCTCCAGGCGATCATGGGACGCCAGACGAGCTGGTCCGTGGCCACGACAATGAGAACCATCACACTTATGCCGCTCAACAGGGCGTTTACGTCGGCGGAATCCGCAGCCGATTTGATATAGCTGCCGAGGCCCGGGAGCTGAAAGCTGCTCTTGCCCATGGTGAAGGTTTCGCAGAGCATGAGCGCGAACCATCCACCAGCGACGGAGACAATTGAATTCCAGACGAGGCCGATCGCGGCGTAGGGCATCTCCAACTGCCAGAAGCGCTGCCAGGCGGAGTAGCGAAAGATGCGCGAGGCCTCAATCATCTCTTTCGGAATAGTCTTGAGCGAAGAGTAGAAGCTGAAGGCGAGATTCCAAACCTGGCCGGTGAAGATGAGCAGGATAACCGCCAGCTCAATGCCGAGTTGATGGCCGGGAACCAGCGCCATCATGGCAAGCACGACCGGGGGAAGAAAGCTGAGCACTGGAATGGACTGGAGGATGTCGAGGACGGCGATCATCCATGCCTCAACCCGCTGGTTATAAGCGGCGATGTAGCCATACCCGACGGCAAAGGCCACGCTAAGCAGGTAAGCAATGCCCATGCGCACGACGGAGTAAGAGGCGTAGAGCGGGAGCGCTTTGATGGAGTGGGAGATATCCACCACGGGGACGGGCTTGCCCAGCCAGTAGGTGCCGGTTCTGATGACCGTGAAGAAGAGGGCAAGGCCGACCACACCAACACCCATGTCGATGAGAACCGGCCAGGGGCGCTGGGTGACGTGTGTGCGCGCGAGAGGATGAGGGAGGTTCACTTGACATCCTCTGAGGCGGCGACCTCTTCCTGCGTGTCGGGAAGGACAAAGCGGCGGCGGGCGGCGTCAAAGTCGAAGAGTTCGGCGTAGCGGCCCCATGTGATGGCGGTCTCCATCTGGCGCCGGCTCTCCTCCTCAGAGAACTGCTCGTCGATCATGTCGAGGAAGAAGTCTTCGGGGACGGTATGGTCGCTCTTGGATTCGAGCGCGCGGCGAATCTGGCGCAGGAGGAGGACGTTTTCGGTAGCGGCGGCGCGGAAGAGTTCCTTCTGGCGGAGAATCTCGGAGTTGGCGAACTGGGTGCCTGTGGGGGTGATGGAGGCGTCGCCTTCTTCGATGGTGAGGAAGCCGAGCAACTGCGCGGCATCGACGATGGGCAAGAAGTCGTCGAGCTCAAGGCCGAGATCGTCGGCGAGGCGATAGATGTCGTCCTTGCCGCCCTTGTCAATCAACAGCTCCAACAGGCCGGCGATGCCGCCCGGCCGGGCGTGGGGCAACATCTGGTAGTGCATCTGGCGCTGATCGCGGACGCGGGTGGGGTGCTGGTGATCGGGGGCCGCTGCCGCGGGAACGTCGGGGCGGGTGAGGACTTTGTAGATGTAGTCGACGAGCTGGGTAAAAGGTTCGGATTTGCGATCGCGCGGCTGAGGGATCTGGACGCGAAAGTCGGTGCGGATGTGGCCGGGGTTGCGACCCAGAACGATGATGCGATCGGCGAGCAGCACGGCTTCTTCGATGTTGTGGGTAACGAGGAAGACGGCCTTGGTGGGCATGGTCTTGTTGGACCAGAGCTCAAGGAGTTCGGAGCGAAGGTTCTCCGCCGTGAGGACGTCTAGAGCGGAGAAGGGCTCGTCCATGAAGAGGACTTCAGGCTCCACGACGAGGGCACGGGCGAAGCCGACACGCTGGCGCATTCCGCCGGAGAGCTCTTTTGGATAGGCGCCTTCAAAGCCGTCAAGACCGACGGTGTCGAGCATTTTCATGCTGCGTTCGCGGCGCTGATCCGGAGGCACGCCACGGGCCTGGAGTGGGGCTTCAACGTTCTGAAGCACCGTGAGCCAGGGAAACAGGGCGAAGCTCTGGAAGACGATGGAGACGTTGATCTCGGATTCGGAGATGGGCTTTTCGTGCCAGTAAACCTGACCGGCGGAGGGGGTGGAGAGGCCGGTGAGCATGCGCAGCATGGTGGATTTTCCGGAGCCAGAGGGGCCGAGCAGGGCGAGGATCTCGCCGGGGACAACGGAGAGGTCGGTAGCAGAGATGACCTGGATGCGGTTCTGGCTGGGCTGGGCGTAGTATTTTTCTATTTTTTCGGCGCGGATGATGGGCTCGACGGCCGCGGGAGCGTCGGCGGGGGCAGCGGCGGGAATGCCTACCTGGGACATACGAGGTTCTCCGGTTGGGGGTCCGCGGGGGTCAAGGAATGCGGCCGGTTGTTGTTGCCAGTCTATGTGCGCTGGGTTGCGCCCAGATGAACGCGATTCAGGCTGCGAGGGTTATTGCCGGGAGCCGTCGAACGAAGCGGCGAAGGAAAAAGCAGTCAAGGTAGCCAGGGGCTCGAAGGCAATGATCGCAACGGCTTCCCCAGAGGATATTATTTCATCAGGCCCGAGTGCCGGGTAAGAGGCAGAGGGTTCGACCAGGCCCTCGGAGGCCGAGCGAAGAAGACAGCCGCGGCTTAGCTCCCTTTGGGGCTTGAAGAACGTCACCCCATATGGATTGAGAACGCCATATCCGTAACGTCAGGGAGAGTATGCCGGAGAACGCAGTAAGGCCGAAAGTGCTGGTGGTGGACGACGAGCGGGTGATCGCCGATACGCTGGCGATGATCCTGAATCAGAGCGGCTTTCAGGCACGGGCCGTTTATTCGGGCGAAGGGGCGGTGGAGATGGCGGCCACTTTTGCGCCGGACATGCTGATCTCCGACGTGATCATGGCGGACCTGAACGGGATCGATGCGGCGATCCGGATAAGAGAGTTGCTGCCGAAGATCAAGATCCTGTTGTTCAGCGGGCAGGCGGCAACGGCGGACCTTCTGGACAATGCCCGGAAGCAGGGCTA
>CAYWSR010000253.1:0-5890 GCA_964460385.1 uncultured Occallatibacter sp. | reverse complement strand
GCAGCGTTCCCGGAACCTCCGCCGCCACGCGATCCACCACCTCGCGCCAGAACTCGTGCGGCATGTGCCGGTCAAACTCCGCCTGGCTCATCCCGTACTCCGCCCGCGATGGAATCGCCCCGCTCGCGCCTGGCCCAGGGAACCACAGCCGATGGAAATGCCTCTTCGCCAGCGTCATCGCCGCGTCAAACCGGATCACTGGGAACAGCCGCGCCACGTGCAGAATCGTCTGGATCACCTGCTCGCGCACCGCCGCGTTCAGATAATCGAGCTGCGCCGTGTCATTCCATGGAAAACTCGTCCCGTCGTTGCCGTGATAGATGAAGCGCGTCTCTCCGCTCGCCTTGTCGCGCCTGCGGAAGACCACCGCCGCATCCGATTGCTCGAAGTAGTGGTCCTCGATCTTGATCTCGACCCGCCCATCCTGCGAAAGGTCCGGCCCGTTGAAGCTATACGCTGGGTACGGCGAATCCGGCCGCGCGATGAACCACTCCGGATGCTCCACAACCCACGGCGAGTCGATCCCCATGTGATTCGGCACCATGTCGCTGGCCAACCGCACTCCATTCCGGTACGCCCTATCGCGCAGGTTGATGTACGCCGCTTCCCCGCCCAGATCCTCGGCGATCCGATAGTCAAACAGCGAATAGGCAGATGCCACCGCGTCCGTGTTCCCGCACAACTGCTTGATCGTCCGCGAAGCCCGGCTCCGCTCCCATACGCCAATCAGCCACAGCGAGTTCAGTCCCCGCCGCGACAGCGTTGCAAGCTCCTCGTCCGGAATCTCATCCAGCCGCGCAATCCGTCGCCCATACTGCTTGCTCATCTGCGCTAGCCACACATACGTGCTCTTGGCGATCAGCACCGTGTTCGGCATCCAAGCAGTATCCGGGCTGAACTTCTCGTATTCATGTGCCGGATCGCCGAAGGTCGGAACCTCCGCCGTGCTCACAATCGACGGCCATTGCTGCTGCCCGCTCTCGCGCCGCCTTTGCGCTGCAGCTTCCGCCGCCGCGTGCGCTTGCGCAGCCGGCGGGTTAAACTGCATCCAGATCGCCAACTCTTCCTCGTGCAGAATCTCCCCCGCCAGCAGCAAAAACCGCTCCAGCCCCTCCCCCAGCATCGGCTTCCAAAGTTTGCGAATCAATGCCAGTTGATCGCTCAGCGATGTCGGCGATCCCATCGATGGCGCACGCAACAGCTCCAGCAGGTTCATCGGCGCTGCGCCGTCCAGCGGAATCAACGGCCGCGTCGCAAAGTAGTCCGGCAACTGCTGCGTCACCTGCCGGTAGACCGTCTTCTCCGCCAGCGTCTTCTCCTCAAACAGTTCCTCAAACGGCCGAAACGCTTCATTCCGATTCGCCGTCCATAGCAGCAGCATCTCTTCCAGAGCCGCCGCGCGGTTCGGCAACCCGTCGCTTTCCGCTTCAAGCCAGTGCTTCGGCGTCTTTTCTCCGCGAATGACGCTCGATCCCGGAAAATGCTCCACAAACGTCAGCAGCAGCTTGTCCAGAGCTTCCGCGCCCACCTGCGCGCTAAACCAATCCAGCGCCGACGTCATCACTTCCGGGTCAAACTGCTCACGGTAGCGCGCCATCAGCACATGACTCGCCTCGTCAATCAGTCCCATCGCGTAAAGTTGCCCCGCATGCACAGCCAGCTCGGGATGCTTTTCCACCTCGCGCACCGAGTTCATTCGATGGGCGAACGAGCGGCACGCCGCGACGTTGGCGAACACCACGTTGCCGGTGTAAGAAAAGAGTGTTTCCTCGAACTGATAGCGTTCCCGCGCCTGCCGTGAAATGTGGAATTCCATCATTCGAGAACTTACTCCCTGACTGTGCTTCGCCTGCGCCAGCTCTTACGCGGCCAGTCCCTCGCCAGAACCCGGCCAAAAAGTAAAGTATCATCCCCACCTCTTACGGCGTGCAAACCGGCGAGCTGAATTGCACACTCCCGTTATCGGCAAATCCCCCTCCGCTTCGTCTGCGCTCTTCTCGCGCCTTGTACGCACGCATGGCCTATACTTTTGAGGAATTGACCTCCCATTCCGGTCGCTCATACTGGGCCTAAATACCAAATCAAGCGGATACTAGCCTCAGCCTCGAAAACGCCTGCGCATGACCACCTCACCCCATCCCGGCAATTTCACGTCCAGCGCAGCCTCCGCGCGCCCTGCCCGCTCCATCGCCTATCTGGTCAGCCGCTATCCCACCCTTTCCATGATCTTCGTCCTGCGCGAGGTCGTCCTCCTCCGTGCACTGGGCTTTCGCATCGAAACCGCCTCCATCAACCCGCCCGATCGTCCGCCCGAGCGCCTCACGCCGCAGGAGCGCGAAGAGGCCGCGCGTACCTACTGCATCAAACGCCACGGCATTCCCGGCGCGCTCATCGCCCACATCAGGACCCTCCTGCAGACCCCATCCGGCTATCTCCGCGGCCTGGTCCTCGTCTTCAGTCTCGGCCGGTTCGACTTCGCCCGCCTCTTTCTCAACCTCATGTACTTCTCTGAGGCAATGATGGTCGGCCTGTGGATGCGCCGCAACCACCAGTCTCACCTTCACGTCCATCTCGCTTCCCAGGCCGCTTCGGTCGGCCTTTTCGTTCATCGCATCTTTCGCTGTGGCTACTCCCTCACCGTCCACGGCCCCGACGAGTTTTACAACGCCAAGAGCTTCTACCTCGCCGAGAAAATCGCCGCCGCCGACTTCATCGTCTGCATCAGCTCCTACGCGCGCAGCCAACTCATGTATCTGTCGCCCTATGATTGCTGGAAAAAACTCCACGTCTGCCGACTCGGCATCGATCCCCACCTTTTCTCACCCCTGCCACGCCCCTCTACCGACGGCGTCTTCGAAATCCTCTGCATCGGTCGCCTCACTCCCGCCAAGGGCCAGCATCTCCTCCTCGACGCTCTCCGCCAGCTTCTCGACCAGGGCCGCAACGTCCGAGTCCGCCTTGCCGGCAACGGCCCCGACGAACCCTCACTCCGCGCCCACGCCGAACGCCTCAACCTGGCCGATCACCTCAAATTTGAAGGCCCCGTCAATCAGGACCGCATCCGATCCCTCTACGCGCTGGCCGACGTCTTCTGCCTGCCCAGCTTCGCTGAGGGCCTTCCGGTTGTGCTCATGGAAGCCCTTTCCATGGGCATCCCGTGCGTCACCACCGCGATCGCCGGCATCCCCGAACTCATGCGCCACGGCATCGAAGGCCTGCTCGTCCCCCCTTCCGATCTCGACGCCCTGGTACATGCCCTCGCCACCCTCATCGACGACGAGGTCCTCCGCACCTCCATCGCCATGAACGGCCGCAAACGCATCCTCGAGCTGTACGACCTCAGAACCAACGTCGAAAATCTCGCCGCGATCTTCTCCGAACACATCAAGCCCTGATCCGGCCCCAACCAATCCGGCCCTGGGGTTCGAAAAGCTGTGCCCCATTCATTTCGCGCTTTTGCGAAATGAGTGGGATGCCAGCAAGCCCCTCGCGAGCCGGACACCGCAAGTGCGTGGTAAAAATGAGAGTTACGGCGGCGCATCAACCAATGCGCTCCCCATCCTGATCCTCCGCTTCGTCCGTTGCACGCATCACGCGTGCAAATCGAACGCCAGGAGCACCTATGCAGAACCCGGTCAAGGTCCTCATTGTCGAAGACGAGCCCAACGCCCTCATGGGGCTTGCTGAGCTCATCTCCGGCTGGGGTTACCGCACCGAGACTGCGCGCGACGGCATCGAAGGCTGGGAGAAAGCCCGCGCCTGGTCTCCCGACATCGTCGTCACCGACCTCAAGATGCCGCGCATGGACGGTATCGGCCTGCTCACCAAGCTCACTGAGGACGGCTCCGGCCTCCAGGCCAACCTCGTCGTAATCGTCCTCACCGCAATGGGCTCCATCGAGCTCGCCGTCGACGCCATGAAGCTGGGCGCCTACGACTTTTTGCAGAAGCCGGTCGACGCCACCCGCCTGCGCACCATCCTGGCCAACGCCACCCGCCAGCGCGAAACAGAAATCGAGCTCGAAATCACGCGCCGCCGCCTTCGCGAAACGGGCGTGCTCGGCGGCCTCGTCGGCGCCTCTCCGTCCATGCGCGAGATCCTCTCCCTCATCGAGCGCATCGCCCCCTCCAACGTCTCCGTGCTCATCACCGGCGAAAGCGGCACCGGCAAGGAACTCGTTGCCCGCACCCTCCACAACCTCAGTCCCCGCAAGTCCCGGCCCTTCGTCGCCGTCAACTGCGCCGCCATTCCTGAAACCCTCATCGAAAGCGAGATCTTCGGTCATGAAAAGGGCGCCTTCACCGGTGCCGTCGAAAAACGCGCCGGTTGCTTCGAGCTCGCCTCCGGTGGCACCCTCCTTCTCGACGAGCTTGGCGATATGCCCGCTTCCACGCAGGCCAAGCTCCTCCGCGTCCTCGAAGACCGCAAATTCCGCCGCCTCGGCGGCCGCACCGAGCAGGAAGTCGACGTTCGCGTCCTCGCCGCTACCAATCGCGACCCTGAAAGAGCCATTGCGGAAGGCTCCCTCCGCTCCGACCTCTTTTACCGCCTCAACGTCTTCCACATCGCCATGCCTCCGCTCCGCGACCACCTTGAAGACCTGCCCGCCATGGCCGACGCCATGATCGCCGAGATGAATGCCCGCCATGGCCGCAAGGTCACCGGCGTCGCGCCCTCCATGCTCGATCGCATGATGGCCTACGACTGGCCTGGCAACGGCCGTGAACTCCGCAATGCCATCGAGCGCGCCGTCATTCTCTGCCCCGATGGCGCTCCGCTCGACGCCGGCCACCTGCCGCCTAACTTCGGCAAGTCCCACTCCCCCACCGCTTCCGCACTCGATGCCGGCCTCGTCCCCGTGCGCGTAGGATCGACGGTAGATGAGGGCGAGCGCCTGCTGATCCTCCGCACCCTCGAGGCCACCGGCCAGAACAAGACGCGAGCTGCCGAGATCCTCGGCATCAGCCTCAAGACCCTTCACAACAAGCTCAAAGAATACGGCAAGTCCAGCCCCGATTAACTCCCGCTCCACTCGCCCATGCGTCTCAAGACCAAACTCGTCCTCGCCATCTCCGCCCTGGTCTTTCTCATCTCCGGCATCGTCTCGCTCGTCTACGTCAGCCAGCTCCTTCACTCAACGGTCCATCAGTCCTACCTAACCAACCGCATGGTTGCCAACCAAATCGTCTTCGCCGTGCGCAGGGCGCTCGAAGCCGGCCTCGCCGACCGGACCATCGACCCTGACCATCCGGACGAGCTCCGCACTCTTACTATTCAAGCCGTCCGCAGCAATTCGTCCCTTCAGGATGTGATCGAGTCGGTGAACCGCTACTCTGACACCATCTATGATGTCAACATCGCCGACAGCCGGGCCGTCACCATCCTCAGCACCAACCCCGACAACGAAGACAAGCCGCTGCCCGCGCGCCGCGAATACAGCGACCTGCTGAGTGCCACTCCCCCACAGTTGATGCTCGAGGTCCTTGGCCCTCCCGCCGTCTTCGACATCCGCGTTCCCATCGAACGCAACAACCAGCCCTTCCTGACGGTCAATGTCGGCGTCCGCACCACTCTCCTCGAAGAGCAGTACCTGCCCTACATGCACCGCGCACGCAACCTCATGGGCTTCGTGCTCGCTGCGTCCCTCGTCGCTGCCTTCCTGCTCTCCAACCTCGCTCTGCGCCCCCTTCAGCTCATCAGCAGGCAGCTCGATGCCTTCAACGCCCCCGGCGAACTCCTCAACGAAGAAGAACGCGCGCGCAAGGGCGACATGGCTGTCACTGTCTCTCGAAAGATCGAGCGCTTTGGCCGGCGCATGCGCAACGTCGAAGAAGTCTTCTCCGCCCTCAAGGAAAACCTCGATCAGATTCTCGGCAACCTTCAGGACGGA
>CAYWSR010000252.1:0-5952 GCA_964460385.1 uncultured Occallatibacter sp. | reverse complement strand
GTCGATCTCAATGGCTGCCGAATAGCCGGGAGCCGCGGGGGCGGCGGCATGGATGAAGTGAGAACGAGGCGGCAGGTGGATTTCGAGGCCCTTCAGCTCGACGGTTGAGATGTGAAAGGGCTTGCCGCGCTCGAAGTGCAACGGCGCATGAAAGCGGAATTCAGCGAGGGAGATGAGGGGCTGATCGGGCAAGAGGTTTGCGGGGACGTTGACGCCCGCCACCTGAGCCGGGGGCCAGATGCGCAGGCCCGCGCCTTCGGCTTTGAGGCCGTCTTTGAGAGACATCTTGAAGCTGTCGAGCTCAACGCGGGCATGAAAGTGCTGCTGGAGGGCTTCGACGATGCGCGCGCGGACGTAGGGCTCGGCGCGATGGAGCAGGAAAGCAGCGATGCCGGCGAGCGCGGCGAGGATGAGAATGAAGGACGCCGCGACCCATTTGATCCATCTGTGCCTGCGCAAGAACGAGTTGCGCACTTCAGTCAAGAGAGCCTCCTGGGCTGGAACTATTCTCGCAGAGCCGGGCGTCGGCGTGCGGTAGGTTGGATGCGGTGTGATGCGACCGGTGGCTTGTTGGATGGGGAATGCCGTAGACTTCGAGATACGGATGCAAGCGCTAATTGAAAACCTCGTAAAGCTGCAGGGCGTGGAACTGGAGCGCGCGCGCCTGGGGTCGGAGCTGCGGAGACTTCCCGTGGAAGTTGCGCAGGCCGCGAGCGTACTGGCCGCTGCGGAGAGGCAGGCCGCGGAGATAAGCGATGCGCTGAGCCGGGAAGAGACTCTGCGGACGAGGCTGGAGCGCGAGATTAGCGGGCACAAGCAGAAGGCGGCGCGATTCCGTGCACAACTCGACGCCGTGAAGACGCCTGAACAGGCGAATGCGATCGAGCACGAGGTCCGGTTCGCAACGGACGAGGTTGACCGGCTGGAGAACGACGAACTGGCCAGCATGGAGCGGACCGAGGCGCTGGAGACGGCGCTTGCGGCCACACGCGCGCAGGTGGAGACCCTGGCGGGGGCGCTGGAGAAGACGCGCGAACGGATCACTCAACGGCAAAATGAATTGAACGCGGAGCTTGGCGCGCGGAACAGCGAGCGCGAGGCGCTGCGCCAGGCGATCGAGCCGGAGTGGCTGACGCGGTTTGACCGCCTGACCGGGTCGCGCGGGACGGCGATGGCCAGGGGCGAGAATCAGCAGTGCAATGGCTGCCGCATGGGGATACGGCCGCAGATGTGGAATCAACTGCGCGAGGGCGAACTGCTGACCTGTGACAGTTGCGGCAGGATGCTCTACTGGGATGCCGCGATGGCTGCTCCGCCCAAGGAACCGCTGCCAGCCGCAGCGCCGCAGACCGGGCACTCGATTCGCAAATCGCACGCGGGAGACTAGCTCGTGTTACGCATCTGCGTGGACATGGATGAAGTGATGGCGGATACGCTGGCCGAGCACCTGCGCCGCTACAACCAGGCCTTTGATGAAGATGTGACACCGGAGGACCTGGTGGGGAAGGGGCTGTGGGAAGTGGCTCCCGCGGACCGGCAGAAGGAGTTGCGGGCATTTCTGGATGCGGAGGACTTCTTCGAGGTTCTGGACGTGATGCGGGGCTCGCAGGAAGCGCTCGAAGCGCTGTCGAAGCGGTTCGAGATCTTCATTGCCACACAAGCCATGACGGTGCCGAATTCGCTGGGGCCGAAGTACAGATGGCTGCAGCGGCACTTTGCTTTCATTCCTCCGACGCACTACGTGTTTTGCGGCAACAAGAGCATCTTGCGGGCGGACTACCTGATTGACGATCTGCCGCGCAACCTGGAGCGGTTCACGGGCCAGGGACTCCTGTACACTGCGCCGCACAACCTGACAGCGACCGGGCATGTGCGTGTGAACGACTGGCAGGACGTGCTGGCGTACTTTGCATCTTTGCCGGCATGAGCGGAAGGCCGCGATGAGAGATCTTAATGAATGATCAAGAACGAGGACAGAAACTAGCCTCGCTGGCAGCGTGTAAGCGAATTGCCGAGGAAGCCTACGACCGGCAGTACGAGGTGCATTCTTCGAGCGACGCGACAGCTTGCTACAGCGATGCAAAGGAAGCGCTCTATGACGCGATCGGCCTGGCGCGGCAACTGGAACTGGCGGACGAGGTAGAGGCGATCGAGAAGCGGCTCGCGCACATCAAGGCTGTTTTTCGCAGCCAGTTTTCATGAGGTCTGTGCCGGGGGTGCTTGCGCGGGGGTTGCTTGCTTGGGTTGGTGGCGGCGCTTCTGCCGGGGCCTGGACTTGGGCTTGAAAGGCTCCTCTGGCAGGGGCGGCAACCCGGCAAGGTTGAGAAGGATGTTGTTTGCTTCTTTGAAGACGTTTTTCTTCCAGCCGTTCCCCTCGGTGAATGCAAAGAAGATGGCGATGTGCCGGGCTGGAATCATGGCGATGTAGCTGGTGAATCCCGCGCCGCCGCCGGTTTTCTCGACGATGTGCGAGGGATCGCCGGCGGGCGGCAGGTGCATCCAGCCAAGGCCGATGCCGCTGGGCTTTCCGGCATGGTCGAGTCCAACTTGCCTTGAGAGCCGCGCCGGATCGAGGTAGACGGCCTGGGCCGCGGGGTCCTGAGCCGGGAGTGACGGCAAACCCGTGCCAAGAAGGTATTTGAGCCAGGTGGCCATGTCTGCCGGCGTGGAGTAGAGGCCAGCGCTGCCTTCGGTAGCGTCCGTTACGGCGCAGGGCTCGTTGTCTTTCGACCGGAGCAGCCGATCACATTGGATCTGGTTCGGGTAGAAGGTGGTTTGGCGCATGGCGAGCGGGTTCAGAGTTTGCTCGGCGAGAAGTGCGGCATAGGGTTTTTGCGCGGCGGACTCGAGTGCGTCGCTCAGCAGGTCGAAACCGATGTTGGAGTAAAGCGCGGAAGAACCGGGAACCGCAACGAGACTTTGGCGGGGCAGCCATTGCCAGCGCGTGTTGAAGTCTGGGTAAGCAAACGGAGGGATCTTGCGCGGTCGGCTCCCGAGCTCGCGGGGAAGGCCAGAGGTGTGCGTGGCAAGTTCTTCGAGCGTGATGGGCTGCTCGCGCAGAGGCACAAGGACGTGTTTGGGCGCATAACGCTGGAGCGGGTCGCCGAGCCGGACGATCTGCTGCTTGACGAGTTTGGCGAGCACGTCGGTCGTGAAGATCTTGGTGAGCGAGCAGAGACGGAGAACAGAATCGGCGGAGGGGGCAATGGAGGAGTTGGGAGCGGTTTCGCCGTAGCCCTGAAAGAAGGCGCGGTCGTCGCGGACAACGACTACGACCATTCCGACCGCGCCTGAGTTGGCGAAGAGATCCGCGCCCAGCGCGCCCGCTGAGGAAAGGCCGGGCAACACGGGCTGTGGCGGAGCTTGCGCCGATGCGGGAACAAAAAGGCACAGGAAGAGAGTGGGGAGAAGTCGGCGCATGCAAGTGGTCTTGCTGGAGGATATCGCGCCCGCCGCCAGGCGAACGAAAAAGGGCAATCCCCGAGAGCATTTCCTGAAATCGTGTGGCCGTGAGTCTTATTCGGATTCCATCCTTTCCGCGTTGTTTCATCGAAAAACCGCGGAAAGGGTGGGCACGGAAACCTACAGTAAACCCAACAACTGGCTATTCGCGGGCGCGAGCAGGCCCGGCGGGCGCGCTTGGGGCAACGCGTCCGGAAGTCACTGCACCCACGGAGCGCATGGACAGCGGCTGGACCGCGGGAGGCTGGTGCATGGTGACGATGATGGCTCCAGCCGGCTTTTTGCCCAGGCACTCGTAGGAATGGGGCGTACCGGCATCGAAGTACACAGCATCGCCCTCCTCGAGTGTGCATTGCTGATCACCGTGGTGGAGGCAAAGCTCGCCGTCGAGGAGATAGAGGAACTCGTAGCCCGGGTGCATGTGGGCCTTGGGGATTGTGTCGCGCGTGACAGGAATGAACTCGGCAAAGTAGGGGTCCATGTGGCGGTCGGGGACCATATAGCCGAGGCTCTCAAAGAAGTATGTGGGCTGGTCGACGCCGGTCTGCGGGAGCCGGACCCGCTCCTTGCGGCGATGAATGCGGAAGAGGGCTGTGGGCTCGGATTCGAAGAAGTAGGACAAGTCCTTGGAGAAAACCATGGCAATGCGGGCGAGGTTGCGGAGCGTGGGCACAACACGGCCTGTTTCAAGCTGGGAAAGAAAGCTGGCTGAGAGGCCCGTGTGCTTGCCAAGTTCGACGAGGCCCATGGACTTCTTGAGCCGGAGCCGCTTGATGCGCTCGCCGATGTGTTTTTCCGCGATGAAGCGCTCTGCGGTTTCGGGGTCGACCTGGGTCTTCTGGGTTTCTTCGGTTTTGACCAACGCCGACTCGGACATACGGCTCCTCCTGGGGTAGTAATAGGATGCCCTGCTGGCGGGAAAGTTGCCAACATCAAAATTTTTTCTTGTCTGGCTAAATCACTTTAGCGAGAGTCGAGCTATCGTATTCACGGGGAGGAAAACATCATCGACCTCACGAATAAGGATGGCTCCCGGGCAAGGGTGCTCTGTTCCGGCAGTTCCGGGATGGTGGGGACGGCCCTGAAGGAGGCGTTGGTCCAGAGTGGGGTAGGAGTTGTGCAGCTGGTGAGACGCGCGCCGCGAGGGCCTGGGGAGATTCAGTGGGATCCAATACGGAGAGTGATGGCGTGGGCAAACGAGCGCGGGACGGAAGGCCCGTTGGAGGGTTTGGAGGCGGCCGTTCATCTGGGCGGGGTGAATCTGAGTGAGAGGCGATGGACACCGGCCTACAAGCGAGAGATTGAGACGAGCCGGGTGGAGAGCACGCGGGTGCTGGCAAAGTTGTTGGCTGGGCTGAAGCGGCCACCGAAGACGCTTCTTGTGGCCTCGGCGGCGGGATTCTACGGTGACCGAGGCGACGAGGTTCTGGACGAGGCGTCCGGGGCGGGCGAGGGGTATCTGCCGGAAATTTGCGAAAAGTGGGAGGCCGCGAGTGAGGCGGCTGCAAGGGTGGGGATACGCGTAGTTCATATGCGGCTGGGGGTGGTTCTGGGCCGGGAGGGCGCGCTGAAGAAAATGTTGCCGATCTTCCGGCTGGGACTGGGGGGAAGGCTGGGGAGGGGGGGGGTGGGGGGGGCAGTGGATGAGCTGGATCGGGCTGGGGGATGCGGTGAGGGCAATTTTGTTTGCGATGAAGACGGAGACACTGAGCGGCCCGGTGAACCTGACAGCGCCACAGCCGGTGACGAATGCGGAGTTTACGCGGGCGCTGGGGCGGGCGTTGCATCGGCCGGCGATGTTGGCGGTGCCTGCAGTGGCGCTGCGATTGATGTTCGGCGAAATGGCCGATGAGGCGCTGCTGTGGAGCACGCGAGCTGTACCGGGGAAGTTGATTAAGGCGGGGTTCAGGTTTGAGCAGGGGACGGTGGATGAGGCGTTGGCGGCGGTGATGTAGTTGTTGGCCATGGGTTACACACCGCGAGAATTGGAAATTCGTGATCGAGATTGGCGCATCCCACCCTAGCCGCAAAAAGGCAAGAACGCGGCGATGGTGGGGCACCCATTGCAAGTGTGGTTGCGCAGGTGAGTTTATCCTTGAAGGTCAGGGAAGGTCGGGCCGAAGTTTAGTCCACCGGCGCCCACGAAGAGGAATTCCTTCATGTCTGATCCAGTTGCAATACCAGCAACCGAAACAACAGCAGCCGCAACGAATCCGGAATCGCCCGTGACAACGCCCGCAGCCGTTCCCGTTGCAACTATTGCTACGCTTGGGCAGCATGAGGGGCAGACGGTGAAGCTGCAGGGGTGGCTCTATAACCTGCGCGAGAGCGGCAAGCTGGTGTTTCCGATCTTTCGCGATGGGACGGGGACGGTGCAGGGTGTGGCGCATGTGAAGAGCGTTACGCCGGAGGTGTTTGAGGCGCTGAAGGGGCTGACGCAGGAGTCGAGCGTGATTGTGACCGGGAAGGTGAGGGCGGACAAGCGCGCGC
>CAYWSR010000251.1:0-5992 GCA_964460385.1 uncultured Occallatibacter sp. | reverse complement strand
AGACGTTCCAGCTCTTCATCATGCCTTTCTTCTCCTGCATCATGACGGAGTGGAGGAAGGCGGTGGCGGTGAGCCAGGGCATGAAGCTGGCGTTTTCGACGGGGTCCCATCCCCAGTAGCCGCCCCAGCCGAGAACGGCGTAGGCCCAGTGCATGCCGAGGAAGATGCCGCAGGTGAGGAAGAGCCAGGTGACGAGGGTCCAGATGCGCGTGATCTTGATCCATTTTTCGCCGGGATAGCGCATCATGAGCGCGCCGAGGGCGAAGGCGAAGGGGATGGAGAATCCGACGTAGCCCAGGTAGAGCATGGGCGGGTGGATGACCATCTCGGGATACTGGAGGAGGGGATTGAGGCCGTTGCCGTCGTCGGGGAGGGGTCCGTTGTAAATGGAGAAGGGCGTTGCGACGGCAACGAGAACGAGGAGGAAGAAGACCTGGATGCCGGCGAGGATGGTTCCGGCGTAGGCGTAGAGCTTGACGTCGCGCTTGTGGGTGAGGCGGAGGACGAAGCCGTAGGCGGCGAGGAGCCAGGCCCAAAGGAGGAGCGAGCCTTCCTGGCCGCTCCATAGCGCGGAGAACTTGTACGCGCCGGGGAGAGCCCGGTTGGAATGCTCCATGATGTAGGTGATGGAGAAGTCGTTGATGAAGACGGAATAGATGAGGGCGAAGGCGGCGGCGGAGACGGCGATGAAACTGGCGATTCCGGCACGGCGGGCGGTGTCGGCGAGGCGTTCGGGGGAGATGGCGACGGGCTGGCCGGTGGCGATGAGCCGGAGGGCCAGAATGCCAGCGAGGAGGTTATAGGCGGCGAGCGCCAAAGCAATGATAAGAGCGAAGCTACCGAATGCGGCCATGAATGACTCCAACCTGATTCTCGCACGCGGGTTCGCGCGGCGAGGGCCTGCTACGAGGGCTATTCTTACCCAATGATAGGCCTCTCGCGTGTGATTTGGCTCACACTATGGATGGAGGGGGATTTGGGGCAAAGCGGGGGCCGAGACAGGTGGGGGCAGGGTCGGGTGGGTCAGTGGAAGCGGCGGATCAGGCGGGTTTGAGCTTGGGCCGGGGGAGCATCTGGCGCGCGAGATCGACGAGCTGATCGATAGAGAACGGGCGGGGGAGGAAGCGAATTGTGCCTTGAGCGAGATGGCCAGTGTTTGTCCCGGGTGCCAGATCTTCGGGGGCGAGAGCATCAGGATCGGCGAGGACGAGGATTGGGACCTGGGGCAGCCGGGTGTGGAGTTCGGCGACGAAGGCGGGTCCGCCGATGCCCTGCATGGGGTGGGAGGCGATGACGAGTCCCAACTTAGGAGCGAATTGCGGCTGCTCGATGAGGCAGAGAGCTTCGGACGCATCTGATACGCGCACAACATCAACGAACTGCCGCTCCAGAATTGATTTTCGAAGGACCCCCTGGAGGGGGTCGCTCTCCACGATTAAGACAGTTGCCAAAGGGGGCCCGAATCCCGCACGGCTCCAAAGGGGGGAGGGCCGCGCAAATCATTTGCGAACGTAGAACTGATGAATTGGATGTGAGGGAGGTGGGTGGGGTTGTCTTGGGGGGTGGTGTTGGAGGGGCGTTTGAGTCTCCAGATTTTAATCAAGATTGGCGCGGAGCGTCCGATAAGACTCCAATGAGATCGCTGAAGATTGCCCAGACTATCTATTTGCTTCTGGGAGCGGCCCTTTTTGCCGGTGGCGGCGCATCGACTTACCTGATGGTTCGGTGCGCGGGTACAAGCGCACGCTACACGGCGATTATTCAGGGCGAGATTGGCCAGGCACAGCAGGTTCGCGTGCTTCAGGTCACGTTTAAGAAGCAGGTTCAGGCGTGGAAGGACATCCTGCTACGAGGCAAGGACGACGCCGCGCTTGGCAAGTACGACCAGGAGTTCCATGCCCTGGCGGCGCAGGTGCAGAGCATTTGCGCGGAGATGGACAGCCGGATTGAAGACCCCGAGGCGCGAACGGGGCTGAAAAACTTCCGCGAGGAGCACGGGGTGCTCGAATCGCAATATGAAAGCGCGCTTGCCGCCTATAAAGTCTCTCGGGATTCTTCTGCGGCGGACGCAGCGGTGAAGGGCAAGGATCGTCCGCCGACCGATTCGTTAGACCGTGTGGTTGACCGGTTGTCGGGGCTGGCTGAGACCGTGCCCGCGGCGGAAGCGTCGCGGTTGCAGGAGGAGCAAGGCGTGCTGATCGGCGCGCTGATTCTGCTGTGGCTGGGGCTGGGTGCTTTGAGCGTGCGGTTTGCGAGGTCTCTTGGGAAGCGGATGGAGCGCGGAGTTGGTTTTGTGCGCAGGATTGCGGACGGCGACCTGACGGCCGAAGCTCCTGAGGAGGGCCGGGAAGATGAGTTGGGCGCGTTGATTGAGGCGATGGGGCAGATGCGCGACCAACTGCGGAAGATAGTGGGGGAGATTCAGTCGGTGGCAGACACGCTGGGGTTTGAGGCGGGTAGCGTGTCGAGTGCGTCGACGCAGATTGCCGCGGCAGCGAGTGAGCAGCGAGGGCAGTCGCAGCAGGTGGCCGCAGCCCTGGAGGAGATGCTCGCCAGTGCGCGCGAAGTGACAAACCATTGCCACGAGGCGGCGGACCGCGCGGTGGAGACGGGCAAACTGGCGTCGGAGAGTGGTCATTCAGTGGAGGCGGTGGTGGGCGAGGTGCGCGAGCTGGCCGCCGAGGCTCGGCGCAACGCGGATAATGTGGAACAGCTTGGCGCGAGTTCGCGCCAGATTGGGCAAGTGGTGACTCTGATTCAGGAGATTGCGGGCCAGACAAACCTGCTCGCCCTGAACGCGGCGATTGAGTCGGCACGGGCGGGCGAGCATGGACTCGGCTTTGCCGTGGTAGCGGGGGAGGTGAGGCGACTGGCGGAGCGGACCACGACAGCGACCAAGGAGATTGCCGAAGCGGTGGATGCAATTCAACGGGGCACGCGCGAGGCGGTGGAGAGCATCCAGCAGAGCTCCGTGCGTACGGAGAAGAGCGTGGCTACGGCAGATGCGGCGAGCCAATCTCTGTGTGTACTGAGCAAGAGCACAACCGAAGTGCGGGAGCGGATTGCGCAGATTGCACAGGCATCGGAGGAGCAGACGCAGGCCTCCGGGCTGGTGGGTGAATCGATGAACCAGATCGCGAGCGGAATCACGTCGTCCTCGGAGGGCGCCGAAGAGAGTGCGCGCACGGCCGCGGAGTTGGTTAAGCTGTCGCAGACGCTGGCGGAACACAGCCGACAGTTCAAGACCGGAGGAGAGCGAGATAAACCGCAGCTGAAGGCGACACGGCGCGCTGCCTAGGGGCTTAGCCGAAGAGGAATTCTTTTTCGCGGAGTGAGTAAGGGGCCAACAGCCGGGCCTTCGGCGGCTGGACTACCATGGGTCCATGCCATACGGTCTTAAGAGGTTCCAGAAAGCGGAGGCTCTGCACTTTATTACGTTCAGTTGCTTTCACCGTCTCCCCTTTCTTACAGAACCAGAACCCAAGGACATTGTCGAGGCCGTGCTCGAAGAGGTACGGGCGCGCCATCAGGCGAGAGTTTACGCGTATGTGCTGATGCCGGAGCACTTTCATTTACTGATCAATGAGCCTCCATCGATTCTCGTCGCGCAGTTTCTCAAGGCGCTGAAGCAGGTTACTTCCCGGAGACTGCGAGGGGATCGCGCGCAGTTCTGGCAGGCCCGGTATTTCGACAGCAACATCCGTGGAGAAGAGGCCCGATCGGATGTGATTCGGTACATCCACCGTAATCCCGTCAAACGGGGACTCGTTGCTTCGCCTGAGCAGTACCGGTGGAGCAGTTTCAGCCACTACGCGACCGGTATTCGCGGGGCGGTGGAGATTGAGTCGGAGTGGACGGCAAGACTTCGAGTCCCACCCGTGGTTAAACGGGTGGAAAAAACGGGGAGCGTCCCCCGCCCACTCATCGCGGTGAGGCCGCGATGAATGGGGCACAGACTTCTTCCCGGCCGCCCACTCATCGCGATAAGGCCGCGATGAATGGGGCACAAGGATCTTGAATGGGGCACAGACTTCTTCCCGGCCGCCCACTCATCGCGATAAGGCCGCGATGAATGGGGCACAAGGATCTTGAATGGGGCGCAGGGATCTTGAATGGGGCACAGGGATCTTGAATGGGGCACAGACCTAGCCGAAGAGGAATTCTTTTTCGCGGAGTTCTTTGATGGAGTCGCGGAGTTTGGCGGCTTTTTCGAATTCGAAGCGCTTCGCGCTCTCGCGCATATCGGATTCGAGCTTGGCGATGTAGGTGTCGAGGTCGGCCTGGGTGTTGAACTCTGGGATTTCGGCGGCTGCTTCGACTTCGATGTCGCCGTACTCGGCCTTGAGGATCTGAGCGAGGCCCATGTCCATGGTGTTGATGATGGACGCCGGCACGATGCCGTTCTCCTCGTTGTAGGCGAGCTGGACGGCGCGGCGGCGGTCGGTTTCGTCGATGGCGCGGCGCATGGAGTCGGTCATGCGGTCGGCGTAGAGGATGGCGCGGCCTTCGAGGTGGCGGGCGGCGCGGCCCATGGTCTGGATGAGCGAGCCGGCGGAGCGCAGGAAGCCTTCCTTGTCGGCGTCGAGGATGGCGACGAGAGAGACTTCGGGCAGGTCGAGGCCTTCGCGGAGAAGATTGATGCCGATGAGGACATCGAACTCGCCTCTGCGGAGGCCGGGGAGGAGCTTGACGCGCTCGAGGGTTTCGATCTCGGAGTGCATGTAGCGGCAGCGGACGCCGACCTCGGTGTAGTAGCCGGCGAGGTCCTCGGCCATGCGCTTGGTGAGCGTGGTGACGAGCACGCGCTCATTGCGCTTGGCGCGGTCGCGGATTTCGGCGAGCAAGTCGTCGATCTGGCCCTTGACGGGGCGAATCTCGACCTGCGGATCGACGAGGCCGGTGGGACGGATGACCTGTTCGACGACGACACCGGCGGAGCGCGTGAGTTCATAGGGGCCGGGGGTGGCGGAGACGTAGATGGTCTGGTGAATGCGGTTCTCGAACTCGTCGAATTTGAGGGGGCGGTTGTCGCGCGCGGAAGGCAGGCGAAAGCCGTAGTCGACGAGGTTCTGCTTGCGGCTCTGATCGCCGTACCACATGCCGTGGACCTGGGGAATAGTGGCGTGGCTTTCGTCGACGAAGAGCAGGAAGTCGCGGGGGAAGTAGTCGAGGAGTGTGGGCGGAGGTTCGCCGGGAAGACGGCCGCTGAAGTGTCGGGAGTAGTTTTCGATGCCGTGGCAGTAGCCCATGGACTTGATCATCTCGAGGTCGAAGCGAGTGCGCTGATTGATGCGCTGGGCTTCGACCATGCGGCCTTCGGCTTCTAGCTGGGGCACCCACTCATTGAGTTCTTTGAGGATGGAGTCGACGGCCTCGGCCTTGCGTTCGGGCTGCACGACGTAGTGGCTCTTGGGGTAGATGGGCAGGCGTGAGTAGCGCTGCTTGACGGTGCCGAAGAGCGGATCGATTTGAGAGAGCGACTCGATTTCGTCGCCGAACATCTCGATGCGGTAGGCGGTTTCGTCGTAGGTGGGGAAGACCTCGATGACGTCGCCGCGCACGCGGAATGTGCCGCGGCGGAAGTCGACATCGTTGCGCTCGTAGAGGATTTCGACGAGGCGGCGGGTGATGTCTTTGCGGGCGATGCGCTGGCCTTTCTCGAGGAGCAGCAACATGCCGTAGTAGGCCTCGGGCGAGCCGAGGCCGTAGATGCAACTGACGGAGCTGACGATGATGGCGTCGCGGCGCTCGAAGAGCGAGCGGGTGGCGGAGAGGCGGAGCTTGTCGAGCTCTTCGTTGATGGTGGCTTCTTTTTCGATGTAGAGGTCGCCGGCGGGGATGTAGGCCTCGGGCTGGTAGTAGTCGTAGTAGCTGACGAAGTACTCGACGGCGTTGCCGGGAAAGAACTGCTTGAACTCGTGATAGAGCTGGGCGGCAAGGGTCTTGTTGTGGGCGAGGATGAGGGCGGGACGGTTGGAGGCCTCAATGATCT
>CAYWSR010000250.1:0-5996 GCA_964460385.1 uncultured Occallatibacter sp. | reverse complement strand
CGGATCGAACGCACTGAGCCTCTGCGAAGGGCATGTGCTCGGTCAGAACGCCGCACTGCGCGGGGCTCAGCCGCTCTCGCTGGCTGCGGCCGATCTGGACGAGGATGGGGTGCCCGATTTGGTGAGCGGCTTTGCGACCGGAAAAGGCGGTACTGTCGCGATCCACCGCGGCAACGTCCATGCCTTGTGGCCATACGGACCGTACCGGAACGCGCCTCCGCCCGCCTTCTACCCGGATGCACGAACCTTCTCGGTTCCGGAAGCACCGGATTTCCTGGTCACGGGCGACTTTGACGCCGACGGCCACTGGGACGTGATGACGGCGAAGCGCGGCAGCAACGCTATGTACTTTCTGCGCGGCGACGGAAAGGGCGGCCTGCTGGCGCCGCAGCGGATTCCTCTGGCAGGTACAGTCACCGCAATGATTGCCGGCGAGGTGAATCGCGCCGACGGTCTCACCGACGTCGTGGTCGCCGTGAACACCGCACAAGGCGCGCGTGTTCTGGTGTACGAGTCTCCGATGGGAGCCGCGAAGGCCCAATCTGAGATCTTTTCGATCGCTAAGCCAGTGACGGCCCTGGCGCTCGGCCATTTCTCTGGCGGAGCAATGAATGATCTGGCCATCGCTGCCGGCAATCAGATCGTGCTGGTGCAGGGCCGTGACCGCAAGCTGTCGCTGGACTCAGCCCATCGCGCGACCGTGTCTCCCGCTCGCATCACCGCGCAGAGCTTTCCCTTCGCAATTAAGGCTCTCGCAACCGGCGACTTTACCGGCGCCGGACCCAGCATGGCCGCGCTTGGAGATGAGGGTCGAGTGCACATCCTAGAGCACACCGTCACAGAAACTACGCTGGTGGGGCGGGCTCTGACAGATCCGAATTTCCAGCCCACCATCCAGTTGGCGAGTACCGGCAAGGACGGCAAACCGGTGATCGTTGGCGCACCGATGTCAACGAGCCAGGCTGCAAGGCTCGCAGCGATACGCGAATTGGTGGATTCTGCCTCCGCCGAATGGACCGAGCGCAGCGTCATAGCTTTGCCTGCGGGTTTCAGCCAGGCTGCGCCGCGCCTCGTTGGGGCGCGAATTACGGGCTCGCAACAGGAGGACCTCGTCGTTCCCGATGCCGGCAACAATCAAATCCACGTGCTTTCGACCACCTCGCAAGCGCCCGCCGCTCGCAACCTGAAATTGACTGCGGGTTCCATCAATGCAGCGCAGACATCCATGGAGCTCCTCACCTCGCTCAACACGGAGAGTTCGCCCGCCGCGGTGTTGCCGATGCGGCTTAACAAGCACGGTCTGCATGGGCTGGTGACACTCCAGGCGGGCCAGACTACGCCTGCCCTCGCTCCTCAGGTTGTCCCCCCTGCAAACATTTTTACAGTGACCAACACGCTTGACGAGACGACGCCGGGCGGAATACCACCGCCTGGCTCGCTGCGCGCGGCCCTTGACAACGTGAACAACGAATGGAATATCAACAATCAGGCCGGCGAATACAGCATCGTCTTCAATATTCCCACCTCGGACCCGGGATACAACCCAGCAAACGGCGCATTCGTGATCAAGCCGATCTCCGATGGTACTAAAGATTATGCCCTCGATCCAAACTTCGCCACAGTCACCATCGACGGCTACACCCAGCCCGGCGCCAGCCCCAACACACTCACCAACGGGGATAATGCCATAATCCTGATCCAGATCGACGGCAGTTCGGCGACGGTCCCCGGTGGCGACGGCATCTATGCCGCGGACTACGGTTCCGTCTATCGGGGGCTCGATTTTACGGGCTGGAATAATTATGAGCTTTCAGGTGGCGTTAACCTTGGAGGCGACGGATTCGAGGCCTATGGAGTGGGGGACTTCATCGAGGGAAACTACGTGGGAACCGATCCCACCGGGAAGGTCGAGGAGGGAAACTACTTGGGGATTTTCGTCACAAACGGTCCGCTAGGCGGAACGGGCGCGGGCAATGTCGTGGGCGGAACTACGCCGCAGGCAAGGAATGTCATCTCCGCTAATTATTATGCAGGTGTTGGCTTCGATGGTGCTTACCTGGCCCAGTTGCAGGGCAACTTCATTGGAACCGACAGCACGGGCGGAAGTCTTTTGCCAAATTATTTGAACGGCGCCCTCCTGAATTGCCCCACGGTCACCATCGGCGGCACGCTGCCGGGAGCGGGCAACGTAATCTCAGGCAGCGAGAACAATGTCGATCTCAACGACATCACCAACGGCGGCATAGCCTTCGATTCGCTGGTGCAGGGAAATCTTATCGGCACCGATGTAACCGGTACGCGAGGCCTTGGTTACTTCAACTCGATAGGAGTTGTAATTACGTCGAACGCCTACGACATGACCATCGGTGGCACCACTCCAGCCGCGCGCAACATCATCTCAGGCAATGAATATGGCGTATATGTCTTCGATGATTCATATCTGAATATCATCCAGGGGAATTACATCGGGACAGACATCACCGGAAGCAAGCCTTTGGGCAACGGCGACCAGGGATACATCAGTGGAGACAAAGTGACCACAATTCCCGCGATCCTGAACACCATCGGCGGATCGGTGCCCGGCGCGGGCAACCTCATTTCAAACAATGGCGGAGACGGCATTAAGATCTCCGGCACGAGCCAGGTACCGGATGCTGGCCCGCAGTTCGACGGCAGCGTTATCCAGGGCAATTACATCGGCACCGATGTCACTGGCGCCGTTGCCATGCCGAATGCCGGAAACGGAATCTACCTCAACGAGGGCGCGACCAATAACACAATAGGAGGCATAGATCCTGGCTCCGGCAATCTGATCGCCAACAACGCGGGCAACGGCGTGCTGATCGATCCCGCTACGGCGAATCCGGGTCAGGGAATTGCAAACAACACCGTCGGCAACACCATCCTTTCGAATGGCGGCACGGGCGTGCGAATCAACAGCGGCAGCCAGAACCTGATCAGCGAGAACTCCATATTCGGAAATGGCGCGCTCGGCATCAACCTCGGCGGCCTGGGCACAAGCATCAACTCCAACTGCCAGTCAACTGTTACCGGGCCGAATAACTCCCAGAATGCGCCCGTGCTGACAGCGGGAACCGGTACAGCCTTCATTAGCGCAACTGCGACCGATCCGAATAGCAACACCTCGGAGTTCTCCAACGCGGTGCCGGCGTCAACCAGTGGAGATATCCTCAGCCTGCTGGGATCCTTCAACAGCCTGCCCAACACCACCTATACCATCGAGTTCTTCTCGAGCACCGTCGCCGACCCCTCCGGATACGGTCAGGGACAAACCTATCTCGGCAACACCACCGTTACGACGGGCGCCAATTGCAACGTGGCCGTGAACAAGCCGGTTAATCCGAACGATGCGGACATGAGTGTGACCCTGACAGAAACCGACCTGAATGGACTCCAGGTCGGACCGGATCTGGGCGGGGAATACTACACCGCCGCGGTGACGAATAACGGACCGTTGACCGCCAGCAATGTGGTGCTCACGGACCCGTTGCCGCCGCAGCTTGTGATCAGCTCGGAGTATTGCGACGTCGGCTTTTGCCAAAGCCCGGTCACAACGTCACTGGGCAGTTGCACGGTGAGCGCCAATACGGTGACCTGCAATCTGGGCACGATGGCGGTGGGGGTAACAGCGAGCATCGCCATTCCCATCCAGGTGGTCGCGGCCGGAAGCATCACCAATACCGTTTCCGTCAGTGCGACGCAGCCCGATCCCAACCTGAGCAACAATATGGCCAGCGTGACAGAGAGTGCAACCTATCCCGGTATCTACCTTTTAACACTGGACCCCCCGGCCGCGCTGGTCAACACTCCCGGTGGCGTGTTGCTCAACATTAGCGGAGACTACCTCTTCGCAGATACGGCGGTGACGTTCAACGGGACAACGCTTCCCATCCAGGGCGTCCTCGATAACCAGGTCTGCAAGGATGACGCTCTTTGCTCCGATCTGGAAGTTCAGGTGCCCGCGTCTCTGCTCGCAACCGCCGGACCGGCTACGGTTTCAGTGACGAATCCTGGCTCAGGCGGCAACCCAGGCAACACCGCAACGGCGCAATTTACCATTGAAGCGGCCTGCAACTTCACAGTGACTGACGGATTCAACCCGCTCTCACAAGTTACGGCCGACGGCACCGACGATGAGCCTGCCGACGTCAGTGTCTCCTCTGACATCGCCACCTGCCCCTGGACCGCTGCGTCCTCGGTTCCCTGGGCGACGATCGTGGAGTACTATCCTCTGCAAGGTCCGGGCTACGTGGGTTATTTCACCGGCGTCGACATCAACGTCGCACCAAATACGGGAGCGGCGCCGCGCAGCGGCAGCGTTACTGTGGCAGGCCAGGTGTTTGCGTTCACTCAGCCCGGCGGATCCACCTGCGACTACACGCTCAATCCGGCCTCGGTGACCATCTCCTCCGCCGGTGCAACGGGCACCGTCGCGGTGACGGCCACGTCATCCAGTTGCTCCTACGATGCGGCCCCGGATTCGCCTTGGATCACCATGCCCAACGGCGACTCCGCATCGCCGACAGGGAACGCGGTTCTCAATTACACCGTTGCTCCCAACACCGGCGCAGCGCAAACGGGATACATTCTGGTTGGCGGTGAACCGTTCCAGATCAATCAGCAGGCGCCGGCCTGCTACTTCACGCTCGGCGCGAACTCCGCGAACCTGGAAGGGAGCGGCGGCACTGGGTCGTTTGGTGTGACGCCCTCGTCGCCGAGCTGCACATGGACCGCGGCCTCAAGCAACACTTCGCTCGTATCCGTTACCTCCGGCGCTTCGGGCACGGGCAACGGGACGGTGAGCTACTCCGTCCCGGCGAATACCGGTGGCCCGCAGACACCCACGATCACCGTTGCTAATCCCAGCGGCGGGGCTGCCGTATTCACCGTGAATCAGGCGTCCGCGTTCGCCTGCACCTTCGTCCTGAGTCAGAGGGCGTATGAGCCTCCGTCCAGCACGAATCCACCCTCGATCGAGGTCCCCGCATCTGGAGATTCAGGTCTCTTCGCCGTGAACCCTTCATTTACAGGTTGCAAATGGGTCGCGTCCTCCAACGATCCAGACTCCGTCACTCTCACCGCCAGTACCTCGGGCACGGGCCATGGGCCTGTGAATTATACTGTTGCGCCTAATCCCGGTGCGCCGCGCACTCTTACCATCACCGCCGGCTGCGTGCCATTCACTATCTATCAGGACGGAACCCTGGCCTCTAACCCTGCTCCTGCGATCACCACGCTGTTGCCGACGGGAGCTACGGCAGGCTCAGGCGCCTTCACTCTTACCGTGAATGGATCGGGCTTCATCAACGGCTCGGTGGTGAACTTCAACGGCAACGCGCGGACAACGACGTATGTCAGTGCCACTCAATTGACTGCTGCGATTTTGGCAACAGACGTGGCCAGCGTCGGAACTCCCCCGGTCACGGTCACGAATCCTGCGCCGGGTGGAGGAACATCGAATGCCGTGACCTTCAGCGTGATAGCAGCCACCGCAACCTCGCCGACGGTAACGGTTACGCCGTCTCCGGCCAACATCACCACGGCGCAGGCGTTGTCGGTGACGGTTACGGCCAGCGGCACTCCGACGCCGACCGGGTCGGTTACGTTGACCAGCGGGACCTATTCGTCAGGCGCGGTAACGCTCAGCAGCGGCTTCGCTACTATCAACATCCCTGCCGGTTCGCTGGCAAAGGGCACCGATACTCTGACGGCAAGCTACACGCCTGACGCCGCGAGTTCGTCCACGTACACATCCGCCACCGGTTCGAGCACCGAAACGGTGACTGCTGCAGCAACAGCTCCAGCCGTGACAGTGACGCCCTCGCCTGCCAGCATCACCACGGCCCAGGCGCTATCGGTGACCGTCACAGTCGGTGGCACGCCAACGCCGACCGGAACCGTGACACTGACCAGCGGCACTTATTCATCGGGGGCAGTGACCCTCAGCGCCGGCAGCGCAACGATCAACATCCCAG
>CAYWSR010000249.1:0-6202 GCA_964460385.1 uncultured Occallatibacter sp. | reverse complement strand
CGCGAGGGTTTGACGTTTGCAACGCGCTGGGGTGCACCGACACAAGGCAACCCGAATTACCAGGCGCTGAAGATGTACACCAACTACGACGGCGCGCATCACGGATTCGGGACAGTCTCGATCACAGATACGAATAACGGCAATGTGAATCTGTTTTCGAGCTATGCGGCGCTCAATGCGGCGGGGACAGCGATGACGATCATGGTTTTGAACGAGGATCCGGCCAACACGGTGCAGGTCACGTTCAACCTGAACGGATTCAGCCCGACAACCTATGTCGCGTATACGATTTCGTCGACGGCTGCGGCATCGATCGCGGCATCGAGTTCGACGGCGTGGAATGGGACGCAGAACTTTGCGCCGTACAGCATCACGCTGCTGGTGGTGAATGGAAGCGAGGGCACTGCGCCAGCGTCGGAGTGGTATCTGAACCCGGACGACCTGATGATTGGAGCCACGGGAACGGGGGCGCTTCATCCGGCGATTTCGAGCGGCAGCGCAAACGTTACGCTCTCGTCGGCGGTCTTCGATGCGTATGAGGGCGCACCGGCCTGTGCCGGCGGATCGTTGGCACTCACCAGTGCGACCATCACCCCAGCGCAACCGGGAACCATCACGGTGGTTGCCCCCAGCACGCCGGGCTTCTGCCACTACACCGTGACTGGGAACGATGGCACGGCTACGGAGACGCAGGGAGGGTGGATCGTTGTGGGCCAATCACCAGCGACGCTTACCCAAGGGGGCAACAACCAGTCGGCCAATGCGGGGACGGCTTTAGCGAATCCATTGACTGTCACGCTGAATCCAGCTCAGTCCGGAGGGACGGCAACGGGTGCAGGCTTCCTGTTTACGACGTCGGCGGGAACGCTCTCGAATGGAACGACGAGCGGTACCAGCGTGATTGCGACGACAAATGGCTCGGGAGTTGCTTCGGTTACGTTGACACTGCCCGCGACGAAGGGGCCTGTAAGGATCACGGCGCAGGATATGTTCGCCCTGGGCGGAGCAACGGTTACGTTTGCCGCGACGGCGAATTAAGGCGGTAAGCTCGGAAAAACCTCCATGGCGCGGGCAATGCCATGGAGGGTAATCGAGAAGTTCATCGGGTTGACCGGATCGCCTGCGATGAGCGGCGGGCGATACGCGTCTGTTTCCAATCCTTACAGTCACAAACGCAAGCGGAGTGAGAGATCCATGTTCGGTTCGTATCTGCAGCGGTATTCAGCAGTTCTGGTTGGTTGCTCGGCGTTGCTGTTTGTTTTGCCTGGTACTGCGCAAACGCCGCGACCCGCTGCACGCGAAATTGTGGCCGATATCAAGAACACGGCGGGCCCGGTGGATCGCTTTTTTGACTTGTCAGTTGGGTCCGACTATCCGGGGACGCTCATACGCGATGACAGCCAGGCACAGTTGAAGACCGCGGTAGACGAGCTTGGTTTTCGGTATATCCGGTTTCACGCGATCTTTCACGACGTGCTGGGGACGGTGCGCGTTGAGAACGGGAAGACCGTGTATGACTGGACGAAGATCGACCAGCTTTATGACGACCTGCTCGCGCGGCATATCAAACCGTTTGTGGAGCTGGGATTCACACCGAAGGCGCTGGCCACATCGGGCAACAGCATCTTTTTCTGGAATGGCAACACTTCTCACCCGAGGCCGGCGGGCTGGGAGGATCTGATCCAGGCGTTCATTCACCACATTGAAGAACGCTATGGAAAGGACGAGGTGCGGAGCTGGTTCTTTGAGGTGTGGAATGAGCCGAATCTCTCGGGTTTCTGGGAGGGCGCCGATCAGAAGGCGTACTTCGAACTCTACGATCTGACGGCGAAGACGATGAAAGCGATCGATCCTCAGTTGCGCGTGGGCGGACCGAGCACCGCAGGGGCAGCATGGGTGCCTCAGTTTCTGGCGCACGTGAAGCAGAGCGGCGCGCCCGTCGATTTTGTTACGACGCATACGTATGGGGTCGACGGGGGTTTTCTGGATGAGAACGGCAAGTCGGATACCAAGCTGTCACCGTCGCCCGACGCGATTGTGGGCGATGTGAGGCGGGTTCGGCAGGAGATTTCGGCGTCGGCTTACCCGGGACTGCCGCTTTACTTCACCGAGTGGAGCACGAGCTATACGCCGAGGGACTTTGTGCACGATTCTTATATCAGCGCGCCTTATATCTTGCAAAAGCTCAAGGCCAGCGAGGGGCTGCTGCAGGGGATGAGCTACTGGACGTACACTGACCTCTTCGAAGAACCGGGGCCGCCGCATGAGTCGTTTCACGGAGGGTTTGGGCTCTTGAACCGCGAGGGGATTCGGAAGCCTGCCTACTTCGCTTATAAATACCTTCATGCTTTGCAGGGCGAGAGTGTTGCAACGAGCGATCCGCAGGCGATGCTGGCGGTGAATGACGGCAACGTGAGCGCAGTGATCTGGGACTTTGAGCAACCCGAACAGAAGCTCAGCAATCGTCCGTTTTACACCAAGCTCGTACCCGCGCATCCGGCTTCGCCGGTGCGGTTGGTGGTGAGGCATCTTACGCCCGGCACAGATTACCGGCTGGAAGTGTTCCGGACAGGGTATAGGAAGAACGACGCGCTGTCGGAATACATCGATATGGGAAGGCCGAAGGATCTGACAACGGAACAACTGGCGCGGATGAAGGATCTGACGCGGGACCTGCCAGAGACGGACAAGGTTATTCGCGGGGGAGCCGACGGCACTGTGGAATGCACTGTTGCAATGAACAGCAATGACATTGTGCTGGTGACTCTGACGAAAGTGCGGAACCAGGGGAGTGGCCGCTAGCCTCCGAGCGCCGGCATCTCGTGCGCGGTGTGCGGGCACATTGCTCGGGAGATTGCCCGATTGCTTTCGCGGGTTTGGAACGTCAGAATAGAAATCAAGTTTCAAGGGAATTGCCAGCAAATGAATAAGCGCAAGTGTGCTGTTCCGGCGTGGCTGTCGGGGATGGGTCTATTTGCAGTTGCTCTGGCGGTTGTGGCGGCTCCCAAGTTGTGGGGGCAAGAGGAGCCGGCCGCTTCAGAGGCCCAGCAGGCACCGGCTGGCCCGGACGTGACCATCCAGGGCGTGGTACTCAACGAGGCGACGGGGCAGCCGCTAGCGCGAGCGCTTGTGGAAGTATTCAGCACTCCGGAGCGAGGGGTTCTGACCGACGGCGAAGGGCGGTTTGAGATCCACAGCGTGCCGGGGGGTGGGCAGACTTTGATCGTCTCAAAGCCTGGATTTCAGGAACAGATGGATTCGGACCAGAATGTCGGGGCCATCCAGCACATCGTGAAAGTGGAGCCGGGAATGGCTCCGCTCAGCTTTTCGCTGGCGCCGAAGAACGCAATCTTCGGGCATGTCACACTGTCGACCGGTGTTCCCGCGGTGGGGATCGGGCTGGTTCTGGTTCATCAAGAGATCGAGAACGGCCGGCCCATATGGGAGAAGGGTGAGAACCGACTGACCACGCCGGACGGGGCATTTAGGTTTTACGGGCTCAGGGACGGGAAGTATTTGTTGATGACAGAGGCTGAGTTTGACAACGGCCGCGCCGAGGCCCCGAGCTGCGAGAAAGATCCCCCGGGGGAGATTCGAGGCTATGCGGCAGGGTTTTACGGACAGGGGCAGGATCTGGCGGGGGCGTCCCGGATTGTTGTCGCAGGAGGCCAAAACGCGGAAGCAAACCTGGCGCTGAACTTGACGACCTTCCACATGTTTGAGGCGAGCGTGGCCCGATTGCCCGCCGGTAAAAGCTGGGAATTCACGCCGGCATTGCTTGATCAAAGCGGTCAAATGATCGGGTATCCGATTCACGAAGAGAAGGATCATGACTTCTGCTCGTATCTGCCGGATGGTGGTTACACGCTGGTGATACACGCGTCGCCGAAAGAGGAGGCTCAGTCAGGCGTAGAAGCGGCAAGTGCGGGGCGATCGGCGCAACGAGAGATGGTAGGTTCGCTCGACTTCAGCATGGAAGGTCAGCCGGCGCGAGATTTGCGGCTGGCCATGGCGCCGTCCCCATTTACAGCCGCACACTTCCGATATGAGCCGGGGCCACCGCCGCCGATTGAGCGAAACCCGCAAGACGGCCGAGAGGAAGGCCCGGACGAGAACGATCCGTTGACTTTTTCCGTCACACCCGCACACGTTGTTTCAGCAGGACAGGGCATACCGATGGAGGCGACCGCAGCCGGGCCAGGCGCTTACGATTTGGAGGCAGTTGTACCTGGAGCTTATTGGCTCCAGGTGAATGCGGACCGCCCGGGCGTATGCGTTGGTTCGGTGACAGCGGGTGGGCAGAACCTTGCGCGCGTTCCATGGATCGCTGGAGCGTCGGGCACAGGCGCCCCCATTGACGTGGTGTTGCGGACCGATTGCGGAAAACTGAAAGTGCAGATGCCGCCGGGCCTTGAGGCCGACAGTGAGGGCGAATTACCGAACGCCAGCGTGTATGCCGTACCCGAATTTGACTCGATGGCAGGCGGCTATCAGAGCCAGATTCCACGGTCAGGCGAGGCAGCGACGATTGAGGACGTGACCCCTGGGCCGTATCGCGTTTTTGCGTTTCGGAGTCCGCACACGATCGAGTGGAGGAACCCGGCTGTGCTGGATCGGCTCGGTCCAGGTGAGAGGGTGACGGTAGAGCCGCACAGCGAGACGAACGCTGTTTTGAAGGAAGTTTCCAAATGAAGGTGATGAAGAAGGGGCGCAACCGCGGGGCGCGGAGAGGAGAGATCTGGTTGGCGAGGTTTGCGACCGGGGCTTTTGCCGCGGCATTTGCCGGCTCTGCGATGGCGGCACCGAGCCAACAGGCGGTGGGGCCCCGGCCCGATTCACACACTTCGGCGAAGATCTACCGCGTTGCAGGTACGGTGACAAATTCGGTGACCGGGGAAGTCGTGCCGGGGGCAACGATGGCATTGGAAGAGGGCGAACCGCGGTCGATCGTTCAGACGGTGGTCACAGATTCGGCCGGGCAATTTCAGCTTGGGCCGGTAGCAGCGGCCAAGTACTCTCTCGTCGTCTCCCGCCGCGGTTACCGGACATCAGCATTCGACGCGCACGACAATTACTCCTCTGCGATTGTTACCGGGCCGGGCCAAGATACGGAGCACATTCAGTTCAGGCTTAATCCTGGTGCGATGGTTCGAGGAGTGGTGACGGATGATGCCGGTGAACCTGTGGCCGGGGCAACCGCTCTGCTCATGCTGAAGACAAAAACGGGCGGACTTGGCGAGCATCTGGTCAAAGCCATTGAAGGTGAAACAGACGATACCGGATTGTTTGAGATCTGGAATCTGATTCCCGGCACTTACTTTCTGGCGATCAAGGCGACGCCCTGGTTTGCCGTGCACCCATCTTTGGCGGAGCTGGATGGTGCTCACAGTGCTGAAGCTCGGCGCGAAGAGGAGACGCTTGACGTTGCGTACCCGGTGACTTACTACCCCGGTAGCACGGACGAAGCCGGCGCCGTCCCGATTTCGATTGCCAGCGGCGACCGCGTAGAAGCCAGCGTTCAGTTGCATGCGGTGCCGGCACTCCACCTGACGGTTCACACTGCGGCCGATAACGGAGATAAGCAGAGATTCCCTCGCACTCCAGTGCTTAACCAGACCTTATTTGGCAACCAGGAATATTCGGCATTCGCACGTGTGTTTCCCGGAACGCCCGGGTCCGGAATAACGGAGCTTGCCGGGATTGCGCCGGGACATTACACCTTGTCGCAGGCTGATTTGCCGCAGGCGATGGAGATTGATTCATCCGGGAATCAGGAGGTGAATCTGGCGGCGGGATTCCCGACCTTCAGCGTATCAATGCATGTGCGGATGGCGGACGGCTCGGTGCCTCCGGACCCTCTTACCCTTCACCTTGTTTCCGATGATGCACTGATGCGGAACCTATCCGCCAACGTGACCGAGGAGGCAGGCGCGCGATTCGATGCAGTGCCTCCGGGGAAATGGATTGTCTACGCGGAGAGCAAGGACCTATGGATAGCGGTTATCTCGATTCTTACGGGCGGCAGGCCTGAAGAAGAGAACCGGATTGTTGTGAAGGACAAGTCGGTCACGGTTTCTGCCGTACTGGCGGAGGGCAAGACGAATATCGAGGGATTTGTTCAGAAGGACGGCAAGGGCGAGCCCGGCGTGATGGTCGTGCTGGTGCCGAATGACCCCGCGGCCAGTCCGGCACTGTTGAGGGT
>CAYWSR010000248.1:266-6241 GCA_964460385.1 uncultured Occallatibacter sp. | reverse complement strand
TCCACTTTGCCGTCGTCATCGATGTCGACAAAGGTTGAGGAGAAGCCGTAGTAATGGCGCTTGTCGCTCACGCCTGCTTTCTCGCTGACGTCTGTAAAAGTCCCATCGCCGTTGTTGTGGAAGAGGTGGTCCGGTTCACCGGGCAGGCCGCGCGGACCGCACATTGTCTGTGCGCCGCGGAACTGACAGTTTGCAAAGCCCATCTCCTTCGATCCGGAAGTGGGCAGATGATTCATATCCCAATGGACGTAGCCCGGCACGAAGATATCGAGAAGCCCGTCACCGTCGTAGTCGCCAAAGCTCGGGCCCGTGGACCAGTTTCCAAGTTGAATGCCGGCTTTCTCTGCAACGTCAGAGAACGTGCCGTCGTGGTTGTTGTGGTAGAGGCGGTTCTTGCCGTAGTTGCCGACATAGATATCGGGCCAGCCATCGTTGTCGTAGTCTCCAACCGCGCAGCCGAATCCCCAGCGGTCATTGGTCACGCCGGCGATGTTGGCAACATTTGTGAAAGTGCCGTCATGATTATTGTGAAAGAGAGCGGCATGGGGCGGCTCGGTCTTGCCATCCAGAGCATCATAAGTCGAGCCATTGACCATGAAGATGTCGAGCCAGCCATCGTGATCGTAGTCGAGAAGGCAGACGCCGGAGCCGACCGTCTCCAAGATGTAGGGCTTCTCGGGAGTGCCCATCTTATGCTTCCAGGCAGTGAGGCCGGCTTTCTCAGAGATGTCTTGAAAGACGATAGGACCGGTCTTCACAAACCCACCCGCAGTGATGGGTCGCTTCTCGGCATCGAGCACGGGAGCAAAGACTCCACCTGTTGCAGAACCACTCTGTTGTTGAGGAAGAGTGGCCGGGGCGCTGCCTCCATAAAGCGGCGGCTGCGACGGGGGCGGTCCCTGCGAGACGGCCGTAGCGCAAAGAACGATGGATGCAGCGAACGCAATACCTGAGCCCAAGCGCCTGGGGGCGAGAAAAGAAGCGCAATCAATCAAGATTTGACCTCGTGTTGAGGGGAAGTCCCTACGCGTCCGATTTCATCGTACTCCAGTGGAAGTGTCTTCGGTCAACGGGAGGGCGACCTTCTAATCCGAATGATGGATACGGTCAGGAGTCCCAGGGAATTCACTCTCCACAAGAGGGACTCCGACGGACCGGAATGCAGCGCGGCCTGCACCCACGCATGCAATCTCGTCCGAAAGATTGGTTGAAGAGCCAATCCTTAGACCATTGTGCGACGGGTTTGGTTAGCGCAACATGGCTGCGGCGAATGTGTTCCAAAATAGCGATTGTTCTGTGTGCGGTGTGAAGCATCGATGGGAGCGCAATTGGAGGCAATTTCGAGATCGGCAGCCGGCGCAAGGACGGTTGCAACCGGCACATTCAGCCGGGCGTGGGTACTGTTGCTCGCAGCGGGTTTTCTTTCTCAGTCCGGCGTTCTGCATGGACAGAAAACCCAGCCCGCGGGGGCCACGGAATCCCCGATGAAGCTGCACTATGAAGCCGCATTCAAGTTTCAGGGTGCGGGAGATATTGTGCGTGCAAACTCGGAGTACAGGCTCTATCTGTCGATGGCGCTTCATCGCATCGCGAATGGCCATGCGAATCTAGGGGAGTATGCGCACGCGGTGGAGCTCTACGAGGAGTCGCTCAGGCTAGCGCCTGACGATGAGGAACTGAAGATCGACTATGCCGCCGCGGCCTTGGGCGGAGCCGATTGGAAGAGAGCGAAAGTTCTGGCGACGGCTGTGCTGGATTCGCTGAGCCGGAATGGGCAAACCCCCAAAGCGAAGGCTGTCTCAATCCTTGGCCAGGCTCTGCTGGAAATGGGTGAGCATCAGGAGGCGTTGCAGCAGTTCAAATTCGCGGCGGAGTTGCATCCAACATTCGACACGTCTTCCCAGGTGGCGGCGGCTTATCTGGTGCTGGGGGATCAGTTGAGCGCCGCGAAGATACTTGACGAGATGCCGAAGAAGTACGGGGATACGGCGGCACTCCATTTGAAGTTGGGCGCGTTGTATGGGAATTCAAAGTTCTTTGAAGCGGCCATTGCTGAATTCAAGAGGGCGATTGCGATGGACGATCGCATCCGGGGCGCGCATTATTCGCTGGGCGCCAGCTACATGATGCAATCGGGCGAGCCGGGGTACGAAAAGGCGGAAGTGGAGTTTCGCAAGGAGCTGGCAATCAATCCGGAAGAAACTCTTGTCTACATGCCGCTCGGCAAGATTCATATGAGCCGGCATCTGTATGCGGAGGCGGAGGCAGAACTGAAGCGCGCCGAGGAAGCAAACCCGCAGAGCGCAGCGATCCTTTTTGCGCTCGGCCAACTCTACAAAGAGACAGGGAAAACTTCGGAGGCGGAGCGCGTGCTACGTAAGTCGATTGCTCTAACGCTCGATCCATCGACGGACGACTATGAGGTGGAGCAGGCGCACTACTGGCTGGGCAGGCTTCTTGTGGACAGCGGGAACACAGCGGAAGGGCACAAAGAGCTGGACATCGCGCGTAATCTGCTTTACCTCAAAGAGCAACAGGTGGAGTCGAGATTATCTGGAGGGTCTTTGGTTCAGATGTCTCTGGAAAGGACTCACGCGGCTGATCCGGGAAAGTTAGTCGAATTGAAAACATTCGAGAAGCAATCCGGGCCGATCATTGCCAGCAGCTACGACAATCTTGGAGCCAATGCAGCAAACGCGGGCGAATTCGGGGATGCATCCAGCTACTTTGAGCAGGCCGCAAGGTGGAACCCAGCGCTCCCCGGCATCGACGAGAACTTTGGCCGCGCCGCCTTTGCAGCAAGGGAGTATGTGAAGGCGGCAGTGCCGTTAAGCCGGACGCTTGCCCTGCGTCCGGCAGATGCGCATGTCCGCGCGATGCTGGGGCTGAGCCTTTGCCTGACGCACGATTACGCCCGCGCCCTGCAGACGTTGCGGCCGATTGAAGCAAAAGTGGATTCGATTCCGGAGCTCGCGATTGCGTATGCCGGCTCAATGGCAATCGCCTCGAATTCGAACGAGGGGATGGCTCGGCTGGAATCTCTCGAGCAGGCTCATTCGGAGATCCCACTTGTTCACTACCTGCTCGGGGAGACGTATCTGAGCAAGAGGCTCTACAGCCAGTCCGCGGACGAACTGCGCATCGCATTAAGGCTGGACCCCTCGAATGCAGAGGCGAAGAATGCCCTGGTGAATGCCGACCTGGCACTCGGCCAACGGACGGAAGCACTAGCAGTGCTATCCGAGTTGGCTGAGTCCGAATCCGAGGGGGGTGAAGTCCATTATCGGCTGGCTCAACTGCAAATCGAATCGGGATTGGCGAAGGCCGCAATTGACAGCCTGGAAACTGCGATAAGACTCAACCCCACGGTTGCCGCTTATCACCAGAAATTGGCAGAGGCCTATCGGAGGAATGCACAGCCGGAGGAGGCCGAGCGCGAAACGCGGCAATCGGAGTCGCTGCAAGAACTTGGGGGCTTCAACTAACGATTGGGGGCCGGCAGTTGAGAGGTTGAGCGCGCGTCGGGTCGGCGTAGCAGGCTTGAACAACGACGATCTCCAAATGCTTGAGCAGTTTTGACCGGCCAGATTCGAACGATTTCGCTCACAATCTACTAGCTGCCTTATCGGCGCCCAAGAGCTGCCGATCTTGATGCAGCGTCATCCTAGAGGAGCGACCAATGTCCGATCAGAATCCGTCCGGCCTGTCAGATAACGCCGCAGGTGGCATTGCCTACATCACGATGATTCCGGCAATCGTCTTCCTGATCATCGAGCCCTTCAAGAGAAGCCCTCTTGTACGTTTCCAGGCGTGGCAGTCGATCTTTTTCTTTGTTGCCTGGGCGATTGTGAACATACTTATTGGGGTTGTGCAGCATCTGGTTCCTTCGGGTGTCTTCCTGACCTTGACTGTCATGCAGTTGGTGGGCCTGGCCATCTTTGTTGTATGGCTCATCGTCTTCATCAGCGCCTTCGCCGGCAAGCAGATCAAGCTGCCTATCATTGGCAACCTGGCCGAGGCGCAGGCCAACCGATAGCAGCTACCAGCTACCGGCCGCCAGCTTCCAGCTAACGGCCCATTTCAATGTGCCTGCAAGATTGAATCCGCGGCTAGAAGTGGTAGACGACGGAGAAGCTGGCCTGTGGGTTCCAGGTGCGGTGCGCAGAGTATTCGAGATACTTGGAGTTGTTGATGGGCGAAAACGACGCGGCAATGTCGTCGCCCGTAGCACGCAGGGAGAGCCGGTTGTTGATCTTATACTCCATGCCGCCACCGAGCCCGCCGGCGAAAGAAGTGGCGGGGATCTGACTTTCGCCGCTGGAGTGCTCGACTCCGATGAGCCCGTGGAGGAAGCCGCTGAACTTGCCGTAGATGTCGGCGTGGACCGTTGGGCCGGCCAGCCAGGAGGTGACGCGGGGATCGCCAGGGTTGGGATTTGAAGAGTTGAGGACATAGGGGTACTTGTAGTAGCTGCCCTCGGCGGTGAGGCCGAAGTACCTGCCAAAGTCGCGGGTGACGCCGCCTTTGAGGCCGAAGAGGCCGTAGCGCGAGCCGTTGATCTGATCAAGGCTGGTGTAAGCGAGACCGACGAAGGCTTCCCACTTGTAGTCGACGTCAGCGGCGTCGGCGGAGGGCTTTTTGTGGTCGGGGTCGACCTGACCGGAAGCGGGGACGGAAAGAATCACGGCCGAGATCACGGCCAGCATCGTAAGGAACAACGTTCTCTTCAACGGGTAACACTCCTCAAGGGCGCGCTGAGTCCGGCATGGGGCGGACAGGGATTCCATTCATGTCCCATTCACGGCCGCCGCATTTCGAAATCGCTCTTTCTAGACTATCCTCTCGACCCCGGTAAGAAGAAGTGCCGAGCCGAAGATGCAGAGTGTGGGGCACGGGGTGTGGGGATAGGGACGGAACGAGCCTGCAGCCTCAGAAGGCCGTGCATGGATTGCTTGACGGTGAGACGGCGGGCAGGGCGGGAGGGAAGCGAGCGAGGATGGCAAAACACAGGCAGGGCGGACTCTGGGCCAATTAGCTTGCGAGTGAGGAAGGGGAAAAGTGAAGAAGTGAAGGAGTGAAGAAGCGGGCCAGGGCCCCTGCTTCATCGCAAACGCCTGCTGCGGCTCTCTGCTGCCGACGGCGATCTCTCGCGAAGAGGCCTCGAGGAGCGGGCGGGCGCGATCAGCTTTTTTGTCGGCGCCGGCCGCGGTGATACCTAGCCGACCGTGCGCGGGATCGCTTACCGAGCCAGACACCGACGCTGACCCAAGATCGATGCCGCCAGTCGTCTCAAACTCGTAGATAAGTCCGTTGCGGGAAGAGTGAAGACGCACTGACGGCGGAGACGCATACATGCCGGTGTTTCCCGAGTGCGTACCTGGCGCGTTCCATTTCGACATTCTTGTAAGCTGCAAGCTTCTTGCAGACCCCAAGAGATGCTGAGGAACGAGCCTCGATATACTCGCTGAACCCCGCCTCAAAGGCTCGCTCCAGACCCGTGCAGATTGGGCACACCATGCCCACCCCCTCCGGCGTTCTGCCGGATGAACCGTAGCTTAGAGCCGGTCGTGGATTAAAACGTGCCTGGAATTTCGATCGGAGCGATATGCAAGACAGAGAGAGAATGTTCCCGTGTGAAGTCTTCGACAAAAGTCAGTCGGCCCACCAATGGCTTGTCCGGCTTGATCTCTAAAGATTTGACTCCACCGGCTTTTCTCAACGGCATGAACGGATGCCGGCTCTTGCGACGATTCACGGGTAAATGATTCTCTACAACACATTTCTTTAAGAGGCTCACTGCAGCTCCCGTCGTTCGGTTGCGTGCTTAAACGGTGCTCGCATGGGGCGACGCTCTGAAAAACCTGCCAGATCCGGGAATCGGATCTCCACCCCAGCGACGAAGACCTGTCGCTGGGGACCCCGGATCTCCACCCCAGCGACGAAGACCTGTCGCTGGGGACCCCGGATCTCCACCC
>CAYWSR010000248.1:0-166 GCA_964460385.1 uncultured Occallatibacter sp. | reverse complement strand
CAGCGACGAAGACCTGTCGCTGGGGACCCCGGATCTGGCGGGCCCAAAGTTGAGAAGCTCTATTCCATTTCTTCTCAATCTGGAATCTAGGAAGCGTCTGCTGTTGGCGCCCTAAAGTGTCTGCGTGAGAACGCCCTTAGCCCCGTTGTTTGGCGGTGTTCGAGTT
>CAYWSR010000247.1:0-6311 GCA_964460385.1 uncultured Occallatibacter sp. | reverse complement strand
GTTGAGATTTCAGGTTTCCCACCCTAGCCGCAAGAACAAAGACGCGGCGAGGATGGGGCACCCGGCATTTAGAAGCGGTTTACAGTTGTCAGTTTTCAGTTTTCAGACGCCCGGAAAGGCCTCTTTCCTGCGCGGGGCTGAGGCTGGTATGCTGCGGGGGCTTGGGAGATTCGAATTAGAATTGGCTGCAAAGGCTTGAGAAAAGCGATTTAGGGAAGCTACGGACAATTGAGGTTTGGTTCGGTTAAGATTTGCAGGGGCTAAAGCCCGCAAGTATTGTTTGGCACGTTTCGGCACGACTGAAGTCGTGCCCTGATACAAGGCTTTTGGATATCTCTTTCAGGCAAAGGTTGAGAGCGAGGAGTTAGAAAAATGTGGTTTTTGGGAATGGATGTGGGGACGGGCGGGACGCGGGCGGTGGTGGTGGACGCGGAGGGAAAGCTGATAGCGGGAGCCGCGGCCGAGCACGCGCCATTCAGGACCGCGCATCCGGGGTGGGCGGAGCAGGATCCTGAGGACTGGTGGCGGGCGGCGAAGGCGGCGATTCATGGAGCGCTGGCGGATGCGCCTGAACCCCGAGAACAGATAGCGGCGATTGGGCTGACCGGGCAGATGCACGGGGCGGTGATGCTGGACGAGGCGGGGCAGGTGCTGCGGCCGGCGCTGATCTGGTGTGACACGCGGACGCAGCCGCAGTGCGACTGGCTGACGGAGAAGATTGGCTACGAGCGGCTGATTGAGTTGACGTGCAATCCGGCGCTGCCGAATTTTACGGTGACGAAGATTCTGTGGGTGAAGGAGCACGAGCCGGAGATCTTCGCGAAGATTCGGCACATTATGTGCCCGAAGGACTATGTGCGGTACCGGCTGACGGGCGAGTTTGCGATTGATGTGCAGGAGGCGAGCGGGACGCTGCTGCTGGACGTGACGCACAGACGCTGGTCGAAGGAAGTGGCGGAGGCGGCGGGGATACCGGAGAGCTGGCTGCCGAAGGTGTATGAGTCGCCGGAGGTGTGCGCGCGGATAAGCGAGACGGCGGCGGGGCTGACGGGGCTTGCGGCGGGGACGCCGGTGGTGGCAGGGGCGGGCGACCAGGGCGCGGGTGCGGTGGGCATGGGGATCTTGCAGCCGGGATCGGTGTCGGCGACGATTGGCACATCGGGGGTGGTGTTTGCCGCGACCGCAGCGCCAACGAAGGACCCGAAGGGCCGCCTGCACACGTTTTGCCACGCGGTGCCGGGGCTGTGGCACGTGATGGGCGTGACGCAGAGCGCGGGACTGAGCCTGAGATGGCTGAGGGAGACGTTTTTTGGCGCAGAGAATTATGACGCGCTGACGGCGTGGGCGGCGGCGGTTCCGGCGGGGAGCGAGGGGCTGGAGTGGGCGCCGTATCTGCTGGGCGAACGGACTCCGCATCTGGACCCGGAGGTGAGAGCGGCGTTTGCGGGGATTTCGACGGTGCACAAAGGGGAGCACTTTGTGAGGGCGGTGCTGGAGGGGGTGGCGTATTCGCTGCAGGACACGTTCAGCTTGTTTGCGGAGCTTGGGATTCCGGTGACGGGGATCAGGCTGGGCGGCGGCGGGGCGAGAGGGCACTTGTGGAGGAAGATTCAGGCGGGGATTTATGGGCATGAGGTGGAGGTGCTGACGGCGGAAGAGGGCGGGGCGTTTGGGTGCGCGCTGATGGCCGGGGTGGGCGCTGGGCACTGGGCCGATCTGGACGAAGCGTGCGGCGTGGCGATCGAAGTGGCGCAGCGGATTGAGCCGGATGCGAGGGATGTGAAGGCGTACAAGGCAGGGTATGCCAAGTGGAGGAAGTTGTATCCGGCGCTGAAGAGCTTGAGGTAGGGTCTGGGGTCTCGGGTCTAGGGTGTGGGCGACGAGGGACCAAGGGACCAAGGGACCAGGGGCTGGGGGACTCGGCGCGGGTGTACAGGCGGAGGTTGGTTGCGTTAGCCTGACGACGACCTGAGCAACACCGAGGGATCCCCGATGCGTCTGCAGTTTCAACTTAAACAGTCGTTGCGCATTCGCGCCGGCGTGATTATTTTCTGCTGCGTTGCAACTGCGTTGGTTTCGAGTGGGCAGGCGCATGTGGGCACGCCTGCGTCGACGGGCGCAACTGCATCGGCGGCTGCGCCGACGTGTGCGGATTTGCGGCTGGTGCCTGCGGCGCGGGAGTGCACGGCAGTGGCGACGATTCCGATTGCCGATCTTGGGTTCTTTGTGACCGCACTCAACAGCGCGGAGGATGGGTTTACCGCTGAAGACCTGATTGAGCAGAGCCTGGGGAAGAGAAGCGTGCACAAGGACGCTCCGTTTATCCGGCTGGAGCGCGCGGAGACAGAGGAGGCGAAGGCGCTGCTGGCGGCGCATCATCTGACCTTCGACGCGGAGATGCACGACGAAGGGTACGTGATTGTGCCGGACGACAAGGGCGGGCTGGCGGTGATTGCGGAGACGGCGCAGGGCATTTTTTATGGCGCGCAGACAGTGAAGCAACTGGTGCGGGGGACGGGGAAAGATGCTGTGCTGCTGGCGCCCACGCTGCGCGACTGGCCGGCGATGGCGCACAGGGGGCTCAGCGACGATTGGTCGCGCGGGCCGCTGCCGAACATGGAGTTCTTGAAGCGCGAGATTCGCACGCTGGCGGACTATAAGTACAACATTCTTTCGCCGTATTTCGAGCACACGTTTGCTTACGAGAGCACGCCGGTGGCGGCGTTTCCGGGCGGGGCGATGACGCCGGATGAGGCGCGCGAGATGGTGGAGTACGCGGCGAAGTACCACATCACCATCATTCCCGAGCAGGAGTCGTTTGGGCATCTGCACCATGTGCTGAAGTTCGAGCAGTATTCGCCGCTGGCGGAGAACAAGCATAGCGCGGTATTGGCGCCGGGCGACGAGGGAACGCTGCCGGTGATTGCCGGATGGTTTAGCGAGCTGGCGAAGGTGTTTCCGGGGCCATGGGCGCACGTCGGGGCGGACGAGACGTTTGAGTTGGGGCTAGGGCGGACTCGGGCTGCGGTGGCCGATCGCGGGCTGGGCGCGGTGTATATCGACTTTCTGACGCAGATTCACAAGACGCTCGAACCGAATCACAAGCAACTGCTGTTCTGGGGCGATATCGCGGAGCACTCGCCGGACCTGGTGAAGACGCTGCCCAAGGACATGATCGCGGTGCCTTGGGATTATGACGCGAAGCCGAGCTTCACTAACATAATTGTGCCGTTTACCGATGCGGGGCTGGAGACGTGGGTGGCGCCGGGAGTGAACAACTGGAACCGCGTTTACCCCAACAATAACGAGGCTCTGGGCGATATCCGTGCGTTTGTGCGGGATGGGCAGAAGCTGGGCTCGAAGGGGATGCTGAACACGGTTTGGAACGACGATGGGGAAGGCATCTTCGACGAGAACTGGTACGGGATTTTGTTTGGCGCGGCGGCAGGATGGCAGCCGGGAGAGAGCTCTGAAGAGGCGTTCAAGGACTGCTACGGTTGGGCGTTTCATCGCGACGGGACGGGCAAGATCAACGACGCGCAGCGAGCGGTGATGGCTGCTCATGCGCTGCTGAAGAAGTCGGGACTCGAAGACGCGCAGGACGGACTTTTCTGGGTTGATCCGCTGTCGCCGGAGGGACAGAAAACGGCGGTGAAGATCAGGTCGGCGCTTGGAGAATTGCGTCTGGATGCGGAGCAGGCGATCACGCTCGTGGCTGAGGCGCGCGCGGCGGCGAAGGCAGAGGGACGGACGCTGGAGAACGAGGAGGCGCTCGATGCGCTGGAACTTGGGGCGCGGCGGATCGACTTTATCGGGCTGAAGTTTCAAGAGATGGATGAGGCAATCGCGATCTTCAATGAGGCGCGGGCGATGGTGGACACCAATACGCGGACGAAAGAGATTTCGGCGATGCTTGAGAATGTCGGCTCGAACAATGGCAAGATTGAGGACATGCGCGACGGTTATACGGAGTTAGGGGAGTTATACAAGCGGGCGTGGCTGAGGGATAACAGGCCGTATTGGCTGGATAACAACCTGCGGCGCTATGACCGGGCAGCGGAGTTGTGGATTGGGCGGGGCGATCGGTGGCAGAGCCAGGTGGTGCAGCAGTGGTGGGACACGAAGACGCTGCCGCTGCCGGAGCAGGTCGGGTTCCCGGCGGTGGATGAGGCTGGGCCTGTGGTGGGCGGGTTTCCGAGGTAGGGACGATTACTGGTTATTCAGACGGACAATTCGGCTTTCGCCGAACCCACTCGACGCCTGTTCCCTTGTGAATTTGCAAGACATCGATGGGAAAACCAAGCTCATCCTTCTTGCGACTAAGCAAGATGCTCTGCTCAACGAATCTGTAAGCGGTCTCGGCGCGTTGTTGCTCTGGTGGCAAAGTTGCAAGAACGTCCCTCAACGATTTCAAGTAGTCTCGGGCTCGTTGAGTGGATTGATCCATTCGTTCGTCTATAACGTCAGAATGTCCCACCCCGGCCGACCCGCCAACTGGCAAATCAGCAATTCTGTGCACCAATTTAACCGTGCTCGTGGAATCAAAAAGCTTTAAATCAAAGTCGATGTTCACGGTCAGTACAGCCAGTTTGCCCGCGTCATCAACGGAGGCAAAAGCGGCGGCTGCCACGACGGGGTCGCTGTCAACGTCAAGGTGCCCTGTAACATCCTTGATCAAATCGGCGTCCGAGTAGTGCATCTCCATTCTTCTTATCCAGTTTTGGGCGACACGCAAAAGTAGAGTGTTGTTTGGCCCGGCTTTGGATTCGGATGTCCATGCATCTCTCGCTTCGGAGTGAGCACTCCACTGTCCGGCTCTTCGGGAAGCCCCTGCCATAGTAAAGGCGAATCTAGTGCCGAACGCGGAAATCTTGCACTCGGTGTCGTCATGTTTACCCGTTTCTGTGGTCAATCGACTGTCTGCTGCAATTGTGATTTCATCCTGCGCGAAGTTGATGAAAACAACGCTTCCGGATTCAACCTGGGCCGATGCGATCTGGCATGACAGCAGCAAGAGAAAAGGGAAAGACCTTATTCCAGCTCGCCGTTCGGACCGAGCAGGCCAGGTCCAGCTGCGCTGGCCGAGGCTCACCGTTGCGCCCAAGTCGCACCGTTGGCTCATACTTCAATTGTGGTCCCCCTCCGGCGCACCTGCAAGTTGATTTCTCGCCTTTCGCGCTTTCGATTATCTTCTTGATTTTGGAATGCGGCCGAGGCGAGGGTCGTTGCGCAGCAGAAGATCGCAGGCGTGGAGCGCCTCCGTCTCGAAGGCTGGGCTGTCGCTGGGAATGAGAAGCCAGTGAGCGATGGCGCCGCCCAGCAGCTCGATGGAGCGGAGGGATGGGAACTCGCGGCGGAGTTTTGGATCAGCGGGGTTCGCGCTCTCAGAAAGAACAAGCCAGACGCCGTTGTCGCGCGGAGATTTGGGAGAGTCCCGCAGCATGCAGACGAGGTGGTCGCCGAGGTAGACGCCGAAGCCGGAAAACACGCGGCGCACCTCGGGGTTCAAGGGCATGAGCGCGTCCAGGACGAACGGATGCGGAGGTTTCTGTTTGGGTTTGGGTGGGCGAGGCATGGTCGATGTGGTCTACAAGAAAGGAAGATAGCAGACCAGACCAAGGGGCGGATCGGGCATTCTGGCAGCCCACCCTTCGAGCAAGAAACGCTCGAAGGATGGGGCACCCCATCATCTTGGCGGAGTAAGACCTGGTGTACTGACCGATGTGGCTGTTACCCAGAGATTGGAGGTCAGAGCGCGGGAAGGTGAATGTTGAGATGGTTGCAAATGAAGAGAATCAGGATAGCGCCCAGGGTAGAGAAAATGAGGCCGGCTGGGTGATACCGATCGTTTCTCGCGCGAAAAACCAGGTGGGTCACGGCGCCGCCGAGGACCGATCCGACGATGCCGAGCACGATGGTCCACATGAGGGAAAGATGCACGTGCATCACAGATTTCCCGATAATCCCTGCGAATAGCCCGATAAGCAAATACCAGAGCAAGTGAAACATTCGTTTTCCTCCATGGCGGCCGTTGGCCGGAATATTTGTTTCGACAGATCAGTCACGGCAGATCAATCCAGATCGTACGGTCACTGACGTGGGTTGCATGGTCAAAACAGCACATGCAAGCGAATTCCTCCAGGATTCCGCGGCGGCGTCGGCTTGGGCGCCGGTATGGGCTCCCACATCTTCCGCCGCCGCGGACGAGATGTGGGGCATACGAGCATTTTGGGAGGGTCAGAAATGGGCAGCCACCACCCTCTGAAGAGTTTCTGCCGGGCCGAGGGTACCGAGTCTGAAGTTCGTTGAAG
>CAYWSR010000246.1:0-6375 GCA_964460385.1 uncultured Occallatibacter sp. | reverse complement strand
GCCGCCTGACCCGCGCCATCAAGCAGGCCCGGAACATCGCGCTGCTGCCGTTTGCGACAAGAAACTAAACTTCGGCGGATGCGGCGGAGGATCGCGGCTGGCGGCAACAACGCGCAGTCCCTTCGCACGCCGACACAATGAACCTCGAGAAGGTTCCCGGTTCCCTGCCCTCGCAATCGATGAGACCGAGGCGCAACGCAACCGGATACCTGCATGGATGGAGAGATTCCGATGGAAGTGATTCTGAAAGAAGAAGTCGAGCACCTGGGACACCGCGGCGAAGTGGTGAAGGTTGCCGACGGGTATGCCCGCAATTTCCTGCTGCCCCGCAAGCTGGCGCTGCAGGCAACCGATGCCAACAAGGCAGTGATCGAGCAGATGAAGTCGTCGGCAGCCCGCCGCTCCGCCACGGAGAAGGTCCAGGCCGAAGAGCTGGTGACCAAGCTGGAACCGTTGACCTTGAGCTTTACACGCAAGTCGGGCAAGGACGGTCACTTGTTTGGATCTGTGACCTCTTCTGACATTGCGGCCGAGCTGGCGACACAAGGCTTTGAGGTGGATCGCCGCAAGATCCAGCTTAACGAGCCGCTGAAGAGCGTTGGCGACTTCAAGGTAGCCGTGAAGCTGCATCGCGAGGTGACCGCGCAACTGAAGGTGACGGTAGCGGCCGAGGCCTCGACCGAAGCTGAAAGCGAGGAAGCGGAATTAACGCCCGCAGAGGTTGCCGCAAAAGTTGCTGCGGAAGATGAAGAAGTGGAAACTGCAGCAGCCGAATAACGGCCAACCTGTCTGAAACCTGCCGCCTCTCGCTACGACGAGCTCTCGTCACAGCGAGGGGCGGTGGTGCGTTTGGGCCGTCGCCAGCGGGTGGTGTTCATCGGAGGTCATCGCCTATTTCTGCACATTGACATGTGCTGCACATGTAAATATGCTGAACGCATGGAGAAAATGATCCAGGTTCGCAATGTCCCGGACGGCATCCATCGAAGCCTGAAGGCGAGAGCCGCAATGGCGGGGATGTCGCTTTCCGACTATCTGCTCGGGGAACTTCGAGAGATTGTAGCGCGGCCGACCCTGGCAGAGTTTCGTGAGCGCCTCAGCGGGCGCATGCCTGTATTGGCGGATTTCGATACTGCGGAGATCCTCCACGAAGAACGTGCCGGACGATGATTGTGCTTGATGCTTCGGCGGCCATCGACTGGCTGCTGCAAACCCCGGCCGGCCAGCAAATCGAGCAGCGAATCTACGCTCGCCAGGAAACATTGCACACCGTTCACCTGTTGGATGTTGAGTTTGCTCAGGTGCTGCGGCGGCTTGTGCGCGAGGGGACGTTGACGCCGCGGCGCGCCCAGGAGGCGCTGGACGACCTTTCGGCCCTTCGCATTACCCGTTATGCCCCAGTTCTTTTGCTCAGCCGGATCTGGCAGGTGCGGCAAAACCTGAGCGCTTATGACGCCGGCTACGTGGCGCTCGCCGAAGAACTGCAGGCTCCCTTGATTACACGAGACAAGAGACTTGCATCGGCTCCCGGCAATGCCGCGCGGATCGAGCTCTTTTAGACAATGGTTCAAGAATGTGTTCGGGAGAGCGGGCTCGCTGTTCCTTCTACCGCACCATCGCCAGCGGCTGGGAGCGATCGGTGGCGAGTGTTGGGACGGCAGCAAGCAAGCTGCGGGTGTAGGGATGTTCGGGGGCGGTCAGGATGCGTTGGGCGGAGCCGGTCTCGACGATTTCGCCTGATCGCATGACGGCGACGCGGCCGGCGACCTGGCCAATCACTGCAAGATCGTGGGAGATGAAGAGCATGGCAAGGCCGTGCTGGCGCTGCAGGTCGCGCAAGAGCTCGAGCACCTGCGCCTGCACGGTGACGTCGAGGGCAGTGGTGGGCTCGTCGGCGATGAGCAGGCGCGGCCGATGCATGAGGGCCATGGCGATGAGGATGCGCTGACGCTGGCCGCCCGAAAACTGGTGGGGATAGTCGCCGTAGCGCTGCGCCGCATCGGGAAGGCCGACGGACTCGAGCGCGGCGATGGCCCGGCGGCGGGATTCGCGGCCGGAGAATGAGGGGGCGTGAGCCTCATAGCTCCCGGCCACCTGACGGCCGACCGTCATTACCGGATTGAGCGCGGTCATCGGCTCCTGAAAGATCATGGCGATTTCGCGGCCACGGATGCGACGCATTGCGTTGGCAGGCAACCGGTGTAGGTCGGTGGCAGCGGAGTTAGCGGGGTCCGCGCCGTGCCAGAGAATCTTGCCGGTGACCGATGCCGTGGGGCCGAGCAGGCCGAGGATGGCGAGCGCGGTGGCACTCTTGCCGGAGCCCGACTCACCGACAAGCCCGAGCACCTGGCCCTCATCGACTTGAAGCGTGATGCCGCGAACGGCTTCAGTGTCTCCGAAGCGGATATGAAGGTCGCGAATCTCGAGCAGCGGGCCCATGGCCTGATCGTAGTGCATTCGCCTTGGTTTCATTCGCTTCGACCTCACCGATTGAAGTCGCGCCCTGTCACTTGATGCCTTCCGCCAGAGTTTTTCCGCGCCTGATAGCGCCGGAGGCAGCTGGCGAGATTGAATGCGAGACAACCGTTCCAGCGTGTTGGTAGAATCGCGGATCATGGCGGAAATGCTGGGGCTGCGGACGGCAATGCGCAGGGCGATCTTGCCCGCGATGATGGCGATGGCCGTGCTTCCCGCCGGCGCAACGCGGCACCTGACCGTGGAGCAACTGGAGAAGACCCTGGCCTCGTCGGTTGCCAAACACCACGCGGACGCGGACATCATGAAGGAATTCGGCGACTTTGACCTGACCGAACGGCTCACCGACGCGACGCGCACGAGGATCACAACCTCATTGCACCTGGGCCCGCAGACCACGCTTGCTTTGCAGCTCATGGCCGACGAGTCTGCGGTGCTGGACCCGCCCCCCGGCGAGCTGCCCAAGGACGCCGCTCCGGATGCAGCCGCGCAAAAGCGGATCATGGAGATTGCTGGACGCTATGTGACGCAGACGTTACCCCACCTGCCCGACTTTCTTGCCACGCGCACCACCTACACCTTCAACGACACGGCGCAGGTATTCAAGGTGAATGAGTGGCCGGTTCATGCCGGGTTGCATTTGATTGACAAGTCGAGCAAGGAATTTACCTACCTTGAAGACCATGGGGTGCAGATACTCTCTCCGAAACAAGTGGCAAAAGCAAAGGCGGTGCAAGTCTCGGCGAGCGCAACAGGTGCGCCGCAAGAGGCCAGGACGGCGGCGGCGGGGCAAGGTTCGGCAGCTGCGGCGACAGATGCGAATGCAACAGCTGGCCCGGCCGCCGCGGGTAAGAGCCTAGCCGCGACGGGTCCCCCTCTCGAGCGGGGATTGCAACCGTCTGGAGAGTTTGGCCAGTTGCTGCGGCTCGTTTTCGTCGATACGCAGAAGCACGCGCCGACCTTTCACCACTGGGAGCAGACGCCCGTTGGAGTGGTCGCGGTCTACCGCTACTTTGTCCCAAAGGCGGACTCGCACTACCAGGTCAACTACTGCTGCGAAGATGAAAACCTGAGAACCAGAGGCGGGGGCGGCGGCGGGCGCAGAGGAGGGGGAGGAAGAGGGGCAATGGGCAACCAGGCAACCGGCGAGCAGATCCCGCTGCACATGGTTCCCGGCTATCATGGGTCCCTGTTTATTGACCCGGCGACGGGCATCATCCGGCGGCTTTCTGTAGAGGCCGAATTGGGAGACGGCACGGTCTCGCGCGCCGACACAGTGATCGAGTACGGGCAGGTTGTGATTGGCAACCGCAAGTTTGTATGCCCGCTGCGCAGCATGAATATCTGGGTGGGCCCGGCGGAAGGCGGTCAGCCTGCGTCGGAGTTGCCGATCAATGTTCCGCAATCGCTCCTGCCGAAGGGAACCCTCTATGTGAACGAGACCAGCTTTACGGACTACCATCGGCTGGGGTCGGAGATGCGGATTATTAATGTAGCCGAAGCGCCGGCGGCCACGAGCAAGGAAGAGACGCAGACGACGCAGAAGTAGGGCGGCGGTGCGACGAAGAGGCTGGGTTCCAAACCCTCCATTTCGAGGTCGACGGAAGCGGAATGAGTTGAATGTTCCCATCTCGGGGTGCAAAATACTTCCCAGCCAGCTTTCAATTGGAGGCGGTATGCCAAACACATGTCCTCTTTGTGGACAAGTCCTGCCGAATGCGATGGACGAACAAGCGCTCCACGAAAAACTAGACAAGATGAAGTCCGCCGCCTTGAAGACGGCAACTAAGGCTGCGCGGATAGAGCTCGAAGAAGAGTTTAAGGTTCGGCTCACCAGTGCATCGCTGACTGTCCAAAGGCAAGCAGAAGCTAGGTTTAGTGGCGACTTGCGCGAGCTGAGAAAGAAGCTAGACACCGCTGAGCGGAGCACAGCTAAGCTAGTTGAGGATGCACGGAGGGCGGGGATCGCCGAGGCTGGGCGGATGGTGAAGGGACAGATCGATGACCTTAACAGGAAACTGAGAGATGCTGAGACAAAGAGAGATGTTGAGGTCGCCAAGGCCAAAAGAGAGGCCGCTGAAGACGCAAGAGAAAAGGAACAGCTAAAACACACGCTGGAGATGAGCCGACTTCAAAGCAAAGTCGATATGCTAAATCGGCAATTGGAGAAAAAGTCCGGTGAGCATTTCGGAGAAGAAGGCGAACTGGACCTCTACGCCGATCTGCAACGGGCGTTTCCGAGAGACAAGATTCAGCGCGTTGGGCGCGCTGTGAAGGGCGCAGACATCTTGCACACGGTAATGGACGGTGACAGGGTTGCGGGTAGCATCGTTTACGAGAGCAAGAATGTTTCCTCTTGGGCAAAGTCATTCATCACCCAAGCAAGGAAGTATCACACACAGTATGAAACGCCCTACGTCATGGTCGTCAGTCGTGTGTTTCCCAAGAAGCAGCGAGGGATGTGCGTGGTGCAGGATGTGCCGGTTGTCGAGCCCCGTCTAGCTACGACTCTCGCAGCCGTTATGCGGGAGGGTATCCTTGAAATCGCCAAGCTCCGCCTGACGAAAGTAGGCGCTGACGACAAGGCTCGGGAGCTCTTTGCATATGTAGTCGGTAACGAGTTCCAAACGAGGTTCCGCGACATGGCCAATGCCGTCGAAGAACTTCAGAGCATTCAGAGAGCCGAACGTACTTGGCATGAGAACCACTGGTCAAAGCAGTCGCGGCTCCACTCTCAGGTGGAGAGCCGTCACCGGGAGGTCAATGCCAAGCTTCAATTGATAGCGAAAGCAGGAGGCAGCGATCGGAAGCCGATGGCGATCGCGGTTGGGCGGCGATAGGCGAGGAACCGCTTGTATGCCGCCGAATCTGCTGAGATCGGTGTGGGATCGAGCATCTGAGGAGGCTGCTCGGGATCGAGTGACGGTCGGCCACCTCAACTCACGGGCACGACGCTGCAACGGGCGGGCACTGGATCGCGATGCAAGTCGAGCGGGTGTTGAATCGAACGGCAGTGCAGCAAACACGCTAGGCCGTCTTCTTCATCCATGTGGCTATCTTGGTTGTGGACGTTGGACGAGGGGAGAACAAGACAAGAACGTGAGCTTTCCTGTTCTTCATCCAAAGCAACAGCTCCTCCATACATTTAATGCATAGTCTTCTTTTGAGAGTGAGAGTCCCAGATTCATTGATTTCCTGTCTGAGCCTGAGGTATTTCCCAGTGCTCCCGCCGGTAACCGAGCCTTTGTGATATTCGGGGGTTGCTTTGCATTTAGCGCATGTGAGAACCATTTCTATCCTCCTATTGGTTTCCAACTGCACCCGCTCGATGTTGAAAATCGACCTAGTGATGCTCTCTGCGCCTAAGTAATGGAAAGCAGCCACATGGGCCATTTTCGGATATGTCTTGATGGACTGCGGAGACACTCGGAACTGAGTGTTAACTGTTGTCTAACGTTCTATCCTATTTATTTGCAAATATTTACAGTAATCTATGGTGCCGAAGAAGGGACTCGAACCCCCACACCCTTGCGAGTACGTGGACCTGAACCACGCGCGTCTGCCAATTCCGCCACTTCGGCACTAGACACAGATTCAGCGGTTTGCGCTGAACCGGCAGCAATTTCGAGTCTCGCAAATGTGGGCTGCTGTGTCAAATGCGCCGCCCCGCGAAGACCCTCCAAAGAGGCGTTTGTGCGCGATCCGCACAAGGCATGACCGCGCCGGGAGCGGCGACCTCAGCGGCGTTTAAGCGCTTCCAATTCTTCCAGGGTGCGCGGCCAGTCCGCTCCCAGGAGCCGTGAAAGGCTGCGGTCGGCCAGGACTTTGCCGCCGGTTTGGCAGCAGGCGCAGTAGTTGGTTTCGTTGTCGGCGTAGCGGATGCGCTGGATTTCTTCTCCG
>CAYWSR010000245.1:0-6451 GCA_964460385.1 uncultured Occallatibacter sp. | reverse complement strand
ACGGTGTAGAGGATCTGCTGGCGGAAGGAGGAGTCGGTGATGCGGCGGTCGTTGATCGCCTGATACATGAAGCGCTTGTTGACCCAAATGCCGGCACCCTGCAGGATGTGTTGCGTGACCTGAGCCTTGAAGCTGGCGTTGTACTGCGGGCTGAACAACTGGACCGCGTTGGTGGTGGTTGCCCTTGAATTATCCCAGGTGAATTGGAATGCGGAGCCTGTGACGAATCCCTGGTTGTAGCCGAAGTTGTATGTATCGGTGGAGGATTTGCCGCCGGTGAAGAAGCTGCTCGACGGAGACTGCGCCCAATCGAGCTGAATGCCGGCCGTGACGGAGGGCTCGAGGCTCTCGGGGTTAGGACCAGCGCCAGACGTGGTCAGCGAAAGGCCGTTGACGCCAGAACCAGCGCCGCCGGAGCCGACGGTGGATCCGCCGGGGCCGCCGCCCGCAGTGAGTGTGGAGGAGGAGCCGCCGAGGGTGTTGGTGATGAGGCCTGCCGGTGCGCCGAGGGGCCCGGCACCCGTACGGGTGCGAAGAATATCAGTGTCGGCGATGTCGAGGTCGTAGCGGGCGATGGCAAGGTCGTAGTTGTTCTCGAGCGCCAGTGCGATGGCATCGGAGAGGCTGAGGTAGATCTTGCCTTCCTTGACAAGGTCAGAAAGGCGGACAGAGTTGGCGAAGCTGGCCTTGGGGATGGATGTGGGCTTGAACGTGCCGATGGGATTGGTGAGAACGCGGGCGGCTGGCTTGGAATAGTCGCGCGCGGAGGTACGGAGATCGAGTGGCTGGGTGAGGACGGGGGCCGGTGAAGCGGGAAGATCGGAGGCCGCCTTGTCCTGGGCGGTGGTGGCGCCCTGAGGCTGCTGGCCGAATCCCTGAGGCATGCCGGCGGCGAGCGTCAGCAGGGCGGCGGCAACCGCTCGCAGGTTTCTGCCCGCGCGGGAGTGCCGATTGCTTTGAAGTTTGGCTTGACCCTGAATGCCGCGTGCGGACTGTTGCTGCTCAAACACACTTGTATGGAACAAACGCATGATTCTTCTCCACGAATTGCTGAGGGGTTTGCTGAGGCATGTGGGTTGCCATTCTTGAAGACGACCGGCGAACCCATCCGGACGCAAAATTTATGATGGTCGGCGGCAGTGATGGATCCCTGCCCCACTAGTGGGCCCGGTCAGCGGGTTCCTGAACGATTACGCGCGCCGCGCCCCTTTTGTTCCAGGCAGTTCGCGCCGGCGCAATGAGTGAAATCGCGTCTTGCATGGTGCCTGAAGGCGAAAGCCATTGAAAAGGTGAGTATATCGCACCCGCATTGCTTGTTCGCTGCCTACCGGAGGTCGGGTAACCTGTTAGATCATTGGAGTTGCAATTCGTTTTAGATCGTCGGAGTAGAGATTCGTTGGCTGAAGACGGACAAAGCGTAACCAGTTTGCAAACCTGGAAGTTGGCTCTGGCCTACGATGGCACCGGGTTCAGCGGTTGGCAGGTGCAGCCGGGAGAGACGACGATCCAGGGCGAACTGCAGGCGGCGCTGGGGCGGGTGACGGGCGAGAGTCCGCTGCCGCAGGGGTCGGGGCGAACGGATGCGGGGGTGCATGCACTGGGGCAGGTTGCGAGCTTCGAGCTGGCGGCGCCGATTCCGGCGGAGAACCTGCAACGCGCGCTCAACCGGACTTTGCCGGCGGCGATCCGCGTGGTGGAGGCGAGAAAGGTGAGGAGCGGCTTCCATGCGCGGCACTCCGCTGTGGCGAAGACGTACGAGTACCGGGTGTTTCAGGAGGTTCTTTGTCCGCCGTTTTTGGCGCGTTATGTGTATGCCTGTGCGTGGCCGATGAACCTGGCGGCTTTGCAGGCGGCGGCGCGGCTTTTTGTGGGAGAGCATGATTTCGCGAGCTTTGCGGCGACGGAGCCGGACCTGGCGACGCGGGGCGTGGCGACGCGGATGGGTGGGGTAGACGAAGAGGCTGAGGGCCGGGCTGTTGACGGCGGGGAGGCAGGCGGCGAGGGTGAGACGGGACCGGGCGCGACAGGGCCGGGCTCGACGGGGTCGGGCAAGGGGACGGTGCGGAGGATTCTTTCGTCGGAGTGGCACGAGGTGGAATCGGAGTCGGGACGGTTGCTGATCTACCGTGTGCGGGGGAACGGGTTTCTGCATCACATGGTGCGTAACCTGGTGGGAACCATGCTGGACGTGGGACGGGGACGGACGGCTTCGAGCGAGATTCCTGCGATCCTGACGGCGCGGGCAAGGGCGGCGGCAGGACCGACGGCTCCGGCGCAGGGGCTGTTCCTGAGGTCGGTGGAGTATCCGGAGGGGTATGAGCTGGAGGACGGGGACTGAGGCGAAAAAGGTGGAGGAGTTGTTGAGCGGGCGCAGAATGAATCGTCTGATGCGCAAGAGCTTTCGTTTGGTGTCTCTGGAATTGATCCAAGAACAACCGCAGATCCTCGACTCACCACCCCCAGGCTGAAGAGGACGCCTGGGGCCCCGTTCGCTGAGGATGACAGCTCTCTTGACTAGGCGCCTGCTACCCTGAAGTGCAGATCATGGCACAGTTCCCCCAAGGTTCGGCCTTCAACTGCGTGACAACGCTGGCGTCGCGACGCCCGGTGCACGCGGCGTTCTCGTGGCTGCACGGGAACCCGGGCCTGATCATGGATTGGCAGGCGGAGCTGGTGGGGATTCCTGCGCCCCCGTTTGGGGAACAGGCTCGGACTGAGTGGCTGGCGGGGCGATTCAGCGAGGCCGGGCTGAGCGATGTGCGCACGGATGGCGTAGGAAATGTATTCGGGCGGATTGCGGCGGCAGGATTGCCGGACGAGAGCACGGGGCCGGTGGTGGTGGTGTCGGCGCATCTGGACACGGTGTTTCCGCGCGAGACCAAGCTGAAGCCGCGCGTGGATGGGGATCGGCTGGAGGCGCCGGGGAGCTGCGACAACGGGGCAGGGGTGGCGGGGATGCTGGCGCTGGCGCACGCGCTGGTGCGATCGAAGGTGGAGCTGCCGGCGACCCTGATTTTTCTGGGGAATGTGGGAGAAGAAGGCGAAGGCGATTTGCGCGGGGTGAGGCACCTGTATCAGGCTGATCCGCTGGCCGGGAGGATTGCGGCGCACATTGTGCTGGATGGGGCGGGCGCGGATTCGGCGGTGACACAAGGGCTGGGAAGCAGGCGGTTCCGGGCGACGATCAAGGGGCCGGGGGGGCACAGTTTTACGGACGCGGGAAGGCCGAATCCGATCAACGCGCTGGCGCTGGGGCTGGTGAAGCTGGCGGAGGTTTCGCTGTCCGACGAGCCGCGGACAACGATGAACGTGGGGACGATTCAGGGCGGGAAGAGCGTGAATTCGATTCCAGAGAATGCGCAGGCGACGATCGATTTCCGGTCGATCCGTGATGAGGAACTGGTGCGACTTGAAGTGGCGCTGCACAGGGCAGTGGAAGACGCGGTGGAGGAATCGAACAGGGCGATCAAGACGCCGACGGGGCGGAACATGGGGCCGTTGACCTTTGCGATTGAAAAGATCGGGGACCGGCCAGCGGCGACGTTGCCGGCGGACTCGCCGCTGCTGGATGCGCTGAGGGCGGTGGATCGGCACCTGGGGCTGCGAACAGACCAGAGGCTGGGTTCCACCGATGCGAATCTTCCGATGTCGATGGGAGTTCCGGCGCTGTCGATGGGCGCGGGCGGCGAGGGCGGCGGGTCGCATACGCTGGCGGAGTGGTACTCGGCGAAGGATCGGGAAGTTGGGCTGCGGCGAGTTATGCTGTTGACGCTGGCGATGGCGGAGTGGGCGGCGGAGCAGTAGCCGGACGACGCAGAGGATGGGGTAGATTTATGGATAGATTCGTCGCGAGCCCGGGGCTTTTGGCGGGATGAACCAGCGGCTCCCCGAGTTGAACTGACTTCGTACGACCTGAGAATCCGTGATGACAAATGCGAAGTATGCAGGTTTTGAGGCCCTCGATCCGTTTTTCGAGGTCGTTCAGAATGGCCTGAGAGAATTTGTTGACGGCGATCACTACTTTGACATGATCGCCGAAGATGCAGTCTTTGAGTTCCGCTATCACTTTCCCGGTTGGCCGCTGATGGTGACGGGACGCGAGAATCTGATCGCGCTTTACTCCGGATACGGTAGGAGCATCAAGCTTGACGCCGGTGACGGGCTCGTGGTGCATCCTTCGCGAGACGGCCGCACAGTGATTATCGAATATGAGGGACATGGGCGGATATTGAGAAATGGCAACGCCTATGACAACCGATTTATCTCGGTTGTCACGATTGAAAACCGAAAGATCGTGCATTGGAGGGACTATATGGATTCTCTGGCTGCATGGACGGCGTTGAACGGTACCCCCTAATTGTTCCGCACCACACCGGGGCCGGGGCAATGCGGTGTGGGCGGCAGAGCAATTGGGACCTGGAGACTGATAAACTCCGCCCATGCGCATCGTAGTTGTACTCGTTCTCGCATTGAGTGCGGGCGGTCTTGTCTCAGCCGGCCAGGGTCCTGAACCCTCTTTTCGACGGTCACCCGGCAACCTGAGGGATCTGCAGAAGCTGCCCGTTACTCCCGAAACGATCTTCCTGCACGGGATGATTTACACGGGCGAGGGGTTCGAAAAGGACAAGCCGCGAGTTGTTGAGGCGATGGCGGTGGGCGGGGGCAGGGTTCTCGCCGTGGGGAGTTCGGAGGAGATTGAGCGGCTGGCGGGGCCGAAGACCACGGTGCGCGATCTAGAGGGGTCGGGGACGGTGGTGTTTCCGGGATTCAACGATGCGCACACGCACCTGGGAAGCGCGGGACAGACGAAACTCAATGTGGATTTGACGGGCACGCCTTCGCTGTACGCGATGCTCAAGAGCATTCAGGGGTATGCGGCGAAAGCGGCACCGGGACACTGGCTGACGGGGGGGAACTGGGACCACACATTGTGGGCGGAGAAGAAGCTGCCGACGCGGCAGGATCTGGACAAAGGGACAGGAGGGCATCCGGCGTTTTTGGGGCGGGTGGACGGGCATATTGCGATTGCCAACACAGCCGCGCTGAAGGCTGCGGGGATTACGGGCAAGACGGTTGCGCCGCAGGGCGGGGCGATCGATTTGGATGGGCATGGCGAGCCGACGGGGATTCTTCGCGAGTCGGCGCAGATGCTGTTGAAGGCGGTGATCCCGCCGCCGAGCCACGAGGATCGGCGCAGAGGCGCAGAGCTGGTGATGGCCGACGCGCTGGCTCATGGTGTGACGAGCGTGCAGGATTTCAGCGACTGGCAGGATTTTCTGGTTTACGAGGAGATGGAAAAGGAAGGCAAGCTGCATTTGCGGATCACGGAGTGGCTGCCATTCAAAGCGCCGTTGCCGGATCTGATTCGGATGCGCAATCACCATGACATGAACGACGAGATGCTGCATACGGGATTTCTGAAGGGGTTCATGGATGGGTCGCTGGGATCGCGTACGGCAGCGATGAAGGCGGCGTATTCGGATGACCCGGAGAACACGGGGCTGCCGCAGTACACGCAGGATCAGCTGAACAAGATGGCGGTGGAGCGGGCGCAGGCTGGGTTTCAGTTGGGGTTCCACGCGATCGGCGATAAGGCGAACGCCATGGCACTGGATGCATTTGAAGAGGCAGAGGAAACGAAGCTACCCGCGGCGGTTCCTCAAGCCGGAACCGGGCCCTGCCGCCCCGCCGGCCAACCGTACCACATCTGGGACGAGAAGATTCCCTGCTCGACGAACAGCGCTTTAGCACAACCGCCAGTTCATCATTGCAAGCTGAGGGACGGATCGCCGTGCTATCCGAACCTGGAGGGGCTGCCTCCGCGGAACCGGATTGAGCACGCACAGGTGGTGGATCCCAAGGACATTCCGCGATTTGCGAAGCTGGGAGTGATTGCATCGATGCAGCCGAGTCATCTGCTGACGGACATGAACTGGGCGGAGGCACGGCTTGGGCCGCAACGGGCGGCGTACTCGTATGCGTGGAAGGCGTTCGAGGATGCGGGTGTGCACCTGGCGTTTGGGACCGACTATCCGGTGGAGCCGATTACGCCGTTCCGCGGGCTGTATGCGGCAGTGACGCGGAAGAATGAGGCGGGGACGAAGGAGTACTACCCGGAGAACAAGATCACGCGGGGGCAGGCGCTCTATGCATATACACAGGGGTCGGCGTATGCGGAGTTTGCGGAGAAGCGCAAGGGGAAGCTCGAGCCGGGGTACGATGCGGACTTCATCCTGGTGGATCGCGATCTGTACACGGTGGATGCGCCGAAGATTTTGACGACGGTGGTGCGGGAGACGTGGGTGGCGGGGCGGATGGCGGCGAAGGGGAAGTGAGAGGCGCCGTTGGTTTGTGAGAGGTTCGTGGTTTCGCACCCATTTCGCAAAGAACGCGAAATGGATGGGGCACGGAGCATGAGGTTTGTTTGAGAGGGCGGGGAAGAGTTGGTGGT
>CAYWSR010000244.1:0-6642 GCA_964460385.1 uncultured Occallatibacter sp. | reverse complement strand
AAGGACATCGACGCTCTCGAAACCCAGCGCGGCAGCTACGCCTCCGAAATCGGCGACCGCACCTACGGCGTCTTCAACGTCCTGCCTCGCAACGGCTTTGAGCGCAGTCGCGACGCCGAGCTGCTCATCTCATTCGGCGACTTTTACACCGGCGAAGCCCAGCTATCCGCCGGCGACCACTCCGACAAATCCGCCTGGTACTTGAGCGTCACCGGCGGTCGCTCCAACTACGGCCTCGCCACGCCCGTCGCGCAGGTCCTCCACGACGCCACCAACTCCCAGAGCGGCTTCGTCTCCTTCCTCCATAACCAGACACCCAAAGACCAACTCCGGCTCAACGCGCAATATCGCCAGGACCACTTCCAGGTTCCCTACGATCCCAGTTTGACTGACTGGCAAGCCCTCAGCGGCTACTACAGTTCCTACGGCCTGCGCGACGCGCAAACCGAGCGCGACTCCTTTGTGATCGCCAACTGGGTCCACACCTTCTCGCCCCACGCTTTGTTCTCCGCCGCACCCTTCTATCACTACAATCAGGCCGATTATGACTCGCTCCACACCGACATTCCCGCCGCCACAACCTGGCATCAGGGCTCCAACTATGCCGGCGGCCAGGCCGACTCGCATCTCGATGCCGGCCCCAACAGCTTCACCGCCGGCGCTTACTCCTTCTACCAGGCTGAGAACGACCTCTTCGGCGTCCAGGTCAATGACGGCTCCGCGACGTCGCAGCCCAACACGCCCGCCAGCGCCGGCGCAATGCTCGTCGAGTTCTACCTCTCCGATCATCTGCGCCTCGGCCGTTCCATCACGCTGCTCGCCGGCGAGCGCTTCTCCGTCTATCGCGGCGGCTACCAGGGAGCCACCAGCGAATCCGCCGTCTATCCCCGCTTCGGCGCCACGTTCTTGATTCCCCGCCTCCACTGGGTCCTGCGCGGCTTCTATGGCCACTTCTTCCAGCCCGCCCCGCTGCTCACCGTCTCAAGCTCTGTCCTCAACTACGCCGCCAGCCTCGACACCGGAGAAAATACCTTCACGCCCATCCCCTCCGAGCGAGACGAAGAGCACCAGTTCGGCATCGCCATCCCCTGGCGCGGCTGGTCCCTCGACATCGACACCGTCAAGAACCGCGTCAACAACTTCCTCGATCACTCCAACCTCGGCGAGTCCAACATGTACTTCCCCATCGCCGTCAACGGAGCGCTCATCCGCGCCTGGGAAATGACCCTCCGCTCACCGCGACTCGCCCACCTCGGCCAGTTCCACCTTACCTATTCAAACCAAATCGCACAGCAGCGCGGCGCTATCATCGGCGGCTTCACCTGCACCAACCCTCAGGACCCGGCCTGCACCAACGGCGGCTTCAACTACATCTCCCTCGACCACGACCAGCGCAATACCCTCAACACGGGCTTCGAAGCGACCCTGCCCCTCCACACCTGGTTTTCCACCAACGTCTACTACGGCTCCGGCTTCTCCAACGGCCTCGCGAACTCAGGCCAGGGTCCGTATCAGGGCCCCTATCTCCCCGTCCACACCACCTTCGACGCATCTGCCGGCCACGCTCTCGGCGAGCGCTGGCGCATCTCCGCCACCGTCATCAACGTGACCAACCACCGCGTACTGCTCGACAACTCCATCACCATCGGCGGATTCCACTTCAACGATCCTCGCCTCATCAGCGGCGAGCTCCGCTATCGCTTCAAGTTCTAACGCCCGCATGCCAAACCACGGCAGGCGCGCACGAGTCGATGGGATCGACTGCAATAATGGTCCGCTTATACGCTGACGAACAGCTCTCCCGGTTGTAGCCTGGTAGCCATTCCATTCCCCAGGAGGTCAAGGTGACGCGTCTTTCCTCCATCCTCATATCGCGGACAGCTCTCGCGGCAACCGCCGCACTGCGTCGCTAAACCTTCTGGTTGCCCTCAACTCATTTTTGAGGGTATTATCGTGCCCTATCTATTTCAAAGGTTCGCGCGTATCGCGCTTGAAGCTGTTTGAGGAGGAACACATGCGCAGACTGGTTCTGGGATCGTTGCTTGGTTTCGCGTGCTTCGCCTGCGCGCAGCAGCAACCCGTCGGTGACATTTATGAAAGCGGCAGCGGAAGCGCGGAGTCCCCGGCGCAAGCGGTGCAGAAGCTCTACGAGCTCGCCGCGACGATGACCAACGATCCCAGTTCCGGCTACAACGCGAAAACCTCATCGTGGCCGGAGGCCGACGCGGCTTGGGCGCAATGGGATAACGCCATAGGGTTAAACGGAAACGCCCTCACCCAACAGCAGCGCAGTGTGTTGGTTCCGTGCGCCGCGAATTTGGGCGCCGCGATCGATTCCGCGGAGCGCAGCTACCGGATTCAGATCTCGCAGGTAGGCAACGCGCCAGCGCAGGCAGACGCACAGCAGCTTAAAGCCACGGCCCGCAAGGAGTTCGAGCTATGCAACCCGGCCGACGCCATGAATGGCTCGAACGGGACCCCGGCCACGGCCGGCGGCTCGGGCGCGCCCCTCCAGGGAGGCGCGAGCACCGGCTCCAACGGCACACCAGGGTCAGGCGCGCCGGGAGCGCCCAGCGGGAGTCCGCTGCTAAAAACCGGCACCAGCTTCACAGAGCCAGGTCCAGGTTCCCAAGGGACAGGCACTCCGGGCTCGGGCATGCCACGCTCCGGCACCCCGGGGACCATCTTGGATTCAGGTCCTGGAACACCGCCTTCAAACTCCGGCACGAACCCGCCCACGAAGGCCCCCGGAACGGGTGGGCCCTCGAAGGGCGGATCCGGCCAGCCTCCCACCGAGACCAACGGCACCCCTGATCCAAACAACCGCACTCTGGGCATCATGATTGGAATGAGCAACTGCATCAAGAGCCTTCCCAATCTTCTCAGCGGCCTGGGCTCCTTCATGCAGGGCAAATTTGTCGACGCCGCAACGGCGTGGGGAATTGATCCGAAACTCGGCGGCCCGACGATCTTGCAGAAGGAATTGTCGGTGCCTGTCATCGGCAATAACGGCAAATCTTTGGTGCCGAACAACCTGACGCCATACCAGCAGGGAGTTATCGATGGGCAGCGACTCTGCGGCTACACACTCTCGGGGCTTGCTGGCAAGGGCCTTGGTGCGGCAGGCAAGAGCGTCGCGGGCAAGGTCGCGCCCCTCCTGAAAGGCGGCGCGCAGGCCACCGGCCCCAAACCGGTCGGCGGCCCGCTGACTCCGGGCGAGGGGACACCTGCCACTGGCACGCCAGGTGAACCCGGGGCGCCGGGCGGAAATGGCGCCGAGCCTGCCCAACCGGCGCCTGGCGAACCGAACGGTGCGCCACCCACCGACAAGACGCCGATTACCAACCCGGATAAGACCGTCGTTACCAACCCCGCGCCGAGCTCTTCTCAGCCCACCATCAAGGGAGGCGTGTCGGCCCAGGATCCCATCGCGGGCAACGATCTCGATAGCGGCCTCTCCAACGACGTGAATAATGACTCCCCTGCGCCCGAGCTGGCGAACAAGTTCGTTGAACTGGCAGACGGACCAGTGAAGCTAGGTAACTTTATCGGCCAGGGCACTTTTGCCGCCGTCTTCCAGGATGGCGCCACCATGGTGACGAAAGTGGCCAAGAGAAATGGACTGGGGTACTTCAACAAACAACTCCAGGGCCAGTTGAATGGCTCTCAGGCCCTGCAAAAAGCTGGAATTGATCACCCTGAAGTAACTCCCAAAACGTTTCCGTCGGACATCCCAACAGACGTGCCGGAATCGATCGAGCAGGAAAACGCCGCGCAAAAATATCCGGGCTCTCAGGAGCTGAGCGCCACTAGCTTCCAGAAAGCGTCTGCAGCAATGCAGAAACAGATACTGGACAGCTTAAAGTCCGTGCTGCTCGATAAGCTCCCCCGCGCAGGTTACGTCATGGGCGACATCAATCCCAGCAACTTCACCATGTGGGAGGACGCCGGCGTGCTCCAGGCAATTCCTCATGACACCGACATGATCATGACGTTGCCGGAAATAGACCAGGCATTCGCGAACCAGACCAAAGGGGTGCCGAGCGTGCTGGATGGCTCACTCGGCGCGTCAGGCGCAAGAGCCTACGTCCCCGGATCTTACCCCAACGCGCAGGCACTGGCGAATCAGCTCTTCATCGGCCTGGAGGACTGGCTCTACAACGGGCCGAAAGCATTTCCGATGCAATAAAGCCGATTGCGCTCCAAGACGGCGGAAAGCAAGGTAACGGAGGGTCGCAGACCGCTGGCGCATCTCGCGAGAATTGCGCCGGGCGCCTCATCCTTGGCACGCTTTTGTTCTTTTGCCAAGGGTGGGAAGCTAAAAGCTAACAGCTAAGGGCTAATAGCTAACTGCTAACAGTCAACTTCAAACAGCCCCGGCAACACCTCTCCGGCCTTCCCTTCCACCACATGTGTGAAAGCGCTCGCATTCAACGGCCGCTCCGGCCCCACATACACTGTCCGCGCCCCGGCCTGCCGCGCCCAATGCACGAAGTTTGCCGCCGGGTACACCGACCCCGACGTCCCCACAACCACCATCAGCGTCGCCTTCTCAATCTCCAGTTGAATCCGCCCCATCTCCAGCGGTATCTCGCCGAAGAAGACAATGTGCGGCCGCAGCCGCGCTCCGCAGATGCACCGGCCCACTGCGCTCAGGTCCTTGTAGACCATGCGGTCCTCGACCGGGGCCGTCCCGCACTCATGCTCCGTTCCGTAGGTGGGGCAGCGCGACTTCACCAGTTCCCCGTGCATATGCACCGGCCGCACACTCCCCGCCCGCTCGTGCAGGTCGTCCACATTCTGCGTGCACAGAAAGAATCGCTTGCCCAGTTGCTCTTCGAGCTCGGCCAGCGCAAAGTGCGCCGGGTTCGGCTGCGCATTTTTCAGCGCCGCACGCCGCGCCGAGTAGAACTCCCACACCAGCGCCGGATTCCGTTCCAGAGCTTCCGGCGTGCACACATCTTCGATGCGGTGCCCTTCCCACAATCCATCCGATGCGCGAAACGTCGGCAGGCCGCTCTCCGCGCTGATCCCCGCGCCCGTCAGCACAAATACCCGATCCTCCGCCCCAATCCGAATCGTCTCCATCGTAACTTCTTCACACGTCCACTGCTCTTCTGATAACTGACAACTGAACACTGACAACTGTCGTTACGGCTCCAGCAGTATCTTCCCCGTCGTCTTGCGCGCCTCCAGATCCGTCTGCGCCTGCGCCGCTTCATCCAGCGGATACAAGTACTCGGTGCGCAGCTTGAGCTCGCCCTTCGCCACCCATCCCAGCACCTCGCCCGCGCGCCACTCCAGCTCAGCCCGTGTGGCCACGTAGTGCCACAGCGTGGGCCGCGTCAGAAACAGCGAACCCTTGCCGCTCAGCTGGATCGGATCAAACGGCGGTACCGGCCCGCTCGAGGCGCCGAACAGCGCCAGCATCCCCCGCGGCCGCAGGCAGTTCAAGCTCCCTTCAAAGGTCGTCTTCCCCACCGAGTCGTAGACCACGTCCACGCCCTTGCCCCCGGTCAGCTTCTTCACCTCCGGCTCAAACTCCTTCTCGGTGTAGAGAATCACATCGCTCGCGCCGGCCTCGCGCGAAAGCTCCGCCTTCTCCTCGGTCGAGCAAGTCGTGATCACCCGCGCACCGATCTTCGTTGCCATCTGCGTCAGCAGCAGCCCCACGCCGCCCGCGCCCGCGTGTACCAGCATCGTATCGCCCTTCTTCAGCGGAAATGTCGAAGTCACCAGGTAGTGCGCCGTCATGCCCTGCAGCATGGCCGCCGCCGCCTGCTCCATCGTTACGCCCTCGGGCACCTTCACCAGCCCCGCCGCCGGCGCCAGCGCGTACTCCGCATAGCTGCCCAGCACGCTCACTGAAGCCACCGCATCGCCTGCCGCGAAGCCCGTCACGCCCGGCCCCAGTTCTTCCACCGTTCCGGCAGCCTCGCTCCCCGGCACCAGTGGCAGCGCTGCCTTGTACGTGCCCTTGCGGAAGTAGATCTCGATGAAGTTGACTCCCGTGGCCTCCACGCGAATCAACACCTGCCCCGGTCCCGGTTGCGGAATGGGCAACTCGGCAAGCTTCAGAACTTCTGGCCCACCTGTCTCGCTGATTTGGATCGCTTTCATCGCACGCCAAGAATGCACCCTCAGCCCCCACAACTGCAAGCACCCCCAGCACGTCCCACGCCGCGACTAACCGCAAAAGCAAAAAGCCCCAGCGAATTTCGTCCGCCAGGGCCCGCATTTCACTTTTTCACTCTTTCACTTCTTCACTGCTTTTCTGTTCCCTGTTCCCTGCACCCTAGACCCGAGACCCGAGACCCGAGACCCCATCCCCTACTCCCGATCTTCCGACAGCAGGCTCTGCTCCTCCGTCGAAGCCAGCCGCACCAGGCGATCCACCGTATACGGCGAGGATTGACGGTGGCTGTGGTAGTGCCGCACCTGCAATTCGCCCAGCAGGCCAATCGCCAGCAGTTGGATGCCGGCGACGATCAGCACCGCGCCAATCACAAACATCGGCCCATGCACATCCATCATGTTTTCCTGCGGGCGAGCGATCTTCAGGCCCAGCAGAACCGCGGAGATCGTGCTGCCCGTGAGCATCGCCAGCATGCCCAGCCCGCCAAAGAAGTGCAGCGGCCGGCT
>CAYWSR010000243.1:0-6647 GCA_964460385.1 uncultured Occallatibacter sp. | reverse complement strand
CCGTAGCCCTCGAGTGCGACGTAGAACTCGGCGGCACCGACCAGCGCTTCAACCTCGGCGCCGGCCGCGAACTGCAGCGCGACTACGGCCAGAAGCCGCAAATCATCCTCATGACGCACATCCTCGAAGGCCTCGACGGCGTCCAGAAAATGTCAAAATCCCTTGGCAACGCCATCGGCATCAACGAGCCGCCCTCCGAGATGTACGGCAAGCTCATGTCCATTTCCGATGACCTCATGTGGTCCTACTGGCTCTTGCTCACCGACCTTCGTCAGTCCGAAGTCGATGCCCTCCGGTCCGAGGTCGCCTCCGGCCAGCTCCATCCCATGGAAGCCAAAAAGCGCCTGGCCCGCACCATCGTTGCCGACTTCCACGGCGATGCCGCCGCCCACAGCGCAGACGAAAACTGGGCCCGCATGTTCCAGCAGAAAGAGACCTCCGAAGACCTCGACGAGGTTGCCATCGCCTACGCCGACCTGGTCGGCCCCGCCGGCCTGCCTGGTTCATTGCAGATTCGCCTGCCCAAGCTTCTCCTCCAGCTCGGCCTCGCTGCCTCGGGCGCAGAGGCCAGCCGCAAGCTCGCCGAAAAGGCCGTCAAGCTCGACGGTGAAGTCGCCACCAACGCCGTCATCCCCATCGGATCGCTGCCTGCCCGCCTCGTCGTCCGCCTCGGCAAGCGCGCCAAAGTCGCCATCATCTCCTAGCTTTTTCGTCGGCCAACCCAGATGTCCGGGTGCCCCAGGTCCCTCGCACTTCGGGACCTGGGAGACGAAGAATGCTCGGGTGCCCAACCCTTGAGTCGAAATATGAGTCAGGGCATGACTTCAGTCATGCCGAAGAGAGACATCAAAAGGTTTGGGCTTTAGCCCCTGCGTTTTTCTCGTCACCGGAGGGAGCCGGGCCTTCAGGCCCCGGAATCCCGACCCCAAAAGCGCACCGGCTTTAGCCGCGGGCCTTGAATCTAGTCCCCAGCCCCCTCCGCCTCCATATCCGGCTCCGTCCAAAGCAAAATCGCCTGCGGCAGCGTGTAGTAGAGAATCCCCGCCGCAATCAGCAACCCATACGGCAAGTGGTCAACGAATCCTCGCACCGCGGGATCCCAATGCGGATAGAATTCATTGCGCTTGAACCCCACCGACGCCATCGCCGGCACCAGCCCGGTCCGGTACGTCTTGCCGCCCATCGCCTTGGCGATCAGTGCAAACACCAGAAGAGCCAACCAGCCATACCACGAGAACCCGGCAAAAGCGCACCACCCAATCACCAGCCCCGCAAACACGGCGTAGATCGCCACCACCAACCACCGCCGCCTGCTCTGCGTAGCAACGTTGACGTGCATCCCCAGAAAATCAAGTTGCGTCTTCACTTGGCTCCCTCCGTTTCGGCCCTGGCTTCCGTCAGCGCCCCAGACTTACCAGTCCCGTACACCTGCTCGCTCAGCGGCTTCAGCGGCCGCGTCGAAAAGATCGCCTCCACCGGCAGCCCAAAATACTCGGCCAGCCCCAGCGCCAGCTTCAAACTCGGGCTATAGTCGCCTCGCTCCAGAAATCCAATCGTCTGGTAGTTCACGTCCAACGCGTCGGCCAATTGCTGCCGGCTGATGCCCCGCTCCGCCCGCAACACCGCAATGCGGTTATAAAGGCCGCTCTCGCCTGGCGCTTTGTCGGGGATGCTGTTCACTCTGAGAACATATTGTTGTGTAATTCAAATATTATGTCAATAAGAAAAACAAGACAGGTTTCGCCATCTGCAAAATGGCCAGCAATTATTGTCATAATGGCCTACACGCGCTCGCCAAATGGCGTATACTATCCCCAAAGGCAAATCATGGCAGCCCTATCCATTCCCGATGTACTTGGCGGCGAACTGATCCTCGGCAGGCCCCTGAACCGTAACGGCGCGCTCGCTGAGCTGGTCCGCGAGGGGCTCCCGGTTCGGTCGCTCTTCCTGTTGGCTGAGCGGCTCGACCTGCGCCAGGCGGAAATCTCCGAGAAGATCGGCATTCCCCCGCGCACCCTCACCCGCCGTGCTTCCCTGCAATCGCGCCTCACCCCGGCTGAGTCCGATCGCACCGTCCGCCTTGCCCAGGTTTATTCCAACGCCGCTGAGACCCTCGGCAGCGGAGACAAAGCCGCTGCGTGGCTCAAGACGCCCAATCGTGCCCTCCGCGGCGGCCGCCCCCTCGACCAGCTCGACACCGACCCCGGCGTGCGCGAGGTCGAAGACATCCTCGGCCGCATCGCCTACGGCGTCTATAGCTGATGCTCTCGGCAATCATGAGTCAGGGCACGACTTCAGTCGTGCCGAAAAGGCGCCAAAAAACATCTGGGCTTTAGCCCCTGAGGGATTGTCTTCTGCTATCCCACCCCCAAATCCATGCGACCCCCACACAGGTCTTCCGCATATGCCGCGAGCGCTATGCCGCCGAGGCATTCTCTGGCGAGGGCGCGCGCCGCTTCGGCGGGCGCTGGAACTCGCGCGGCGTGCCCATGGTTTACTGTTCATCGTCTCTGGCACTGGCCGCAATCGAACTGTTCGTCCACCTCGAGCCCAATCTTCAGCCCGACGACCTCGTCTTCATCGCCGCCACTCTGCCCGCCGGCGAGCCCGCCCAGCAACTCACAACTGAAGCCTTGCCGCCCCAATGGTGGTCCGACGACTTTGAGCCGCCGCGCAAGCTCGGGGACGCCTGGATTCGCGACAAGACCTCCCTGGCCATGCTGGTGCCCTCAGCCCCGCTCCACTCCGAGTGGAATGTCCTCCTGAATCCGCTGCACCCAGCCATCGCCCAGCTCGCGATCGACCCGCCCCAGCCCTTCCACTTCGACGCCCGCATGTTCCGCTGAGGCTCCGCCCCGCTGAAACCTGAAGGATGATCTTCAAGAGCAAAGCGCTAAGAACTGCGAACTATGAACTGTGAACTGCTTCCAGCGCAAACTTCCGCGCCGACTCCAGTAGCCGCGCCACCGACTCCTTCGAGCAGCTTTCCGTATAAATCCGCATCAGCGGCTCCGTCCCGCTCGCCCGCAGCAGCAGCCACGTCTCCGCCGCCTTGGGCTTCGAGGTCGCCTCCGGATTGTCCAGGTAAAACTTCACCCCGTCCAGATTCTCCTGGCAATAGATCGGCATCCCGGCAAACACCTCATCGCCCGGCTCCAGCGCCCGCGCCCGCGCAATCGCCGCGTTCTTCACCTCGTCCGGAATGTGCAGATCGATCCGCCCATACTGGTGCTCCCCGTACTCCGCTTGCAGATCGGCCACCAACTGCCCCAGCGTCTTGCCCTCCTCGGCCATCACGTTCGCCAGCAGCAGCGCATTCAGCAGCCCATCGCGCTCCGGAAGGTGTCTCTGAAACCCGATCCCGCCCGACTCCTCGCCGCCCATCACGATCTCGCGCTCCAGCATCAGGTCGCACACATATTTGAACCCGATCCCGTGCTCGATCAGTTCGCGCCCGTGTTTCGCAGCAATCCGGTCCAGCATCTTCGTCGTGTTGAAGGCCCGCGTCACCGCGCCCGGCCAGCCCTTCCGCTTCAGCACCCAGCTCAGCAGCACGCTGAAGATCTTGTGCGGATCCACGAACACGCCGTGCTCATCCGTCGCCCCAATCCGGTCCGCATCGCCATCCGTGCACAGTCCCGCATGGCAGCCGTATTTCACCGCGGCCTCGCCCAGCGCCCGGATGTGCGGCTCAATCGGCTCAGGATTGATCCTCGGAAACAGCGGGTTCACGTTGCCCCGAATCTGCACATGGTCCACGCCGATGCGCGTAAAAATGTCCGAGATAATCGTCCGCCCCGCCCCGTACATCGAGTCGATCGCGAACTTCATGCCCGACTTCGCAATCAGGTCCAGATCGGCGAAGCTCTCGATCGCCTTCAGATAATCGGGAAGAAAATCCACCTCTTCAATCGGCGCCGCCTTCGCGGGCCGTGGCACCGGCTGCCCCAGGTAGGTCTCAATTTCGGCGATGATCGAGGGCTTGCCCGAGCCGCCATACCACGCCTTGTACTTCACGCCGTTCCATTCGGCCGGGTTGTGCGACGACGTAATCATGATGCCGCCCGCCGCCTTGCGCCCCCGCACGCCAAAGCTCAAGGCGGGTGTCGGCGTAATGTCGTTCGCCAGCATCACGGGAATCCCCGTCGCCGCTACCACCTCCGCACAGGCCCGCGCAAACGCCTTTGACCCGAAACGCGTGTCGTAGCCAATGCACAGCCCCTGTGCCGGATCTTCCTGTGCCGACCCCTTGCGGGACCACAAGTACGCAGCTACCGCCTCCGCCGCCGTTCGCACATTCTCGAATGTAAAGTCGTCGGCAATCAGGCCGCGCCATCCATCGGTTCCAAACTTGATCTGTGCGTGTGCCATCGTCGAGCTTCGTTTCTCCAGCAATTAGTGTAATCAACTGGATCAAGCCGAGCCGGGGGGCAGCGGGGCGGTTTAGAGACGCTTCGCCCAGTAGCCGGGGCGGCGCTTGGCGTGCGCGACGGCAACAATCTCAATCTTGGGGGGAAGCTCGCGGAAAACGATCGAAAAGGGATACCGGTCGAGCAATATGCGCCGAGTCCCGTGAAGATAGGACGAAAAGAGCCTTGGCTGCCGACGCACGTTCTTCACGCAGGTATATAGCTCTTCGAAAAAGCCATCCGCTGCGCGCGCACTTCGCATTGCGTACCAGTTGAAGGCTTCGTCAATCTCTTCGCTAGCCTTCGGATGGTACGTGAGCGGTTTCAATCCCGAATCCGCGCCCGCGCTTCTGGAGAGAGCCGCGCAATCATTCGGGCGTGAACCTCTTCGGCGGGAATCATCCTTACAGCCCCCGAGTCAATCTCGTCGAGGCGGCGCTTGATCTCGCCTTCCCAGGCGGCCTCATTCTCCGCTTCTGGCTCACGATCGTCTTTGATAAGAAGCGTCTCAATCAGCCAATCAACCTCCTCCGGAGGCAACTGGCGAGCGTCTTCGAGGATTTCCTGGGCGCTGCGGTTCATGCAGAGATTGTAGCGCGGAATCAACTCCCAGCGTTGCCGGTGGCGCAACCAGGGAGAAGACCTTCGACCCCATCGTTCGTTCGGACGTTACGGGTCAGGCCCTAAAGCCCACGTCGAACAAATGGGGTCTCGCCGTGGATTCCTGGCCCCATCTAGATCAACTCTTCGTGCCCGATGACCCCCAGCTCCTTCACGATCTTGCCCACATCCTGCGACCGGTCGCGATGCACCACCAGCAACGCATCTTCCGTATCCACGATCACCAGGTTCTCTACGCCCACCAGCGCCACAAACTTCCGCGGACTGTAGAGGTAGTTGTTCGAGGCATCGATCGCCATGTGTCCGCCCGTCTCCGACACATTCCCTTCGCCGTCGCCCCTCAGCCGCGTCTCCAATTGATACTCGTAGAGCGAAGCCCACGATCCCAGGTCGTTCCAGCTAAACTCCGCCGGCAGGCAATACAGGTGCGACAGGTGCTCGCCCTTTGCCGATCGCGGCTCCAGCACCGCGTAGTCCACGGAAATGTTCTCACACTTCCCGTAGAGCGAATGAAACACCTGCTCAAACTCCGGCGTCCCGTATGCCCCTGCAATCGACTCCAGCAGCGGAGCCGTCTCCGGCAGGTGCTCCCGGACCGCATTCGCCAGTGTCCGCGCCGACCACAGAAATATCCCCGAGTTCCAGTAGTAATTGCCCGCGGCCACAAAGTCCTCGGCCCGGTTCTGGTTCGGCTTCTCCGTAAACCGCCTTACGTGCAGTGCCGCGTCGTCCTTCGTCAGGTCCCCGGTCTCGATGTAGCCATAACCGGTCTCCGCCCGCGTCGGCTCAATCCCCAGCACCACCATGTTGTCGCCAGCCGCCGCCACCTTGATTCCCTTCTGCAGCGCCTTCAGGAACCGCGGCTCATCGCCAATCACGTGGTCCGACGGAAACACCCCAAGCACGGCATCCGGGTTCTGCCGCTCGATCAGAAACGCCGCCAGCCCGCACGCCGGGGCGGTATTCCGCGCCACCGGCTCCCGAACCAGCTGGTCCGCGGGCAACCCGGGTAGCTGATCGGCAATCTCGTGCGCCAGATATTCATTGGTGACGATCCACGTCTTCTCCAGCCCGGCCAGCGGCTTCAGCCGCTCCACCGTCTGTTGCAGCATCGAGCGCTCACCGTCCAGCGCGAGCACCTGCTTGGCGCGCGCGCGCCGCGAGCGTGGCCAGAAGCGCGTTCCGCTTCCTCCGGCAAGAATGACTGGGCGAAAATCTATGGTCTTCGGCATCGAACTGCCATCCTACCCGACTGGGACCATCTTTGCCCAGTGACCGTTGGTACAGAGAGTGGTTCAGCTGGAAAGGTTCGGGATTCAATTGGAAGGGTGCGGGCTTTAGCTGGTCCACCAAAATCGCTGGGTGCCCCATCCATTCGCAGCTTTACCGCGAATGGGTGGGATACGAAAACGCTGGGCGTCCCATCTTTTCTGCGCTGTTTGCAGAAAGGGTGAGACGCGATGCGGCGCACCAGAACCTTCAGCCCCCAACGTCCCGCATTACGGACTTTGATCCGGCTCTCAAAGGTCGAAGCCCCGTGCCCCATCCATTCGCAGTCCCATCGCGAATGGGTGGGATACGAAAACGCTGGGCGTCCCATCTTTTCTGCGCTGTTTG
>CAYWSR010000242.1:0-6703 GCA_964460385.1 uncultured Occallatibacter sp. | reverse complement strand
GTGAGCGCCGCGCCGGGGATTGTGGCCCTGCAGAAGCAAGCCGAGGAGACACGCCAGGCAGAGTTGAAGAAGCTGCAATCGCGTCTGGAAGGCCTGACAGCAGAGCAGCTGGCTGCGGTCGAGGCCATCACGCGCGGGCTCGTGAACAAGCTTCTCCACCCGCCCATGCAAGCGCTCAAGCAGGCCGCACGAGAGAACAATCAGGTGCGTATCGACGCGCTCTGCGAGGCCTGGCAACTCGAGGTCGGCGGTTCGCCCGATGCGGGCCGGGAACCCTCTGCGCCAGCCCCAGCGGCGGCGGCCGCTGCCTCGACGGTTGCGCCCATCAAGACCAGCCCCGGAACGGAAGGAACCGAGCCCGACAACCCAACCGGTGCGGAGCAGGCCAGCGTGGAGACCCACCGATGAAGCTGCGCATTGGAAGCCGTGGATCCCAACTTGCCCTCTGGCAGGCCAACCACATCGCTGCGCTCCTCAGCGGCGCCGGCCATGAGGTCGAGATCGAGATTATCAAGACCACGGGCGACCGCCTCCAGGAAGTCACTTTCGCCCAGGTTGGGTCTAAGGGGATGTTCACCATGGAGATTGAAGAGGCGCTGGCCGATGGACGCGTCGACCTGGCCGTGCACTCGCTCAAAGATCTGCCTACCGAACTCCCAGAGCCCTTTGCGCTTGCGGCAACGCCTCCGCGCGTTGATCCGCGCGACGTTCTTGTGTCGGTTGGCTACCACGGCCTCTCCGAATTGCCTGCTGACGCTCGCGTCGGCACCAGCAGCCAGCGTCGCCGTGCGCAACTGAAGGCTGTCCGGCCCGACATCGAGGCCGTCGAGTTTCGTGGCAACGTGGATACCCGCCTGCGCAAGCTCGCGGAAGGACAGGTGGATGCAATCCTTCTCGCTGCTGCCGGTCTTGATCGGCTCGAAAAGACCGAGTGGGTGAGGGAACGGCTCGAGCCAAGAGACTTCTGCCCCGCGGCCGGCCAGGGATCGCTCGGGATTGAAACTCGCAAGGGCGATGAGGCCACCCGTGAGGCGGTCCGCTTTCTCGACGATCAAGCTACTCGATTCGCTGTAACGGTCGAGCGGGCGGCTCTGGCTGCCCTCGGAGGCGGGTGCCAGGTTCCGATCGGGGTTCATTGCCGGCCGATGCATGAGGGCTCGGTCGAGGTCTTTGCAGTTGTCGCAGATCCGGGGACGGGATCTGCCGTCCGGGTTTATCTCGAAGAGCGCCTGGACACGACGGATCCCGCCGAACTAGGCAAAATGGTAGCTAGGAAGCTGATTGAGGCCGGAGCTGGCCCGCTTCTCGAGGCCGCGACCGGAGTTTCACAATGACGGCTAGCTCCCGCCCGCTCGCCGGTCGCCGCGTCCTGGTCGCCCGTGCCGCCCATCAGATGGGAAAGCTGAGCGACAGACTTCGCGATGCCGGAATGATTCCGGTGGAGGTCCCTGTCTTAGAGATTCAGCCGCCAGAAAGTTTCGCTGATCTTGACGCCGCCCTAAGGCGCTTTTCGAATTACGATTGGCTGATTCTCACCAGCGCCAATACCGTTCGCGCGGTTGTTGAACGAGCCAAACACCTTGGGCTGCCGCTCGGCCATCCTGAATCGCTCAAGGTGGCTGCAATCGGGGAGGGGACTGCCAAGGCCGCAACGGATGCTGGGCTTAGGGTTTCGTTAGTCCCGGCATTTAACGTGGCCGAAAGTTTGGTCTCTGCGCTGGAGGGCCAGATGGCGGGAGCCCGGGTTCTTTTGGCGCGGGCCGCTATAGCTCGTGATGTTATCCCTGACGCACTCAGGGAAGCCGGAGCGCAGGTCGATGTAGCGGATGCCTATCGGAACGGGATTCCAGCGGAGGCGCCCGATCAACTACGGCGGGCTTTGGCGGAGGGTCTGGATGCGGCAACATTTACAAGTTCATCGAGCGTGACCCACCTGAATGAAGCGGCCACGGTTGCCGGCCTGGAGTGGCCGTTCCCTGGAGTCGCAGCCATCTCCATTGGCCCCATTACCAGCAGGACCCTTCGCGAGGAGGGTTGGGAACCCGCCGCCGAGGCCCAGGTCTCCGACATTCCCGGGTTGCTCAAAGCCGTCGCCGAATTCTTTGCGGCAGGTTGAGTCTCGGACAGATTCCCGTCAGCTCTCCTTGCGATAGAGCATGTCGCGCATAGCCTTCCGCCGAGCTGCAGCCGCCTCGCGATTGCCGCTCAGCGGATCGGCCACTGCGACAGTCGGCCCAGCCGCTTCGGGCTCGCTGCAGGCAGGACAGCGGTTCGCAAATCCAGGCTTGCCCGGCCGCAATTCAAACTCCTCGCCGCACACAACGCACACTTTAATCGGAAATCCCATAACCGATTATTTTAGCGCGAACGGTTCCTTACTTAAACACTGAGCCCGCCCCGTTTGGCAGGCCGCCCCCTAGCTCGACCACGTTTTGTCCTGCGAGTGGCACAGTTGCTCCAGGTTGCAGCGATCGCACTTTGGCTTGCGCGCATCGCACACCTGGCGGCCGTGGTGAATCAACTGGTGCGAGAACGCAATCCATCGATCCTGCGGCAGAATCCGCATCAACTCCTGTTCCACCTTTTGGGGCGTGTCTCCTTTGGCGAGGCCGAGCCGCCGTGCGATTCGGAAAACGTGGGTATCCACCACCACACCCTCGGCTTTGCCGAAGCAGACGCCAAGCACCACATTGGCAGTCTTGCGAGCTGCGCCGGGAATCGTGATCAGTTCCGCCAGCGTCTCCGGCACCTTCCCGTCGAACTCGGCGACAATCTTAGCCGCCGCACCCTTGATCGACTTGGCCTTGTTGCGAAAGAAACCGGTCGTGCGAATCAGCGCCTCCAGTTGAGGTTGAGTCGCTTTGGCCATCGCCGCGGGAGCAGGAAATTGCCGAAACAGCTCAGGCGTCACCATGTTGACGCGGACATCCGTACATTGCGCCGAGAGGATGGTCGCCACAAGCAGCTCCCACGGCGACGAGTGGGTGAGAGCGCATTCGACTTCGGGGTACGCCTCGTCGAGACCCTTAAGGATGGCGGCGATGCGGTCGGGGGCGATGTCGGCACGCGGGGCGCGCGCTTTCCTCGGTGATGCTGGCTGCTTCTTCCCGGTGGTCCCTTTGGATTGTTTGCTTGCCGGCATGGGTGCTTCCATTTTTCGCTGGTTGAGATAGGTGGTTTTCCACCCATTCCGCGCGACGGAGCGGAGAAGGTGGGCTACAGGTCTATTTTGCGGCTAGTTGAAAGAGTATAAGCGCGTGGAACTGGTTAATTAGCCTTTCTGCCTGTGGCGCATACCCAGCCTCTTTCGTAATCCTCAAAGACCTGAACCTCCGAAAAGCCGGCATTTGCGATGAGGTCGCGGTGCTCTTCGATGCTAAGGTGAGTGAACTTCAGCTCGCCTCGCAATTTGTCCAGTTTCTTGAGCCTCTCATCGTACTTGCCTCCTTTGTAGGCTTCCGCGACGAGAGCGAACATCCCGCCCGCCTTCAATACGCGCAGAATCTCCAGCACATCGGCGTCCAGGTCAGGCCAGAAGTAGTGCGTTTCTACGGCCGTGACAAGATCGAACATTCGGTCAGGGAAGGGCAGATGCGACACGGAGCCGTGGACGATCTCGACCTGGCCAAGAGCGATCCGCGCACGGTTTTCCTTGCGTGACGCGGCCACGGATTCCGCAGAGTAATCGAGGCCATAGATCTTTCCCTCGGGCGCCAATGCGGCCAGTCGGGCCACCGTGACCCCGCCGCCACAGCCCACATCGAGGATTGTGTCGCGGCTTTGAACCGAGACGTGGCTCAATCCCCACGCCGTCAGCTCGGCATGGCCACGGTTCATATTCCGCAGAGTGATCCTGCCGTGCCAGCCCCTGGGCTTACTGCACTGGCTGAGCAGTATTTTCACCAGACTCATAACGACAATCTTACCGGGAACGCTAAGTGCGCGGTAGGCGCAGAATCCGTGAGAGTGGATCGTCCAATCCGCCTGCCTATTCGGTCTTAGGGTTTGGAATCAGATTGAACACGGGGGCAGTCTGCAGTTTGCCGCTCAGCCAGTCCGGCAGCTTGTCGATCGGCAGCCGAATCCCGAGGTAGAACTGGCCGAAGAGCGCGTAGATGGCACTTACCTCATCGAAGCGCATCTCGTAGATCAGCCGCTTGAAGACCACGGGGTCTTCGGCAAAGAGCGTGACTCCCCACTCCCAATCATCCATGCCGATGGAGCCGGAGATGATCTGCTTCACCACGTCACCGTATTTGCGCCCGATCATGCCGTGCAGGTGCATCATGCGCTGGCGCTCTGCAAAAGGCACGGTGTACCAGTTCTTGTCCTCGGCGCGTAGCCGGTCCATCGGATAAAAGCAGATGTATTTGGCCTCCGGGATGGCTGGAAACAGTCTGGGCGCCATCGCGGTACCCGCACGCTTCATGTTCTCGGCTACTTCGGCTTGAAACTCCGGCGTGCCCGGTTCCAGCCCCTTTGCGGCCGCAGCTTCCCAGGTCTTGCGGCTTGACTCATACAGTCCCAGCTCGACAACCGAGACATAGGAGTGGCGCAGCTCGAGAAAGTCGTAGATGGGCAGTTGCGCCAGGTCGAGCTCCACCTGGTTCAACTGCTCAAAGCTGTCGCGAAAGTGAATAAAGATCAGGTCGCCCTTGTGGCCGAGTTGGGAGAAGATGGCGCTGCGGGCTTGGGAGTCTGGGCCGGAGCGCTCTAAACGTTGAAGGGCAGCGATGGTCTCGGCAACGATCTTTTTGCGGTCGCCATCCGCGCAAGCTTTCCACGCCTTCCAATCGAAGCGGAAGAACTGGTGGAGGACGGCGGAGCCTTCAAGAGTGAGCGGAACAGGAGAGAACTCAGACAACAGACACACCTCGTTTCGGACTGCTTCATCCTAACAAAGTCACCGTGTTCAGTTGCGGAGGTCGCTCTCCAGACTTGCCGCTCCCGGCGCGAAGGCAGCGTACTGCTCGCCCCATGCCTTCATGGCGATTAGGATCGGGTTCAGAGCACGGCCTTTGCGCGTGAGCATGTATTCCGGTCGTGGCGGATGGTCGGCATAGAGACGGCTTGTGAGGATGCCGTGCGCGGTGAGTTCTTTTATGCGAGCCGATAGCACGCTTGGGGTGAGCCCGGGAAGGCTGGTTTCAAAGTCCTGGAAGCGCCGAGTCTGGTGGAGGAATAAGTCGCGCAGGATGAGGATCGTCCAGCGGTCGCCGATGATGTCGAGCGTGCTGGCAATCGAACAGCGCATCGAGTATTTTCTTGCCATTTGGTTTCCTGTTGCATTTATATCATAGTGACTATGATAAATAGACCTATTGAAAAGACCGGCAATCGCGCAAATTCCTTGAAAGAAGCGAACTTGCCGGCTTGGGAACGGCAAACCACAGCAGCACGACAGGAATGCCGAAATGCAGCGGCTATACTCGCTAAGGCATGATCGAAAACTTTATCGCGCTCCTCGGAGAGCTGGTCAAGCGCGTCATCAGTGCGGGCGGCTATAAGGGCATCGTCGCGCTTTTGGCCCTCAACTCATCCGGCATCCCTATCCCGTCAGAAGTCATTCTGCCGTTTTCCGGGTACCTGGTCCACCAAGGCCGCTTCAGTCTCATTCTTGTGGTCACAATGGGAGTGATCGGCTGCAATATTGGCTCAGCCATCGCCTATTGGATTGGCGCCAAAGGCGGCCGGCCATTGGTCGAGCGGTACGGCAAATGGGTGCTGATGAGCCAACACGATCTGGACCGTATGAGCGGCTTCTTTGATCGCTATGGTTCGATCACGATTTTGATCGGGCGCATGTTGCCGATCGTGCAGACGTATGTCGCTTTCCCCGCAGGGATCGCCAGGATGTCGCGTCTGCGCTTTCACATTTACACCACGGTGGGCTCCTTGATCTGGTACTTCTGCCTCGCCCGGGCTGGCATGAAACTGGGAGCGGCGTGGGACACGGACCCGCGGATGCACGAGTGGTTTCATCGGTTTCATCTGGTTGTGGTCGGGGCATTGGCGGCGGGAGTCGTTTGGTTTGTCTGGAGCCACGTGATCAGAGCGCGACGGCGGAATGCTGTCTGAGGTTCCGTGACCGCAATGGAGCGGCCAAGAGCGCGGGAACGCGGGTTTGGATTTGGTCACCGCACGACGACGGTCCAACTCCATTTTGCGGGTAGAACTTCAACCATCGAAACAAGAGAAGGAAAGGGATCAATCCATGGCAACGAAGAAGAAGAAGATTGCGGGCAGGCCCAAAGCATCCAGGAAGGTTGCGCCGGCGAAGGGCAAGCTGGGCGTGATGGTGGTGGGCCTTGGCGCCGTTGCCACCACGATGATTGCCGGCGTTGAAGCCGTGCGGCGCGGGCTGGCGAAGCCCGTCGGTTCGCTGACGCAGATGGGCACCATTCGCCTGGGCAAGCGTACCGATAACAACTCGCCGTTGATCAAGGACTTCATCCCGATCGCAGACCTGAGCCACGTGGTTTTTACCGGATGGGACATTTTCAAGGACAATGTGTATGAGTCGGCGGCACACGCCGCAGTCCTCGACAAGGAAACGCTGACGAAGCTCAAGCCTTATCTGGAGACAATCAAGCCGTTGCCGGCTGTGTTTGATCAGTACTACGTGAAGCGCCTGAACGGGACGCACGTGAAGAAGGGCAAGAACAAGCGCGATCTGGCCGAGCAGGTGAGAGCCGACATCCAG
>CAYWSR010000241.1:0-6719 GCA_964460385.1 uncultured Occallatibacter sp. | reverse complement strand
GCCGGGAGCTAGGTTCTGTGCCCGAATCTGGCGCAAAAACTCCAGCCCATCCATTGAAGGCATGTTGATGTCAGAGAGAATCAGGTCTACGGATTGTGCCCGCAGCACATCGAGCCCTTCGGTTCCGCTGCCGGCCTCGTGCACCACCAACGGATCGAGTCCCGCCTGGCGCAGGGAGCGTTCAACTATCTTGCGCATCACCGAAGAGTCGTCGACGATCAGAGTGCGTGTCTCGCGCATGCCAAGCTCCTCACCCCTCTTATCGGCGCGCGCGCCCCATGCTTGAGCCCTGCCGGTGAAAAACTCGCGGCGGGCCTCGGCCATTCCCGACGCGTTGCCCGCTTCGAGCTCTTTCCGCGCCCTTCATGCATCGATGTCGATGGAGTTCCCCTCCCCAGTGACCCAGTCCTTCCCCAATTGATCCGGGTCACGACGCCGATCGGATCGAGCTTCCCCCAAGGGGCCTATCTCAGACGGCCGTGGTCACTTGGGCGGAAATCGATTCAATATCCCCCAAGATGCCCAGGTCAGTAGGAGCCGATCGAGCAAATCAGGTCGCGCACCGACGGGGGGTCGGGGTATGGACCGGAAGGTGTCCGGGTCCACATCCGCAGCCAGAGGCATTCGTGCGCGCGCACCAGCCGCGCGTCGAGAGGGCGCGCCCTTTCCACCGAGCGTGCGATGGCCTGTGCCGCGGCAGGCTCCGAGGCCGCTTCGATTAGTTCGATTGGAGGAAACCGCGCGGCCAGCATTCTGGTGTGTGCGGCGCGAAAGAGCGAGCCGTGCACCAAGCCGCTTTCCACCCGCATCCCGGTCATCCGCTCCACGGCCAATGCCAGAGCCGGGTCGAGCCGCTCCTCAAAGCCCAGGTAGAGCAGCCTTCCCGCTGCCGCGCGCAAAGGCAGCGCCCCAAAGGCGTCTACAAACAGACGCGGCAGGAACCCCGTCATCCCCTCCGGATCATGGTGATCCAGGCCCAGCACCGGGCAGCTCCATTGAACCCCCAGCGCGCGCGTCACCAACTCTTCGCGCACGCCCTCTCGGCGCACCAGCCACCCGCCCAGCCGGCCTCCTCCCGCCGCGCGTTGCGCCTCGATGGCCCGCCGCAGCTGGGTGGCTGAGATCCAGCCTTGCTCCAGCATCACCAGTCCCAGAGGAATCCGATGGCTGCGGCTCTCGGGGGGAGCAGCAGCTCGGCCCTCCCGTTCCCTCCGAATCGCGGTCTCGACCAACGCACGCGTGCATGCGGGCGAACAACTCCACCCCTCTTCAAAGACCGGCGTAGACCGGCGGCGCATCAGGTGCAGCCAGCCGGAGTCGCAGATGGGGTTGGCGCAGGTTCGCAGGAACGCAGGCCTCGGCCGCTTGCCGGGCTCTGCCCGCGAGCGGTTCGGATCGGCGTCGAGGTCCATCCGCTGGTCCTGAGTCAGGATTTGCGCCAGCCCCCTTCCCCTTCCGCGGCCAGCTCCTGAACCAAACCCGCCGCCCAACTGCCGTGACCTTCCCCAGTCCTGCCCCGTATCCTCAGCCCAGCCTTGTTCCCCGCTTAGGGCCCCTGGCGGCGTCGGGTTCAGCCGTCGCCCCGGTTTTCGGCCTAAAAGAGGCATCGGATGCTCTCCAGCCGCTTTTTCGGCGCGGCCACCTCCGTCACCCGCAAGCCGAAGTTCCCGTTCACCAGCACCACCTCGCCGCGGGCCACAATCTTGTCGCCCACAATCAGGTCCACCGGGTCCGCAATATGGCGGTCGAGCTGCACCACGTCTCCCGGCCCCAGGTCGAGAATCTCGCCCAGCGGCATCTCCCGGCAACCGAAGCGGAGGCTGGCTTCGAGCTCGACGTCGAACAGCAGTTCCATCCCCGGAGACAGGCCCGTCGCGACCGGTGTATCCCGGTCGAAGATGGATCCAGGCTCCGAACTTGCTGCGGCTGGCTTCGCAGGCGATTCGGCAGCCTGTGCAGCTTGGGCAGCGGGGCACACTTCGTCCTTTACCAGCACGGTCCACGAGCGGTCACCCGCCTTTAACTGAAAGGCTCGCGAAACCTTTGACTCCACGTCGATCGGCTCGAACTTCTCCACGCGACAGTGGACACCGGTCTGGGCCAGCAGATCGCCGGCAGAGGCTTCGGCTACTTCGCGCAGGATCTCGGCCCAGCCTGCCTTTTGATCCATGCCCTCGCCGACCAGCGGAGCATCGAGAGTCGTCCCGTCCAGGATGACGGAGAACCGGCCCTCGTGCTCTCCGCTCAGCGTAGCCGCAAAGCCAAAGGCCCCAGGTCCGAGCGGCTTGGGAAGCCCGTCTACCAGCTGCGGCTCGCCGGCGAGCGCCTGCGCGAACAGTGCCGTCGCTACCCGAACCCAGCAATCGAGATAGGTCATCCTGTCTCTCGCTCTCCAACCATCTCTTCCATGCAGGCTCCGCGGTGCACACCCTCGGCCACCGCGGCGGCTTCAGCAAGGGTCTGGCCGCCGACCTGCCAGACGGGCAGCGTGTTGGCCGCCAGGTCAAGGCGCAGCACCGTGCCTGCCTCCAGGTTCTCAAGGTCCGCGGCCGCTACGCGCACTGCGGGCAGTTGCAGCGAGCCGCCAAAGCGCAGGCGCCTGGCAATCGATTCCATCCGCGCCCGCGTCTCGCCGGCGTGGCGCCGCGGCCGGCCCCAGTCGGAAGTCAATCGCCGCAGGATGGTGTTTGCGACCACGGCAGGAAAGGCCAGATTCAGCAGACCCGAACTGTGCGGCATACGGATCTCGAAGCTCAGGCAAAGCGTCTTCTCCGTGACCGCCATAATACGCGCCACCTGGGTCTGCATCTGGCGGCGCTCGAAGTTGAAGCTCAGCCCCACAGGCTGCCAGGCCGCTGTCAGCTCGCGGCAGATGATCTCGACGACCGAGCCGAGAATCGCCTCCTCAATGTCGGTGAGCTCGCGGAGAGGACCGTCCTTGCCCTCGCCGCCCAGCAGCAGATCGATGACCGGCGGCGCCAGCGCCAGATCCAGCTGCAGCACCGAGATCGCTCCGAGAGGCTCGAGGCGCACCGAAGCCACATAACTGATCTCCGGGATGCGAAGCAGGAACTCGTTGAATGGAATCTGCTCGGCCGAAACCAGGTTGACCTGGAACCGGGTGCGCAGCCAGGCAGCGAGATTGTGCGTCAGGTTGCGCGCGAACAGGTCGTTCAGCATGGAGATGGCGCGGAGCTGGTCGGTCGAGATCTGGCCCGCCGAGGAGAAGTTGTAGGGAACGCACCGGGCCCGCACCTCGGGCCGGGCTGCATCCGGGGTCGCGCTGCGCGCTGCCTCAAAGAGTGCATCAATTTCAGTCTGCTTGAGCGTCTTCTCCATCAATTCCCTTGTCCCGTTCCCTCGTTCTCTCGTTTTCCCGTGGGTTCAACCGGTTGCACGGCGTGCTGTCGCAGGTCCTGCTCCGGACTCCTTTTCGTGCGCCCTATTCGCGGCTTCTCGGCCCGAGCAGTTCCTCCCTCGACGCGGCCGGGGAGGCAGCCTTCAGCTTCTGCTCTCCCCGGCTCTTTCGCTCCCGCGCTGCCCGCTCCAGGACTCCGCGGGTGGCCAGATCCTTGAGCGCAGCCCTCAAGTGGACGACGGCCGAGGCGTGCAGCTGCGAAACGCGCGACTCGACCACCCCGAGCGCCAGACCGATCTCGCGCATCGTCATCTCCTCGTAGTAGTACAGCGTCATCACCAGGCGCTCGCGGTCGGGCAGTCCCGTGATGGCCTCCGAAAGTCTCTCCTCAAGCTCGCCCCGCAGGCAGGTGAAGAGCGGATCCTCGTCCGGGCGGCCCGGCACATAGGCCAGCTCCTCCTCGCCCGAGTCTTCGTTGCGCTCCAGGTGCAACGTGCCGATCTCCAGGCCCTTCAGGTCGCCCAGCAGCTGCTGGTACTGCTCAAGGCTTACCTCCATCTCGGAGGCGACCTCGGTCTCCTGCGGCGCGCGGCCCAGCCGTGCCGTCAGCACGCGGATCGCCTCCTCGACCGCGCGGCCCTTGCGGCGCAGCTCCCGCGGGCTCCAGTCAAGCGTGCGCAGGCTGTCCAGAATCGCGCCGCGAATGCGGAACTGCGCGTAGCTGCGGAACTGTACCTTCTTGTCCGGGTCAAACTTCGCGAAGGCGTCCATCAGCCCCACCACACCGGCCGAAACAAGATCCTCGATGTCGACGTGCTGGGGCAGCCGCTCGTGGATGCGCCGGGCAAGAAACCGCACAATCGGCAGGTGTTCGAGCAGCAGGCGCTCCTGCTCGCTGCTCAGTTCGGCGTTAGCTGGCCCAGGCGGATAGCCAGAGCGCGAACCAACCCTGCGATTCAATGTCGTTGCCGCCGGTTCCATCTCCATTGCTCGCCAGATCTCTCTCAAGGTTCGGCTGCTTCCGTCCCACTCCCACGCCGTACTTCCGTAGCTTGACCAAGGTCTTTGCCCAGGCCCTCAACGCACCGTGCCGACCGGGCGCAATCGAACCTCAGGAGGAATCTCGCCGGCCGAAAGCACCGTGAGCCGGGGCAGCATTGGCTCCAGCCATCGGCGTACGTGGTAGCGGGCCGAACCTGGACAAAGGAGCACGGGAAGGACCGGAGCGGACGCTGAGCCGATAAGTTGCCTCACAGAATCGGCGAGCCGGCGAACCAGCGGGGTGGCCGGGGCAGTGTGCGCGCCCAGAAGCCGCTGGCCGGGCTCCGGGGCAAGGGTGGCCACGATCTCCTCTTCGAGCCCGGGGTCGAGCAGCAGAACCGGCAGCTGGCCTTCGTCGTCCACCAGCGGGCGCACCAGCCTGCGGCCCAGCGCCTGGCGTGCGGCCTCTACCAGTGCAATTGGGCTCTTGTTTGCGGGAGCAGTTTCGATCAGGGCCTCGAGAATCGTGCCAAGATCGCGGATCGAGACCCGCTCCCTTAACAGCTGTTCGAGAACCCGCTCGACCTCGCCCAGGGTCAGCAGCTTGGGCACCAGCTCCTCGAGAAGTTTGGGATGGCTGTCGTTCAAGGAGTCGAGCAGGCGCTTGGTCTCGGCGCGGCCCAACAGCTCCCATGCGTGCTGGCGAATCAGTTCGCCGAGATGCGTCGTGATCACAGTGACCGCGTCCACCACCGAGTATCCTGCAGCGCTTGCCTGCTCCTCGAGCGCCGGACCAATCCAGATGGCCGGCACGCCGAAGGCCGGCTCACGGGCTTCCTTACCGGCAAGCGGCCTGCGGTTGGGATCGCCCGAGACGGCCAGACGCAGGTTGCCTTCCGTCTGCCAGCGCCCGATCTCCATCCCCCGCAGCGAGAAGACGTACTCGCGCGGCTTCAGGCGCAGGTTGTCGGAGATGTGCACCGGCGGCACCAGAAACCCGAACTCGGCGGAGAGATGGCGGCGCAGCGAGCGGACCCGGCTCAGGAGCAGCCCGCCCTGTTTCTCGTCGACCAGGGGAATCAGCTGGAATCCGATTTCGAGCGTAAGCTCTTCGAGCTTGAGAAGGTTTTGCAGGTCCGCGCCCTGCGCCTGCTCGACCTTCTTCTTGTCGGCTGGCAGAGGTTCGGCGGCCGGTGCCGCGGCGGCCCTCGCTCCCACGCGGCGCCCTGCCCAGAAGAGCGCTCCCGCCACAGCGAGGAACGCGAACTTGGGCAGCCCCGGAATCAGGCACATGACCGCCGAGACGAGACTGGCAAGGTAGAGCGTTGCGGGCCGCCCAAGCAGTTGCTGGCGGATCTCCCCGCCCAGCAACCCGGAGGAGTTCGCCCGCGTCAGGGTGATGCCCCCGGCAATCGAGACCAGCAGCGAAGGAATCAGGGTCACCAGGCCGTCGCCTACCGTGAGCACCGTATAGGTCCGCGCCGCCTCCGCCAGATCGATCCCCTGCTGCAACGTGCCGATCAGAAGACCGGCAACGATGTTGATGGCGGTGATCAGGATGGTGGCGAGCGAGTCGCGTTGATTGAACCGCGCCGCTCCGTCCATGGCGCCGTAGAACTCGGCCTCGCGCGCGATTCCCTGCCTGCGCCTGCGCGCCTCCGCCTCGTCGATCAGCCCGGCGTTCATGTCGGCGTCGATCGCCATCTGCTTGCCGGGAAGCGCATCGAGAGTAAAGCGCGCGGTCACCTCGGCGGTGCGCACGGCGCCGTGCGAGACCACCAGAAACTGGATTGCGATCAGCGCGAGAAACAGCACGAAGCCGACCACATAATTGCCGCCAACGACGAACTGGCCGAAGGCCTCGATCACCCTGCCGGCTGCGGCGGTGCCTTCCTGTCCGTGCAGCAGGATGCGGCGGCTGGAGGCGATGTTCAGTGCCAGCCGGAAGAGTGTGAGTAGCAACAGCAGGGTAGGAAAGACGCTTAGCTCGACGGCGCGGCGGATCTGCACGGCGGAGAGAAAGACGACAAACGACGCCGCCATCGAAAAAGCGAGCAGCAGGTCCAGTCCCCAGGCCGGGAGCGGGACGATCATGACAAAGATCACGCTGATGGCCGCCATCGGCAGCACGTACTCGCGCATCCGTTCGAGAATGGAGCGGGGAGCCAGACTCGCCGGGGCGATTGCCGTCGTGCTCATCGCGGACCCCCATCAGCCGGCGGGGTCTTTGCGTCGTGGCCAGCTGTCCACGCCGCTCTTGCTGCGGCCTCCGCCTGCGCCCGCGCTCGCGCTGCCGCTTCCCGCCCGCGGCGCTCGTTCAGTTCGGCCTCGACACGCTGGCGGTAGAGATAGGCGAGGATGGCGGCGACCGCCGCATAGA
>CAYWSR010000240.1:0-6790 GCA_964460385.1 uncultured Occallatibacter sp. | reverse complement strand
TAATCGTCTCCACCCCGGCACGCCGCGCGGCCAGAAACTTCTCCTTGATGCCGCCCACCGGCAGAACGTTCCCGCTCAGCGTGATCTCTCCGGTCATCGCCGTCAGCGGGCGCACCGGGGTATCGGTCAGCAGCGAAGCCAGCACCGTCGCCATCGTCACACCGGCCGAAGGCCCATCCTTCGGAATAGCACCCGCCGGAACGTGAATGTGCAGGTCGATCTCCTTGGTGAAGTCCTCCGCCAGCCCCAGCGCCTGCGCGTTCGAGCGCACCCAGGTCAGCGCGGCCTGCATCGACTCCTGCATCACCTCGCCAATCTGACCGGTCATCGTGAACCCGCCTTTGCCCTTCATCTTGTTCGCTTCAATAAACAGGATGTCGCCGCCGGCCGGTGTCCATGCCAGGCCCACTGCCACGCCCGGCCGCTTCACCCGCTCCGCCACTTCCGTCTCCACGCGCACCTGGATCCCGCCCAGGAACTCCTTCAGAACACCCTTCGTCACCACCAGCTTCTCGGTCTTGCCTTCCACCACGCGCCGCGCCTGCTTCCGGCAAACAGTTCCCAGCACCTGCTCCAGCTTCCTCACTCCGGCCTCGCGCGTGTAGTGCCTTACCAGCCACCGCACCGACTCGTCCGGAAACTCAATCTGCTCCAGCGTGATCCCGTTCTCTTTCACCTGCCGCGGAATCAGGTATCTGAACGCAATGTGTACCTTCTCTTCTTCGCTGTACCCCTGCAATGGAATCAGTTCCATCCTGTCCAGCAGAGGTGGCGGCACCGTGTCCAGCATGTTCGCCGTGCAGATGAATAGCACCTTCGACAAATCGAACTGCACGTCGAGATAGTTGTCGCGGAACGTGTTGTTCTGCTCCGGATCGAGCGTCTCCAGCAATGCCGACGCCGGATCGCCCCGGAAGTCGCGTCCCAGCTTGTCAACCTCGTCCAGCATGATCACCGGATCGTTGCAGTCGGCCCGCCGGATGCTCTGAATAATCTGCCCCGGCAGCGCCCCAATGTAAGTCCGCCGGTGACCGCGAATCTCCGCCTCGTCGTGCATGCCCCCCAGCGAAATCCGCTGGAACTTCCGTCCCAGCGCCCGCGCGATCGACCGCCCCAGGCTGGTTTTGCCCACGCCCGGAGGCCCGACGAAGCACAGGATCGGCCCCTTCATGTCCGGCTTGAGTTCCAGCACGCTTAGGTAGTCCAGAATCCTATCCTTCACCTTCTTCAGTTCGTAGTGATCCTCGTCCAGAATCTCCTTGGCCTTCGCAATATCGATCTTCGAGCCCGAGCTCCGGCTCCACGGCAGCACCGCAAGCCATTCGATGTAGTTCCGCGTCAGCGAGTAGTCGGCTGCCATCGGAGACATCCGCGAGAGCCGCGACAGCTCCTTCAGAGCTTCCTTCTTCACGTCTTCCGGCATGCCCGCTTCGTCGATCTTTTTGCGCAACTCCTCGGTCTCGCGCTGCCCTTCATCCTGCTCGCCCAGCTCCTTCTGGATCGCCTTCATCTGCTCGCGCAGATAGTAGTCTCGCTGCGACTGCTGCACCTGATCCTGCACCTCAGACTGGATCTTCGTGCGCAGCTGCTGCACCTCCAGCTCCTTGGCCAGATGCTGATTCAACTTCTCCAGCCGCTCCTGAATGCCCGGCGATTCCAGAAGCTGCTGCTTGTCGTCCGTCGTCAGAAACGGCAGCGAGGAGGCCACAAAATCTACTAGGCGGCTCGGTTCCTCGATATTTGCCGCAATCGTCCGCAGCTCATCCGACAGCGTCTGCGACTCCGATACGATCTGCTGAAACTGCCCAATCACATTCCGGACCAGCGCTTCCAGGCCTGCTCCGGCAGGAACCTCCACCTCTTCGACGGTCTCGACCTCCGCCACCATGAACGGCTCGGTCTGGACGTACTTCACCAGCCGCACCCGCTCCACGCCCTCCGTGAACACAAATCGGCTCTGGTTTGGCATCCGAACCACTTTGTGCACCGTGGCCAACGTGCCCACCGAGTGCATGTCGTCCGGCTTCGGAGCGTCCAGCCTTGGATCAAGCTGCGCTGCCACCACGATTGTCCGCTCTTCACCCAGCCCCTCAATCAGTTGGATCGAGCTTTCCCGTCCCACCGTCAACGGAAGCACAGCGTGCGGAAACAACACCGTATCCCGCACCGGCAGCACTGGTATCCGGCGCACTCCTCCATCTGTCTTCATTTTTGCAGCCTTTCCACTGATCGGAGCCGGATTCGAATTTGGCATTGAGTGTCCTCGTGTCAACTTTCCTTCATTAGACAACGCAGAATACCAGAAGTTTCATGTTTCCGCGCGCTCGCCGCCGTATTGGGCTCCTTCTTGATCTCGCTGCTCCCCCCATCCCTACGCTCGCCTTCCACACCTTGTTCCCCAACCCCCTCCATCGTCCGGTCCCCGCGATCTTCACACGCTCCCTGCAATTCCTGCCCACAAATCATTGAACCCGCGTTAGTTGTGCCATTTCAAACCATGCTGACTACTCACTCTCTATCGGCCAATCGACGCCAAATGTGAGGGCTTCCCGGACTGTCTCTCTCCTCTCTGAACCCCGAAGTCACAGTGATTGCGAAATCTGCCCGATTTCGACCCTGGGAATACTATCCTGCCGCCCGCCCCGCCTAAATCCGCCCTTCACCCTTTGTCCTTCTTGATCGCCGAATCGATGTGTTCCCACAGCTCTTCCGGCGGCTCAACTTCCGGAAATAGCTGCCGCGCCGCCTCCGCAATTGCTTCCAGGTTCTCCAGCAACTCGCGGCACAGATCGCATTCCTTTACGTGCGGATCCTCCGCGGCCCTCGCGCCCGATTCAATCAGCTCCGGCAGTTGCGCCTGAAACTCAGCACACTTCATAGACTTGATCTCTTCGCTCATCGTTGGCCCTCCCCTCGGGGATGAACCCGCAACGCATCGCGCAGCTTCAGCCTCGCCTTGTGCAATTGCGACTTGCTGTTCCCGATTGAGCACTCCAGCATATCCGCTATCTCGTTGTGTTCGTAACCCTCAATATCGTGCAGCATGAAGATCAGCCGATAGCCCGCAGGGAGATCGTTGATCGCCCGCTGCAGCGCCAGCCGGTCGATCGCCCCGGTCAACGAAAGATCGTCTCCCCCGAAGCTTCTGCCCGGCCGCTCTTCCGTCGTCGGCTCCATCGCCTCGTCAAGCGAGATCAGTTGCAGCCCCTTCTTCCTCAGGCGCATCAGCACTACGTTGATCGCAAGTCGGTGAAGCCAAGTCGAAAACGCCGACTCCCCGCGAAACGTCGCGATCTTCCGATGCAATTGGAGAAATGCCTCCTGGGTCAAGTCCTCTGCTTCGGCCGGGTTGCCGAGCATGCGCAGGCAGAGAGAGTAAATCCGCCTCTTATGCAGGGAGTAGATCTCCGCAAACGCGCCGTGGTCGCCCGCCTGCGCGCGCTCAAGCAGCTCTGGGGACACAATCGCCGCTACGCTCTCGCGTGCCGGTGTCGGCTTCGTCGGTGCCGGTTGCCCAGCCGACACCCCCGGCGGCTCCGCGCCTGACGCTTCCCGACTCGGTCCCTTTACCGGAACCTTGGATTGTCCCATGAGCTTCCTTTGAGGATACCTCTGCGTCTCCTCGTGCGCTGCGCCGGGCATCATTCCTCGTTAGTATAGGATGCAGAGGGACCAGCCGAGGAAGCCTCCGCCGAACCAATCTCCGGCCTTTTTTCTTCGCACCCCCTCGCTGGCAGATTCGCCTCCACCTCCGCCCCGTCCGGCACCCGGCCCGTCTAACCCGGAAGCGGAAGTCGGAGGCCCCACGAACCTTGTCCCATCACTGCTCTAGAGGAGATCCTGTCTTGACGTCAATGTGGGCGGAAGAGTCCGGCAATCCTTCGCGCAGCGCCGACATGTCTCTCGCCGCTCTTCCCTTTCGCGCACTCCAGCGCGCCGTTCTCGCTCTTCTCCCCGTTTTTGCTCTTCTATTCGCTTCGTTTCTCCCCGCATTGGCTCAAGACACTCCCTCGGCACTGGCCCAACAGCCAACTTTGCCCAACTCCACTCTTGACGTCACGCCCGCCACACTCCCCGACGCACCTCCCGTTGCTCGCGACTCCGCTGCTTCTTCCATCGAATCACCTCAACCTTCCTCCTTCGCTCGCTGGCAGGGCCTCACCGTTCGCCGCATCACCTTTGAAGGAGTATCGCCCGATCGCCTCGCTCCGCTCCCCGGCCATCTTCCCCAGGCGGAAGCCGCGCCGCTGGACGAAGACAAAATTCGCACCAGTTTGCGCCAGCTCTTTGCCACCGGCCTCTACGACTCTATCCAGTCCGACGCGGCCTCGCTCGACGACGGAGTCGCCATCACCTTCCGGGGCGCGCCGCGCACCTTCATCGGCACTGTCACCGTCGACGGCGCCAAAGGCGGCACCATGAATTCGCAGCTTCAGCGCGCCAGCCAGCTCAACCCCGGCACGCGCTACACCGGCGACAAGCTCGCCCGTGCCCTCGCTGAGATGCACCGCACGCTTGCCGACAATGGTTTCCGCGAACCCTCCATCACTGACACCCTCACCCCGCATCCCGAAGAGCAGCTCGTCGACATCGCTTTCCACGTCGTCTCTGGACCCCAGGCCCGCGTTGGCTCCATCGAGGTCGCGGGCAACTCCGGCATGACCCTGGAAGAATTCCACCACAAGGCCCATCTTCGTCCGGGCGCCACCATCGACCACGACACGCCCAACCGCGCTCTCGACGGCGTCCTTCGTCATTACCAGAAGCAGGACCGCCTCGAGGCCGACGTCAAGCTCGAATCTGAAACCTACTTAGCCGGCCAGAATCGCGAGAACCTTCGCTTCTCCGCTACCCAGGGCCCCATCGTCCGCGTGATGGTTGAAGGCGCAAAGATCAGTCCGGAACGCTTGCGCCGCGTCATCCCCATCTTTCAGGAAGGCGCAGTCGACGAAGATCTTCTCAACGAAGGAAATCGACGCATGCGCAACTACTTCCAGCGTCTCGGCTACTTCGACGTCAAGGTCGATCACGCCCCCCAGGCAATCGCCGCCCAGCAAGTCACCATCCTTTATCGCGTTCAGCTCGGTCCGCGCCGCCGCATCCAAAGCGTTTCCGTCGAGGGCAACCACTACTTCGACTCCGCCACTCTCAAGGATTCACTCAGCGTTCACGCCGCCACCACCCTCGATCCCCAGGGCGCATACAGCCAGTCTCTTGTCTCGGCCGACATCGCCGCACTCCAGAGCGTCTATCGCAACAACGGCTTTTCCAACGTCAAAATCGTCCCCGAAACCAGCACGCCTGAAACCGTCGCCGCCGATATCGCCTCGCCCGACTCGCCTTCAACCTCGCCCACAACCTCCACGCCCCGCGCGCGCAATGCACCCCTCGCCGTCGTCTACCGCATCACCGAAGGAAGCCAGCAGCGCGTCGGAACGGTCGCAATCGAAGGCACTCAACTCAACGACACGCTCCGCCTTTTCACTCTTCTCAACACCACGCCCGGTCAGTTGCTCTCCCCTGGCAACCTCGCCGGAGACCGTGACGACTTGCTCACCGATCTCTTCCAGCACGGATTCGAACATCCCCAGGTCGACATCACGCAAAAGACCGAGTCCGCCGACACCAACAAGATCGACGTTATCTTCCACGTCACCGAAGGCGAGCAGGTCTTTGTCGGCAAGGTCCTACTCACCGGCCTCCACTACACCCGCCCTGAAACCGTCGCGAAAGCCATTACGCTTCATCCCGGCGACCCTCTCAACCAATCGGCCCTCATTGACACGCAGCGCAACCTCTACGACTTCGCTCTCTTCAACGAGGTCGACACTGCCGTTGAAAACCCCGAGGGCGGCAACGCCTACAAAACCATCCTGCTCCAGGCCGTCGAAGCTCGCCGCTGGGCGTTCACTTACGGCTTCGGCTTCGAGGCCCAGACCGGCCAGCCCCAATACAACTGCGAAGGCGTCAATTTGGGCGGAGGCCACTGTAATCCCCAGGGCAAAACCGGCGTCAGCCCCCGCGTCCTTGCCGACATCACCCGCAACAGCCTCTTCGGCCGCGAACAGTCCGCCTCCCTGCAGGGCACCTACGGCCTGCTCGAACAGAAGATCGATCTCCTCTACCAGATTCCTCACTTTGTCGGAAATCGCGACTTTGCCCTCGCCTGGTCTGGCGGCTACGCCAACAGCCTCGATGTCACCACCTACGTCGCCTCCAAACTCGAGACCGGTGCACGCCTCACTGAGCACTTCACCGCTCCGAATTCCAAAATCTCCAAAGCCAACACCTTCATCTACGAATTCGACTTTCGTCGCGTAAAGGTTCAGGCCACCACCCTCCAGGTCTACCCCTTAGAAATCGAGCAGCTTGCCACTGCTGTCCGCGTTGCCGGGCCCGCCTTCACCTGGATTCGCGACACCCGCGACTCGCCCCTCGATGCCCATCGCGGCACCTACACCAGCTTCACTGAGTTTTTCTCTGAAAAATCGTTTGGGGCGGATGCGCACTTTAACCGTTTCGATCTCACCAACTCAAGCTACTACGGATTCGATAAACAGCGGTTTGTGCTCGCACGCAACACGCGCTACGGCCAGATAAGGACCTTTGGCTCAGGCTCAAGCACCCTGATTCCGCTTCCAGAGCGCCTCTATTCCGGCGGCCCCACCTCCCTGCGCGGCTTTTCATTCAATGCCGCCGGTCCCCGCGATCCAGAGACCGGCTATCCCATCGGCGGCGCGGGCGCTCTCATCAACAGCACTGAGTTACGGCTGCCGCCGCCGACCTTGCC
>CAYWSR010000239.1:0-6830 GCA_964460385.1 uncultured Occallatibacter sp. | reverse complement strand
TCACCGAGACGCGCGGAACCATCGTGATGAACGCGCTCTTCGACGGCTACATCCCATACCAGGGCGAGATTCCGCAGCGGCCCACCGGAGCGCTGATCTCCGACCGGCAGGGCTTGACCACGACTTACTCGCTGAACGGCCTGCAGGAGCGCGGCATTCTTTTCACCGGCGCGGGCGTCGAAGTTTACGAGGGCATGATCGTCGGCGAGCACTCGCGCGACAACGACCTCGACGTCAACGTGGTGCGCGAAAAGAAGATGACCAACATGCGCGCGTCCAGCGCCGATGAGGCCATCCGCCTGGTGCCCGTGAAGGCTCTCAACCTCGAGCAGGCCATCGAGTTTATTGCCGAAGACGAGATGGTAGAGGTGACGCCCAAGTCGCTCCGCCTGCGCAAGAAAATCCTGCAGGCAAACCAGCGCCCCAAGAGGTGGCAGAAGGGTAGCGAGTCATAGGCAATCCACTTCAGCTAGAACTCCCGGGGCAGAGCTTGCCCTGCCTAATGTTTTCGTATCGAGGCAGACTCTTTCACCCAAAGATAGCCAGGCAGCCCGTCATCAATCGCGACCTTGTACGAGATCGCCGGTCTATTAACGATGAAACTGTCTGGGTACTGCATCAGGTACTTCTGGGACGAGCTCGTAAAGAGGACCAACGAGCTGTCGCTGTCCCATCGAGCGCCCAGCACTCCATCCCCCTCCAACGAGGCGATGTAGTAGTTCCCGTATCGGGGGATTGCCTCGCCGATTCGAACGATAGAGATGTGGACTCGGCCAAGGTTCGACCGATCTTCACTCGGATAGCGATAGGCCACTAACCTCAGATTGTGTTCCGGTGACGGCAAATCGGCCTCGACTTCGCGCTCGTTCTCCTGAGTCTCGTCCACCTTTCTGATGTTGATCCGCGTTCCTTCGAACATATCGAAATCTCGAGAACAATCCTTTTTCTCCCGGAGACACTCGACTACGTTTGTCGAGACAGCCAGGCTTCCGTCCTTTTCCCAGCCAATCGGATGGTATTGCCTTGGGAGGATAAAGCGCTGGAGATCGCCATGGAGCTGATTAGCAGGCACCACGGCCTCCCGCTCTGCCGTGTAGCCAAGCGCACCGCTGTCGAATCGATAACTGACAAGGAGCTTCGAACCGTCGGGCGTCGGCAGCTCACGATCTAGAACAGTGTCGCTTCGCGATAAACGCTCGCCCCACTGCGATCTCAACGACGTTAAGCCCCAGATCGCTATGGCGGCGAGAAGCAGTATAAGACCGAACAGAACTGGCTTGAATCGCAGGCGTTTCATCATGATTTTGAAAACTATGCTACTCCTGAGTGGCTCACCTTCCTGCCTACGCGGTCGTGCGCCTCAATCCCACTTCTTCACCTGCGGCCAGAACTCGGCAAGCGGCTGCTTCAATCCCTGGCACCAATAAACGTCCACATTGTTGTAGGGCATCGCGTAGCGGTTGTCGATCTTGGCCATCCACTTGACCGAAGTGAAGATCTCTTCGAGCCGCGCGCGCCGGTCGCCCATGACGATCATGCTCTCGCCGGTGTAGCCGCGCGGACCCCATAAATAGTAACTTTGATGGCCGCTGATGGCCTGCGGCAGGCCCAGGCTCGGACCGTAGTAGTCGATTGCGCCAGCCTGACCATAGCTCTGCGCAAAGATTGCCGTACGCGGCCGTACATCGGCCGGGAGACTGTTGTAGACCGACGCGACGGTTGCAGCCATCTCGGACCAGCCAAACTGGTCGGCCATGAGCTGCGGCAGCGGCCCGAGCTGGTGGTTCTCGATGCGTGGCTGCTGCTGGTGCGTCGCTTTCGAATATCGAATGTAATCTTCCGGCGAGAGCAAGGGAATCACAACGGGCGCCAGCGCCGCGCCCATCAGGATCATCAGCGTGACCCACGCTCCTTTCAGGATGACCCACCGACGGTTCTGCAGCAGCCGCTCCCACAGCACCGCGCCGCCCGCAAAGACCACCGGGAAGGCTGGAAACAGATAATAGATGCGCGGGCTGAGAACCATGATCACGGCGGTGGTGATGATCCAGGCCCAACCAAGAAAACGATAGGGGCGGCCACGCTCCCTGAAGAAAAAGAAATCAAGGCCGGCGAGCCAGATGGGCAGGCTGAGCGGCAGCATGGCCGACTGTTCCTGAATCAGGAAGCGGAGCGGCGAAAGAGCCACGTCGCGGCCACTGCGCTTGATGTTTTGCTGAAGCTCGAGGAACGGGAAGTGGTGGACGACGTTCCAGACCAGGTTGGGCAGGAAGATGAGGAATGCGATTGCGCCGCCGATCCAGAACCAGCGCGTGGCAAAGAGCCGATACTGACCGGCTAGAAGCAGGCCGGCAAGCAGCGCGAAGCCAAAAAGCCCCATGGAGTATTTGTTTTCGAGGCCGAGTCCCGCCACCACGCCAAACCAGATCCAGAGCCGCGCGTCGCCGGTGCGGACGATGCGGATCAGAAGCCAGGCGCAGCCCATCCAGAAGAGCGGCTCAAAGCTGTTCATGCTGAAGAAGTGATCGACGCCGAGCAGGCCCGGCGCCACAAGCACGCACAGAGCGCTGAGGAACTGCGCAAAGCGGCCTCCGCCAAACTCGCGCGCGATCAGGCCAGTGAGCAGAATCTCCCCCGCGCCGGCGAGGATGGTCAGGCTGCGCAGCGCAAGCAGGGAGTCGCCGAGGACAGCGCGCTCAAACCAGGCCAGCACGGCCACCAGTGGCGGCTGATCGACATAGCCCCAGGCAAGGTGTCGCGCGCAATCCATGTAGTAGAGCTCATCGACGAAGAAACCATAGCGCCGGCCGGTGTAAAGATGCACCGCGATCTTGATCAGAGCCAGAATGAGGACTGCAAGCCCCGAACCAAAAAGCCAGGGGCGCGTGGACGCGGCGCGCGAGGAGGCAATCGATGACGTTGACGATGATACGGGCAGAGTGCTTTGCACAGAGATCTCCCGTGCTGCGGGGGATGCAAGGGAATGATACGGGAATTGCGGCGATGCGGTTCCACCGAAGCAATTCAGACCACCCCGTTCACCACATATTCATCGAAGCCGGCGTTTTGCCTCCAGCACGCGCTCCAGCGCCTCTCCCGCGGTTGCGCCGACGCTCGAGAGATGCCCCATCTTGCGGCCGCGCCGCGGCGTGTACTTTTCGTAGAGATGGAGCCGGACGCCGGGGACTTCGAGCGCTGCGGCAAAGTTGGGCGTTCCGTTGAGAGCCTCGATCCAGACTTCGCCGAGCAGGTTGGCGATGGCGCAGGGCGCAATCAGGCTGGTGTCGCCAAGAGGCAAATTGCAAAGAGCCCGGACCATCTGCTCAAATTGGCTGGTCGTGCAGCCGCGCTCGCTCTGGTGATAACTGTTGTGGGTGCGCGGCGCAAGCTCGTTGACGAATAGTTCACCCGCGCGCGTCACAAAGAACTCCACACAGAGCAGGCCTTCAATGCCGATCCGCGCGATGATTGCGGCGGCCAGCGACTCTGCCCTGGACTCCATCTCGGGCGGCACGCCGGCGGGCAGCACGCTCCATGCAAGAATCTGGTTCTCGTGATGATTGCGTGCGGCGGGGTAACTTCGGACTTCGCCGGAGGGGTTGCGCGCGGCCATCACGCTGATTTCGCACTCGAGGTCGAGCGCCTGCTCGGCAACCGCTGAGGTTGCGCCAAGCTCCCGCCATGCCCGCCCAAAATCAGTGCCGTGCGCAGCACGCGCCTGGCCGCGCCCGTCGTACCCGCCTCGACCGATCTTGACAAAGACGTCGCCGCCAAGCGCGGTCACGGCCTCGCGGAGATCGCCCTCATTACGGACCACACGAAACGGTCCGACAGGAAAGTTGTTCTCAGCGAGCCACGTCTTCTGCAGCGTCTTGTCCTGAATGATGCGAATAGGCTCGACACCGGGACGAAGAGGCGCGAGTTGTGCAACGGCCTCGAGCGCATCGACGCCAATCTGCTCAATCTCCAACGTGACTGCATCAACGCCAGTAGCCAGTCGGCGCGCAGCATCTACATCGTCCCAGCGCCCAACAATGACTTCGTCGGCGACAAAGCTGGCCGGGCAAGCGGCCTCGGGATCCATGACCCGCACGCGATAGCCCATGGTGCGCGCGGCCATGGCGGTCATGCGGCCCAGTTGGCCGCCGCCCAGAATGCCCAGCAGCGCCCCGGGCAATAGGACGGGCGCAGTGCTCGAAGAGGCTGTGTTGCCGGGATCGGAGCTCACCCCGGCAGCTCCTGATCGAGTTTCTGATCGAGCACTTCCTGGGTGCGCGCCGCGCGCCATGCGGCGAGGCGATCGTAGAGTGCGGTGTCCTGCGTGGCGAGAATCTCGGCCGCAAGCAGCGCAGCGTTGGCCGCGCCGGGCTTGCCGATGGCGAGTGTGCCCACGGGGACACCTTTGGGCATCTGCACGATGGAGAGGAGTGCGTCCATCCCGTTGAGCTGTGTGGCGGCCACGGGGACGCCAAGCACGGGAACCAGCGTCTTGGCTGCGAGCATCCCGGGCAAATGGGCTGCGCCGCCTGCTCCGGCGATAATGACGCGTAGTCCGCGAGCCTTGGCGGTGTCAGCGTATTCAAACAGCCAGTCGGGGGTGCGATGCGCGCTGACGACGCGCGCCTCATGCGGAATCTGGAGCGCCTCGAGAATCTCCACAGCGGCAGAGAGCACCTCGTAGTCGCTCTTGCTGCCCATCACCACGCCCACCAACGGCTGAGTGCTCATAGGGCTGATTATAAGGGCGCGACGGCGCGGAGCCGTGCGGGAATGCTGCTTGAACCCTTGTGACCTGCTACACGATTCCTCAGCGCCGAAACCACGCCTGCACGGCAACCTCGATCACCGCGAACAACACACTGACCGCGGCCAAAAAGCCCTTCGCGCGCTGCCAGTTCTGCTCGTGCCGGTCCATACGCCGCTCGAGCTCCGCAATGCGCCCGCCGTTGCCGTCGCCCACAAGGCCGGTGATCTGCGTCTTGAGCACGCTCAGGTCGCTCAGCACCTGCGCTTCGAATTCATTCATCATCCGCATGGAACGGACTCCGTTTGGCCGCGTCCTGCCCTTTCGCAAAGGGCGCGAAAGGATGGGGCACCCAGATCGTTGATGGTTATTCTGCTCATGAACCAACCGGCAGATTGATGAAAAGCGCCGTTGAAAACTCCGAGTAGTTGGGCGGTGTCGAGCCGTCATACATCCTGATGTAAAAGCGGTCGTTGGCGGTCTCGCGAAAGAAAGTAATGGTGGGCACCGTAGCCCGCGCCACCAGATCCGGATCCTGCCCCGCCAAGAAGTCGAAGTCACGGCGGCGAATCTCAAACCCGCCGCCGGCCGGAGGCGTGACGCCTGTATTGATAGTCACCGTGCTGCCGTTGAGCGCGGTCACCGTGAGCCCGGTGAGATTGGCGAGCACCGTTGGTGCGATAGGCGCCGGAAGCCATGCATCCGCCGGCACCGTTGCGCTGGTTTTGATGGCCAGGTCGTCGGCCCAGTCATTCGCGAACTCGATCGCATACTCCACCAGATCGGGAAGACTGGCGCTGTAGCTCACCTTGACGCTGCGTACCACAACCTGCGCATTCAGATTGGTCGAGGGCGCATTCAGCAGCAAAGCGTCCCCTGGCCAGACGTCGGTGGCAAAGCTGGTTCGCGTGCCGTTGTACTTGCCGCTCCAAAGGGCGCTCACACCGGCCGCCGCCTGCTCAATCGCCGAAGCCGCATTGCGGCAGTCGACAGAGCTCCGCGGAGCGGGTTGCGTGACTGTGCCGATCCACGCGGCCACCGCGGGCTCGCCTGCCTGGGCAAGAGCCTGCTGACTGGCAACATTCACCGCGCGGCCAACCGACCTACCGATGGTCCGATAACTGACCGCAACCTGTTCGCCAGCCGCCGGCTGAAAGCCAGTGTAAAAGACAAGTTTGCCCGTTCGCTCGGTGTGGCACTCGGCGGCCTGTGCAGTGGTGCCGATACGGCGGGTAAAGGGACCGCCGCTGGCAGGCGTGCTCACCACCCAGCCGGAACCAAGGCTTGTCAGATTCAATGCTCGCATCGTACCGATGAGGTTGATGCTGCTGGCGGCCACCAGATTGCACGTCGTTGGCATCGCGGCAAGCGCGCCGTCGTAAAGAGTAACCGGCATGCCGCCGACGCCGTCAACGAACGGCTGGATCTCCATCTGGATCCTCGCCGGTGCCTGTATCAATTGCCCCCCGAACGTGATGGCGCCGTTGTCGCCAAACGACCGGTAGATTCCGAGGTCGCGTTCGATCTCCGGGCAATTCACGCGAAGCCTGAGCGTATATTGATTCGCCGGATTCAGTGCGTAAATGGAGCCGGTCGGATTGCCCATGATCAGCGGCTGCACGCTGACAGCCCCTGTTCCCTGTCCCGCAGTCACCTGAAATGCCGCAATGGCCTGCGATTGCGAGTTGGTCCCAGTGAAGAACCCGGACAGCGCCCCGGTACTGCCCGCCGACAGGTTGACGCCGACCGCTTCCAGCAGCAGTGTGCCGCCCATCTCGATCGGGTCGATCCAGGAGAGCACGGTCTCGCCGTCGATGCCGTTGCCGCCTTCCATCGTAAGGCCGCTGGCGCCTAAGCTGATGCAGCCGGACGAGCTGTAATTGGACCACAACGAGGCGTTGATAAGCGGCTCGTTGAAGAGCTCGTGAATCAGCGTGGTCTTTGCGCTCGGGAGGCAGAACGGATCGGCAGTCAGGTAGAACTGTGTGGTTACGCCGTCTCCCAAGAAGTATTCCGTCACGTAGGTCACCGGCTCGTGTTCGCCACAAACGGTCACGTCATTGGCAAGAGCCCGCTTTACGCTGGC
>CAYWSR010000238.1:0-6989 GCA_964460385.1 uncultured Occallatibacter sp. | reverse complement strand
TCGTCATCGGCTACGGCATGGACTACGCCGAGCGCTATCGCAACCTGCCCGACATCTGCCTCATGTCCGCCGAACATCCATAGGCCGGACTCGCCGCATCAAAAGCGGTTCCGCATGTCAATGAATCGCAGTTCTTGCCCTTGCAAATGCGTTTGACAAGAAATTGGCGTGAGAATGGCTGAATCAGGCTTACGACTAAACAAGTACTCCATCGGCACCGGCGACCGCTTCGCCCATCAGGCCAAGGCCCAGCTACAGGCCTGCATCCAGGCCCTCCACGCCGGCGTCGAGGTCATACCGGTCTGGAACAAGTCCAACCGCGAACACAACATCATCGGCTCCGAGCCTTCGTCCGTCCGCACCGCCGCCGACGCCGCCGTCCACGCCCACAACTGGACCCTCCCTTACTTCCTCGACGCCGACCACATCACCCTCGAAACCGTCGGCCGATTCCTCGCCCCCTGCGACTTCTACACCATCGACGTCGCCGATTTCATCGGCCAGCCCGCCGACGCCAACGACATCGCCGAGTTCGTCCGCCGCCGTGCCAACCTCGCCGGCCAAATCCAGCTCCCCGCCATCGACGAGCCCTTCGAAATCACACCAGACGACCTCCGCCATACCGCCCACAAATTCCTCGCCGCCGTCAAAAAAGCCGGCCACGTCTATCGCACCATCCTTGCCGCCAAGGGCCAGGGCAACTTCATTCCCGAAGTCTCCATGGACGAGACAGACCGCGCCCAGAGCCCCGTCGAGCTCCTCATCATCCTTGCCGCCATCGCCGACGAAGGCATCCCCATCCAGACCATCGCCCCCAAGTTCAGCGGCCGATTCAACAAGGGCGTCGACTACGTTGGTGACCTCCCACAATTCCATCGCGAATTCGCTCTCGACGTCGCCGCCATCCAATACGCCGTCACCCAATTCGGTCTTCCCTCCGACCTCAAGCTCAGCGTTCACTCCGGCAGCGACAAATTCTCCATCTACCCCGCCATTCACGCCACCATGAAACAGTTCAACGCCGGCGTTCACCTCAAGACCGCGGGCACCACCTGGCTCGAAGAACTCATCGGCCTCGCCGAGTCCGGCGGCGACGGCCTCGCCCTCGCCAAAGAGATCTACGCCGAAGCTTTCTCCCATCGCGAAGAGCTTTGCGCCCCCTATGCCACAGTCATCGACATCGATCCTGCCCGTTTGCCCTCGCCATCCGAAGTCAGCGCCTGGACATCCGGGCAATACACTTCCGCGCTGCGCCATGTTCCCGGCGCAAAGGCATACAACAGCAGCCTTCGCCAGCTTCTTCACGTTGGTTTCAAGGTCGCTGCCAAAATGGGCCCCCGCTACCTCGGCCTCCTTGACTCCAACGAGCCCATCATCGCCCGCAACGTCACCGAGAACCTCTACAATCGCCACATCGCGCCGGTCTTCCTTGGGCGCAGCGAATGACACCCATGACCAACCCAAACACGCCCAACCCGCTCAACATCCCGCAGCTTGCCGACCTTGACTTCCTCTCTCTCGGCGCGCTCGTCCATCGCCTCGACCCAGGAATCATCCCCTTCCGCAAAGCCACCGAATGCAAAATCCATGTCTCCGGTGGGGAATTCAACGTCGCCGCCAACCTCTCTGACTGTTTCGGCCTCCGCACCGCCGTCGCCTCGGCCATGTCCGATTACCCTATCGGCGATCTTATCGCCGAGCGTATCCGCGCCATGGGCGTCAAGCCCTTCTACAAGCACTTCAAGCACGATGGCGTCACCGGCCCCAACATGGCCGCCGTCTACAGCGACCGGGGCTTCGGCGTGCGCCCTCCTGTCGTCTTCTATAACCGCTCCAACGAAGCCGCCGCCCAGCTCAAGCCCGGCGACTTCGACTGGCCGGCCATCTTCGCCAATGGCGTCAAATGGGTCCACTCCGGCGGCATCTTTGCCGCGCTCTCGCCCACCACCGCGCCCCTCGCCGCTGAAATGATGAAGGCTGCCAAAGGCGCCGGCGCAGTCACCTCTTTCGATCTCAACTTCCGCGAAAAACTCTGGAAGATCCATGGCGGCAACGAGCGCGCCGTCGAAACCATCGCCACCATTGTCCAAAACGTGGACGTGCTCGTCGGCAACGAAGAGGATCTGCAGAAGGGCCTCGGCGTTCCCGGCCCCGAAGTCGCCGCCAAGTCAAAACTCGACCCCAGCGTCTTCTTCGCAATGATCGACAACGTCCTCAAGAAGCACCCCCACGTCAAGGCGGTTGCCACAACCCTCCGCGAGGTCCACTCCACCAATCACCACAGTTGGAGCGCCGTCGCCTGGCTCAACGGCAAAACCTACTCTGCCCCCACCGCCGAGCTCGATGTCTACGACCGCGTTGGCGGCGGCGATGGCTTCGCCGCCGGCTTCATCTACGGCCTCATCTCAGGCGAAGAGCCCGAAGAGGCCGTCAAGCTGGGCTGGGCCCATGGCGCGCTCCTCACCACCTTCCCCGGAGACACCACCATGGCCACCCTCGACCAGGTCCGCGCCTTCGCGAGTGGAGGCTCCGCCCGCATCCAGCGTTAACGGCCATCACCCCTCAGGCAACCCATCCCCCGCCTACGCCTTCGAATCTTTTGGCCCGAACCTTAACCCGGGCCTTGATTGGATTCCCCCCGCGCCAGGCACTATACTCATCTCCCGGAGAGCACGTTCGGCCCCAGCCGCGTCCCCGGCGAATCGCACTCGCCGAATCTCAATGACCGGGGCAAGGAGCACTTCCCATGGCCGCTATCACTCCCATCAACTCAGCGGACCTCGAATTTGATAACGGCAGCTGGGACGCCGCCGGCTTTGCCGCCCAAACTCTGGCCTCCTGGCAGTCCCTTGCCGCCGTCATCGACCACACTCTGCTCAAACCCGACGCCACCCACACCCAGATGAGCGCCCTCTGCGCCGAGGCCATCCGCTACCGCTTCGCCTGCGCCATGGTCAATCCCGTATGGGCCGCCAACGCCGTCGGCCAACTGACCGGTTCCGGCATCCCCGTCGGCGTCGTCATCGGCTTCCCTCTCGGGGCCTCGCTGGTCTCCACCCTCCGCCAGGAGGCCGCCGCTCTCACCAGGCTCGGCGTCCGCGAACTCGACATGGTCATCCCCATCGGCCCCCTCAAGAGCGGCCATCATCACGCCGTCCAGCACGCCATCCATGCCGCCGCCACCGTCGCCCATCACCACGGCGCCATCCTCAAAGTCATCCTCGAAACCTGTCTGCTCACGGTCGAGGAAAAGCTCCGCGCCTCCGAGATCGCCATCCAGGCCGGCGCTGACTTCCTCAAGACTTCTACGGGATTCTCCACCAGCGGCGCAACCGTCGCCGATGTTGCGCTCCTGCGCGGCGTCGCCGGCGCGCGCTGCGGCGTCAAAGCCTCGGGCGGCATCCGCACTCTCGCCGACGTCCGCGCTATGCTAGAGGCCGGCGCAAACCGCGTCGGCGCATCCGCCTCCGTCGCCATCCTCCGCGAACTCGGCGCAGAGTAGCTTCGCCCAGTCCCTAGTCCCTGGTCCCTGGTCCCTGGTCCCTGAGTTTGTAAATCCCGCTCTCAATCGCCCGCGTCAGCTCCTGCCGCTCATACTGCTCTTCGCCCGGCACATCTTTGATCACGAACGCATCGATCAGCGGCGAATTCACTCCCCGGTTCTCCTTGTAGTGCGCCATCCCCGCCCGGATCGTCTCTTTTCGTTCTCCCAGCTTGTCGTATGCCTGCGCGTCCTTCATCAAACAGAACGCAATCGCCGTCACCAGCGCCGCCGGATAGAACGCCTTCGCCCAACCGTGCCCCTTTTTCGCTGCCCGATCCGCCAGAAATCCATAGCAAAACACCACCATCAGGCATGAATAGATGCTGTAACGCGAGGCAATCACCACCCCCGCCGATCCCCGCACCCACGCCACCGGCAGCGCCGACAGCAGCACCCATGCCGTCCAATAAACTCCCACAGGATTCTCTTGGGAGTACCCGCTCTTGAGCGCCCACACCACCACCCCAGCAATCGCAAACCCTGCCACCAGCGCACCCCAGAACGATCCCGCGGCCATCCCCAGAAACGCAAATACCTCCAGCGGCCGCGCCACGTAAGAGAGCCCGGTCGCCTGCCGCGGCACCGGCACATAGTGGTAGAGATACGCCGCCAGCGGAATCACGAAGCTCGCTCCCCACCCAACGCACGCCCAATACGCCCGCCTCCGCAGCAGAATCCACGCGCCCACAACGGCCACCAGAAATCCATTGGCCGAAGAAAACGCCGCCAGCGCCCCCGCCGCGCACGCCCACCCCCAATTCTTGGGTGCCCCATCCTTGGCACGTTCTTGTTTTTGTGCCAAGGGTGGGAGACCACTCATCTCAGCCCGCCGTCGCCCCATCAGCGGAAGAACCAATCCATCCCCGCTCGCCAGCAAATAAATCGACAGCAAACTGAAGAAGATCACCGGCAAATTCTGCAGCCCCGCCATAGCCCAGTTCACAGTCTCCCAGTAGGCCAGCCCAAAGAAGATCAGGCTCGCTGGCAGAAAACGCGCCAGCCTCGCCCGCAGCCCTCCCTCATTCCCCCCATAGGTCAGCCACAGCAGCCACCCGATTGTCAGCAGAAACAGATCGCCCACCGACTCCAAAAAGGAAAAACTCAATCGCTGCGTCAGCGCCAGCTCCACTCCAGCCACTGCGTGCTCAAATACCAGCTTGTACTCGGTGTGTTGCGCCGCCGCCACCAGCAGCACCTTGTCCTTCGCGCCGTGCAACTGCTCGAATTCGCCGGCAAATCCCAGCAATGCGTGGTAGTCGTCCTCAAACGGCGCTGCATACGCCTGCGTCCAGAGAATCGCGAACGCCGCAATCGCCGGCGCAAGCACCGCAATCGCAACTAGGGCCGTCACCATTGCAGAAGCGGTGCCCGCACGATTGCGCTCGGAATCAGCCACTCCGGCTCCCTTCCCCATTCATCAATTAAGAATTCATTCAGCGCGGTTCCCTCCTTATACCGTTCTCCATCCCACTCCACAAGTAACCCGCCAGATGCTGATCCTCCGCCCGCCACCATCCGCTATCATTGCCTTCGGTACGTATGTCCCCCAAGCCTCCATCCCCGCTTCATCCAAGTTCGTCCCATTCGCACGAGCTCGAAGGCGATTACCGTCCCGCCGATCCAGCGAATCCGCACGCGCATATAGACCTCTCCAACCCACGCGTCGAAATCGCCGACTTCAACTACCTCATGCAGATGTCCGACGCGCTCAACACCACGCTCGATCTGCAGACCCTCCTCAATCGCACCTCCGAGCTGGTTCGCGCCGTCATCCATTACCGCATCTTCGCCATTCTTCTTCTCAACGACCGCAGCAAAGACCTCCGCATGCGCTTCCAGATCGGCCACACATCCCAGGCCGAACGCATGCGTTTCCCCATGGGCCGTGGCGTTGTCGGCCAGGTCGCCCTTACGCGCCAGCCCATCCTCCTCAACGACGTCACCGCCTCCGACATTTACGTCTCCGTCAATCCTGATGTCCGCTCCGAACTCGCCGTCCCTCTCATCGCCAAGAACCGCCTCATTGGCGTCATGGACATCGAAAGCGAACAAGCCGGCTACTTCCGCCCCGAGCATCTCCACTTGCTTACGCTCACCGCCTCTCGCATTGCCCAGGCCATTGAAAACGCCCGCCTCTACGCGCGCGTCTCGCGCCAGGCCCAGTCTCTCGAGGTCCTCAACGAAATCGCCGTCGAACTCACCTCCATCCTCGACCTCGGCCCGCTCCTCGAACGCGTTGGTCAACTCCTGCGCCGCCTCATTGATTACCAGATGTTCACCGTCATGCTCCTTGACGAAAAGGGCGAAACCCTCGTCACGCGCTACGCATGGCGCTTCGGCTACACCCACGCACCTCTCCGCCGCCTCCCCGTATCCTCTGGCCTCGTCGGTGCCGCCGTCCGCGAGTGGCGGCTCATCAACGTTCCCGACGTCCTCAAAGACCCCCGCTATCTCGAGATGAATCCAGAGACGCGCTCCGAGCTCATCGTGCCGCTGTTCTACAAGGGCCGCATCATCGGCGTTCTCGATCTCGAACACACACGCCCGCACGCATTCAATGAAGAGCACGAGCGCATCCTCACCACCCTCGCAAGCCAGATCGCAATCTCCATCGAAAATGCCCGTCTCTACCAGGCCGTCCGCCGCCAGGAAGCGCAGCTCGAGAAAGACATCGCCATGGCCCGCGAGGTCCAGCTTCGCCTGCTCCCCCGCGAAGCACCCTCCCATCCCCACGCCGACATGGCCGTCCGCTTTCTCCCCGCCCGCTCCATCGGCGGCGATCTCTACGACTTCCTCGACTACGGCCCCAACCGCACCGCCATCGTCCTCGGCGATGTCAGCGGCAAAGCCGCTCCGGCAGCGCTCTTCGCCGCACTCGTCAGCGGCATCATGCGCGCAGCCGCGGCCCAGCTCCCTGAGCCGGCCGCGATGATGGCTCTACTCAACGACGCGCTCCAGGAGCGCAAACTCGACTCGCAGTACGTAACGCTTCTCTTCGCCCTCTGGAACGACGAAAACCAGACCCTCCAGGTCGCCAACTCCGGCGCAGTTCAGCCGCTCTTCTGCCGCGCTGGCGAGTCCGTCGTCGTCCGGGCTGAGGGTTTCCCCCTCGGCCTCTTTCCCAACGTCACATACGAGGAGTTCTCCGTCGCCACGCAACCCGGCGACGTAATCATCTTCATCTCCGACGGAATCCTCGACGCCGAAGACGACAAAGAAGACATGTACGGCGAAGAACGCCTCCAGGGGCTCCTCTGCTCTATTCGTGACCTGACCGCACAGCAGATCGCCGACGCCATCCTCGCCGACGTTGGCGCGTTCCAGGGAACCCACGACCGCTTCGACGACGAAACCATCATCGTCCTCAAAGTCCGCTAACCACACAGCTGAATGCTCCGTGCCCCATCCATTTCGCGTTCTTTGCGAAATGGGTGGGAGACCACCA
>CAYWSR010000237.1:0-7026 GCA_964460385.1 uncultured Occallatibacter sp. | reverse complement strand
CGCCTCCTTGCCCAGAAGACCTCGCTCCAGTCCGCCCGCGTTCTCATCGTCTGCGCCGGCATGGAAGGCGCCCTGCCCACCGTCGTCGGCGGACTCGTTCAGGCTCCCGTCCTGGCCGTCCCCACCAGCGTAGGCTACGGTGCCTCGTTTGGCGGCGTCGCCGCCCTCCTCGGCATGTTGAACACCTGTTCGCCCAACGTCTCAGTCGTCAACATCGACAACGGCTTCGGCGCAGCCTGCATCGCCTCGCTCATCAACCACCTCTCGTGACTTGAATTCGAAGCCTGCGCCGCAGATAGGCTGTCACCAACTCATATCGCAAATAAGCTGTCATCGGTTGCAAATAAGCTGTCATTCTGAGCGAACGGGGCCCCAAACGTACTTCAGTTTGGGGGTGGTGAGTCGAAGGATCTGCGGTTGCTTTTGGTCGTTCTTCGCCGAACCCCGCCCCCTACTTCACCGCCTCCGCCACCACTTCCACTTCCAGCCGGTTCGTCCCTCCCGGAATGTCCACCGATCCCAATGTCAGCGCCTTGCCCACCGTCACCGTCGACGCATTCTCCAGCACAGCCTGGTGCAGCACCGGGTCCTGCGGGCCAACACCCGTTTTGTCTTCCGCCAGCGACGACTGCTCCACCTTCGTCTGCAGCGTCAATCCTTCTTCGCTTCCGTACAGCGTTGCACTAATGCTCAACCCGACATCCATATACTGCACCTGCGAAGATGCTTTGTCGGTATCGGCGTCCATCTTCCCAGTCATCACCGGTACGCGGCTCCCCAGCTTCAGCGTTGCCCGTTGGTCCACGATCGCAACCAGCGCATAATGCTGCGCACTCACTCGCTTCGTTCCGTCCATCATCTCGATCGTGTACTCCAGCCGATAGACCTTCCTCGGCCGGTCAAGATCGGCGATAATCTTCTGCGCGATCGCCAGTTCATCGGCGTTTCCTTGCAGCAAAATCGCGTCGACCGACGAGTCGTAGTACACGCGTGCGTGACCACCCACCATGTTCCGCACCGCAGTCTGCAGATCGTTTGCCACCTGTTGCGGCCCAGTGTACTTCAAGTAGACCGTCACATTCGATTCCATAGGAGGCGTCTTGGCCGCAAACGGTTTTTGCTCTTGTGCCTCCTGCGCCCGTGCGACTTGCGTCATCCCGGTTACCACAATCGCGACCCCCAGCAACAGCCGCACACAATTCCGCCATTTACTTCCGTTGGTGTTCAGTCTCATCTCTCCCCCTAAATTGAAATCTTCGGCTGGAGCAATGCCATCATTTGCCTTGCCCTCCCGACACCGCCTGGTTGTTATGCTTCTATCCACACAGACGTCCAGACCCCGCCACCGCTCAACTATTTCCTCCTTTTCCCAGACCCGAGACCCCAGACCCTGGACCCCATACCCCGCACCTTCCTCGCTACTGACCCATCAGATTCACCCCGCCTCTACCCCATCCCCAACCACCCCAACCCTGTGACACACTGAGCTGAAGGGACAGGCCCCGCACAAACTGGCCCATCCCCGGTCGGTATTAGTAGAGGGAACACCGCTTTGACTTTTTCCCGCAGATCCTTCCTCAAAACGGGTGCAGCTCTGGCCGCCGCATCCGTCGCTTCCCCACGCCGCGCCTTCGCAGCCGACCCCGCCCCGCCCGCCCCACTCGACCAATTCGGTTATGCCGATGTTGAGCTTCTCGAAGGGCCTCTCCGCCAGCAGTTCCAGACCAATCACGCCTTCTATGCCGCGCTCGATGAAGACGCCCTGCTCAAGCCCTTCCGTCAGCGCGCCGGACTTCCCGCGCCCGGCCCCGAAATGGGCGGCTGGTACGACTGGTCCGACGACTTCAGCATGAAGAACTTTCATGGCTTCGTCCCGGGCCACGCCTTTGGCCAATACCTCTCCGGCCTCTCCCGCGACTACGCCGCCACCCGCAATCCGGAGACGCAGCAGAAGGTTCACCGCCTCGTCAGCGCCTACACCGCCGCTATCTCACCGAACTTCTACAAGGGCTACCGTCTCCCCGCCTACACTTACGACAAGGTCTCTATCGGCCTCATCGACGCCCACGAGTTCGCCTCCGACCCCAATGCTCTCAAGGCCCTCGACGCCACCCTCGACGCTGCTTTGCCGTCCCTTCCGCCCAAGGCACTCTCCCGCGACCAGCAGTACGCTCGGCCCCACACCGACGACTCCTTCTGCTGGGACGAGCCCTATACCCTGCCTGAAAATCTCTTCCTCGCATACAAGCGCGGTGCTGGCGACCGTTATCTAGCCCTCGCCAAGCGCTACCTCGCCGATGACTGGTACTTCGATCCTCTCGCCGACGGCCAGAACGTACTCGCCGGCAAACACGCCTACAGCCACGTCAACGCCTTGTCGAGCGCCATGCAGGCCTATCTCGCCACCGGCAGCCAGAAGCATCTCCGCGCCGCGCGCAACGGCTTCAGCATGGTCCGCGAACAGAGCTTCGCCACCGGTGGCTGGGGTCCCAACGAAACCCTGTGCGCCCCGGGCAGCGGCGCTCTCGGTGACAGCGTCACCAAGACCCACTCCAGCTTTGAAACCCCCTGCGGCGCCTATGCCATGTTCAAAATCACCCGCTACCTGCTCCGCGTCACGCGCGACACACGCTACGGCGACAGCATGGAGCGCGTCCTCTACAACACCATCCTCGGCGCTAAGCCGATGATGAAGAGCGGCTACGGCTTCTACTACTCCGATTACAACGACAGCGGCTTCAAGTTCTACCACAACGACAAGTGGACCTGCTGCTCCGGAACTTTCGCGCAGATCACTGCCGACTACGGCATCAGCGCCTACTTTCACGACGATCAGGGCGGCGTCTACGTCAACCTCTACGTCCCCTCCCGCGTCTCGTGGTCGCAGGGCAGGGAACGCATCACCCTCACCCAGAACACGCGCTATCCCTTCGAGCCAACCACCACGCTCACCGTCAACGTGCGCAAGCCAACCGAAACCGTAATCTATCTGCGCATCCCCGAGTGGTCCGCCTTTAAAACCCGCATCAAGATCAACGGCCTCAAAGCCGTCATGGAGAACTCCACCACCGCCTGCTTCTGCCCGCCCCCCGGTCAATTCCTCTGCCTCAAGCGCACCTGGAAAAACGGCGATCGCATCGAGGTTGAGTTCGACATGCCCACCACCCTCGAAGCTGTCGATCCCGAGCACCCCTCCCTTGTCGCTCCTGTTCACGGCCCGCTCGCCCTCTTTACGCTCAGCCAGCTCCCGCCCAACCTCACCAGCAAAACCCTGCTCTCCGTCAAGCAGGCCGCAAAAGGTTCCTCTGACTGGCAGGTCCAAACCGACTCGGGCACCCTCTCCCTGCGTCCTTTCCAGGCCATCAAAGACGAGTCCTACCGCCTCTACCTTCCCATCGAGAGCTGATCCGGCGATCCCCGTTTTTTCTGATCTGCAAGGAAACACATGAGTCAGGGCACGACTTCAGTCGTGCCGGAAGCGCCAAAAAAGAACAGCGGGTCTTAACCCCTGCAGCATTCAACCCACCGCGCAATGAGCATCCTTTGAAATGCACTTGAGCCACAGGAATTCTGCCCATGCCCGCCAAACCCACCTCCGCTCGCGCCACTTCCAGGGCCACCCGCAAGCCCGCCCGCGCAGCCGGCGCAAAGCCCCGTGCAAAGTCAAAGAGAATGTCGAAGCTCGAAGCCCGGCGCTTAGCGAGCTTCAAAGCGCTGATGATCAAATACGGCGGCCGACTGTCATTTGCCGGATACGATAAATAAGCCCCTCGCCGCAACCAATGTCCACGATCTGCGACGCATGCCGCCTTGACATTTGTATATACATCGGGCAAGCTTTATATATACATGAGGAGACTGCGATGGCGGGTACACTTACTTCAATTCGACTCGACACAAAGCTGGCGGACAAGGCCGTCCGTGTGATGGGCGTTAAGACGCGGACTGAGGCCGTGCACATGGCCCTCGAGGAAATGGTAGGGAACCAGCAGTTCAAGGACGCAATCAGGAAGTCCGAAGGTAAGCTCAAGTTCGCCGGTTCCGATGAATGAGATCGTCATCTTCGACACTTCTGTCCTGATCGATAATCAGCGAACGGCGCGCCACTCGGAGCGCTTCGAGCGCGCTCCGGGAAGGATACGAAACTCTTCGGTTGTTCTGGCGGAGCTTTGGCGTGGGGTAACCGCTGAGCCGGAGCGGCAATTTGTGAAAGCCATTGAACAGAGCCGCCCAATCCTCACTCCAACCGAAAACAACTGGCTTGAGTCCGGGCAAATTCTTGCAAAGATCCATCACGACCAGGGCTTCGAGCCCCACAAACTCCGCGACCTGCACTTCGACGTCCTCATCGCCCTCACCGCCCGCACCCACGGCGCCCGGCTCATCACCTCCAACCGCACCGATTTCGAGCTGATCCGAAAGTACCGCGCTTTCAAGCTCGAAGTCTGGTAGGCCCCCGCGCAGCCTGCATTGAACCAGTCAAGACTGGGACCCATAAGGTGAGCAGCTCCCAACCTTGAATCGTGAAATGCATGGCTGCACCAGGATGGACCCTGATAAATTGTGCTTAACCAAAGCTCATTGGAGTTTGTATGAAAACTGCTGCGGCACTTCTTGTTATCACGACGTCAGCCGTCGCTTCCCTCGCCCAGATTGCTCCGGCTCCAGGCACATCGCCGGCCGCCCAGGCGCAGCAGGCTTTTGCGGTGGCTCAGGCTCGAACCATGATGATGACAAACCAGGCACAGGTTCAGGGAATGATCTTTGCGCAGGCCAGCATGCTGAACTCATTTCAGGCCCGCTCGATGTTCCTTTCAATGGCCGGTTCGCTTCAGGCTCGCGCCTCAATGAATCAGGGGGCGATGCTCTTTGCTGCGGCTTCCATGCAGCGGTCGCTGGCGCTGCGCAATCAGTTTGCGATTCAATCCGCAATCCTCCGCCTGCGCAACCAGGGAACTGAGAGCGCGCCCGCCATGCAGGGGGCTGTGCGGGCTGCCCTGTCAGGCCGCGACGGGTCCTATCGGTTGAGGGCTATGCTCCACGCCCAAGCCGCTCAGGCTTCTGGCCAGACAGGAACCAATCCAGGCGCTTCGCAAACATCGGCTTCGGATACGGGGGCAACTTCGGCTGAACCCCCTCCGATGATGATTCGCCCCACCTTCGGCAACCCAATGACTGTCGACAAACCGACATTCTCCGTTGACTCCGGAAAGGTCGACGCCGGGACCAAAGTTCGCATCAAGTGTGAGACGCATTACGCGGCCATCTACTACACCACAAACGGCTGGACGCCAACCACGCAGTCCGCCAGGTACGCCGGCCCTATTACGATCAACTACAACGCGCATTTAGAGGCCATCGCCGTAGGTCCCAATCTGCTTCGCAGTGCCGTCGAGCAGATTGACTACAAAGTCCCCGGCTCTGCTGCGCCCGCTCCTGAATCCGCGGTAGCAGTCCCCGAAGACGGAGTATTGCGCGCCGGAACACCGATTCGGGTCTCATTCGCTGACAACCTTGACTCGGAAACAGCCCAGGTTGGAGACGAGCCGAAACTGGTTCTTGACGAGGACATCAAGCAAGGATCGGCAGTGCTTGCGGCGAAGGGTTCCCCGGTGAGCGCGGCACTCACCAACGCTGACCCCTCAAGCTTCACCGCTCCCGGCGATCTGGTCTTCGAGATTCACTCTGTCGACCTTGCCGGTAAGCATGTTCCGCTGTTCGGTGGCGAGACACTCGAGGGCGCTAGGTCGGGAAAGAACGCCACCATCAAGGCTGCCATGACCGCCCTGGCCTTTGTCGCGGCGGACACTCCAATAAAGTAATCGACAGCGCTGCTGCCGGACCATAGGCCGCTCACTGTTCGGAATGCAAAAAGGCCGCTCCCATCGGGAACGGCCTTTTTGCATTCACCTTAGGTCAGGCTAGACGATCAGTCGCCAGCCACCGGCTCCCGCGTCTCCACCGGTTTTGCCGGCGCAATCGAGTCCAGCCGTACCATGCCCTCGATCGGCTTCTCGCCCAGCACATGCTCGCGATACAGCTTGGCCATGCGGGCGTTCTCGGCTTCTGACTTCAGATCGCGTGCGCGGATCTTCTCCTCGCGCGCGTTCTTGGCGATGCCCAGCTCGTCCAGCGTGTGGTTGGCTTCGGAGTTTACATGCTCCATGTTCAGGTTCAGCGTGTGGCCCACCTGCGACATGCTCACCTTCTTGCCGCCCGCAAAGATCTCATGCCGGCCGTGCTCCTCATACCACTTGGTCAGAGTCGCCGTCATGTGCATCTTCTCGATGATGTTTCTCCAGCCCACGCCGGTGTTGTAGGCGCAGAAGCTGATCTCGCCTTCCTGCGTCGCGTACGGAATAATGCACTGCTCCGTGCGCCGGAAGTCGTAGTTGAACAGGTCCTGGAACCACATGCCCGCGATGAACAGGAAGTTCCAGCGGTCCGCGCGCCGCTTCTCGATGTCGGCCATCGTACGGTCGCCCTTGACGCTGCCGTAGTCCTTGCCCGTCGCGTTGAAGGTCTTGTCCATCTTCTTCATCATGTCGGTGATTTTGAAGTGCGTCGGCGACTGGAACGGATCGTAGTTGCGCAACAGCGAGATCCCAAGGCCAAACACGGAAAGCATCCTGCCGCGGGCCGCGTCATTCACCTTCGCCAGATCCTTCGCCACCTGCCCCATATCCAGGAACGCCGTCACCGGCGCGCATTCCTTGGTTTCCTTGTCGATCATTACCGCCATGCCGATGCCGCAGTTCGGGTGGCAACCGCAGCTCAACTGGCCCCACTCCGCCGTCGGCCCGTGAATCAAATCGGCCCAGTCGCTGAAGGTGCTCATAAAGCTGATTGGGAACCAATCCCGCTCCGGCTCGCCAATGCCCACCTGGTTCTTCACGTCGTGCGCCATGTGAGAGAGGGTGTAGCGCTGTGCTACGCGGCGTTCGTCGCTGATGTCTTCGTCGCGGCCGGTGAAGCTCACCGGCTGGAAGCTCAGGAAGCTGATCTTCTTCGGGTTGTCCAGCGCGA
>CAYWSR010000236.1:0-7049 GCA_964460385.1 uncultured Occallatibacter sp. | reverse complement strand
TGAAGGCGCGCAGGTTGCCGGGAGTGCGGTGCTCGACCTTGAAGACCAGGTGCAGCTGATCGTTGTGCTTGATGATCATGCCGGGACGCATTTGCGTGGCGGGAATCGCCATAAGAGTTGAAGCTCCTTGCTCTAGTTGCGCTCGCAGCGCACAAAAAATGGGCCTTGGCCCATTGATCATTGTAAACGACGGGGAATTGTGGAGGTTGTGAGGGGGGAGTGGCGCGGGTTGCGAGTAGGCGACCACATGGACAGAACCGCAAAGCTTCGCGGGCGAGCGAACACTCGGCCCTTTTCGCAGCAATGAGCCGGCATAGTCGAGATCGGAAAGCACTCTGTGACCGATTGGAGAGGTACCTAACGAGTGGCTGGTGCTTACGCCTTGGAGCCCAAGTCAAGGAGGACTTCGCGCCGCACTCTAACGGCCGAATGGCAGCATCGGTCCCCATTTCAGTCGGTGCAGCACGATCTCCACCGGCTGTCCGCCGCGGTGGCCTTCGATCGTGAGGATTTTGTCCTGGAGTGTGTACGTGGCGACGATGAGAGACGAGTCTCCCCCGAGAGACAGCCCCGATATGTCCACAGAGTGGCGGCCCCGGCTGGCCGTGAAGGTTCCAAGGGACTCTGTCAGCCCCGATTTGTAGCCGCATTTCATAAAAATGTCGAAGTAGAATCTTCGGTCCGGCGCACCGGTTATCTCCTGGCCGCCAATCGTAATCCTGTCCACAGCCCAGGTGCCCGCGCCATTAATTTGGCGTGTTCCCACAAAGTCCACAATCTCTGCCATTGCACGATTGATCGGCATCATGGCGAAAAACCAGAAGCAGCCGATGGCTACGACCGGCACCAGGATAGCGGCTACGGTTGCGACGGCTTGAACTCGCCGGTTTCTGAACGGAGCGGGCGCGGGCAGCAGCGATGCAAGGATTGAGCGATACCGGGGCAGATCGCAGGCCAACAGAAACAGGTTCAACAAAAGCAGAATGGAACCGATGACCTTTGTGTCGTGCCACAGGTCCAGTGCGAAATTGATCAGAACAACATTCAGCAGCACAGGGAAAAGCAGCAGCGCGCCAAGTCGCCACGTCCGCCGGGTAAGAAGCAGCAAACCAGGGATGGTTTCGAAGACCCCGAGCACGAACTGGAACCATGGCTCATAACCAAGAAAAGCCCAGGTGAGCATGCTCCCAGAGGTCCGGATCAGCGGGTGATCATATGTCCACGCCGAGACCTGGAACTGGAAGTTGAAGAGTTTGGAGATGCCATAGGTAAGAATCGCCAGGCCCAGTGTGTATCGAACGACCGTGATGAACACCGTGAGAACGCGTGAAGAGCGTGGCAGGGCAGGTTGGGCTTCGATAGTTGGCAAGGTTCCTCTATGCAGTGCCTGGCGGCTGTGGAATGTAAATCAGAGTAGTGCGACACATTGTCATTGGCAAGGGAATCATTTCAAGCGAGCTGTCAGGCTGCTCTGGCGGCTTAGAAGATTGCACGTTTTCGCGAAGTTGTCATAGACCAATTTGAGGCTGGATAGCATGCTTCAACGAGCGAAACAGGTCAAAAAGTCGCTCTCGTTTTCTTGGCCGTGGTCGAATTACCGGTAAGCTGGGAACCGCACTGCAGCCCGAAGCGGGTTTGTCTGTCATTTGTCCTGTGCGGGACCGGTCCACTACCATTGCCTGCGGATTACAACAGCAAAACTATCCGGTGGGGAGTGAGTCCATGCGCCGTGTTTCCAATGCTCTCATCGTTCTTCTGAATGCCTTGAATTGTTCTTCCTTTGTTGTGCTCGTCTTTGCAGCGCTGTTGATGCTGGGCCGGCCGCAAATGGTTGCGGCGCAGGGAGCGGCAACATCGGCGACGCCGTACAAGGATCCGGCGGTTGCGACGGAGAAGCGGGTGGCCGATCTGCTGAGCCGGATGACGCTCGAGGAGAAGGCGACAATGCTGGCCGGATCAGGGTGGATGGAGTCGGCGCCGATTGAGCGGCTGGGGATTCCGGCGATCAAGATGGCGGACGGGCCGATGGGCGTGCGGGCGTGGTACGGCAGCTCGGCGATCACCAATGCGGCGAATGCGGCGACGGTGGTGACGGCGACGAGCTTTCCCGCGGGCGAGACGATGGCGGCGACATGGGACCCGGACCTGGTGCAGCGCGAAGGCGTGGTTATTGGGCAGGAAGTGAAATCGCTGGGCCGGGACATGATTCTGGGGCCGACAGTGAACATCAATCGACAGCCGCTGTGGGGGCGGAACTTTGAGGGCTATGGCGAAGATCCGTATCTGACTTCGCGGCTGGCTGTGGCGTATGTGCGCGGCGTGCAAAGCGAGGGAGTGATTCCGAGCGTGAAGCACTTTGCCGCGAACAACGAGGAGTATGAGCGGCACCGAATCGACGAGCAGATCGACGAGCGGACGCTGCACGAGATTTACCTGCCTGCGTTCAAGGCCGCGGTGGAAGAGGCCGATGCGTGGACGGTGATGAGTGCCTACAACCTGGTGAATGGCGTGCATTGCGGGGAGAATGCGCTTCTGCTGAACGATGTTTTGCGCAAGGAGTTCGGGTTCAAGGGCTTTGTGGTGTCGGACTGGGGCAGCACGTATTCGACGGCGGCGACGGTGAACGCGGGGATGGACCTGGAGATGCCGGGCGGACAGGCGATGCAGAAGTTCATTGCGCGGCCGGAGACGCTGGCGCAGGGAAGCGGCGCGGGCTGGCTGACGGCGGACAAGGTGTTGACCGCGGTGAAGGCTGGTGAGATTACCGAGGCGACGCTCGATCGCAACGTGGAGCGGATTCTGCGGGTGATCTTTGTGAGCGGACTGTTTGACCATCCGCACGTGGCTACAGGCATTGTCGATACGCCGGAGCAGCGTGCAGTTGCGCTGCAAGGGGCAACGGAAGGGATTGTGCTGCTGAAGAACAGTGGGGCGCTGCTGCCGCTGGCGGCGAAGAAGATTCATTCGATTGCGGTGATCGGGCCGAATGCGGGAGTGGCGCGGACGGGCGGCGGGGGCAGCTCGCTGGTGCGGCCCAAGCAGGCGATCACGCCGGAGGAAGGGGTTCGCGCGGCGGCGGGCGCGGACCTGAAAGTGACGTACGCGTTGGGCGTCGGGATGGAGGGCGAGAATCCGGAGCAGGACGGGACGGAAGCTCGGGCGAAGTTGCGCAAAGAGGCCGTGGACGCAGCGGCGCAGAGCGACGTGGCGATTGTGGTGGTGGGGCGATATCCGAAGCTCGAGGCCGAGAGCTTCGATGTGGCGACGATGGACCTGCCAGCCGGACAGGACGAACTGATTGAGGCTGTGGAGGCCGCGAATCCGCGCACGATCGTGGTGCTGAACACGGGCGACCCGGTGACGATGACGCGCTGGATCGATAAGACGCCGGCATTGCTGTTTATGGGCTATGGCGGGCAGGAGGGTGGCAAAGCGCTGGCGAATATTCTGTTCGGCACGGCAAACCCAAGCGGCAAGCTGCCGGTGACAATGCCGAAGCATTTTGAGGATTCGCCGGCGTATGGTCACTATCCCGGCGAACACCTGAAGGTGAACTACGCCGAAGGGATTTATGTGGGCTATCGCTATTTCGACACGAAGAAGGTTGAGCCGCAGTTTCCGTTTGGTTTTGGGCTGAGCTATACAACGTTTGAGTACAAGGACCTCGAGGTGCACGGATCTCGGATTGGCAGCAAGGAACCCGCGGCGACCGTAACGGTGAAGAACACCGGCTCACGCGCGGGCGCTGAGGTGGTGGAGCTCTACATTCACGACGGGCACTCGAAGATCGACCGGCCAGAGCACGAGCTGAAAGGGTTTCGCCGCGTGGAGCTGAAGCCGGGTGAGTCGAAGCAAGTGGAGTTCTGGTTAAGCAGGCAGGATTTCTCGTATTGGAGCCCGGAGAAGAAGGGCTGGGTGGCCGAGCCGGGCTCGTTCGAAGTGCAGGTTGGCGGTTCGTCGCGGGCTATTGAATTGAAAGCGCCGCTGGAGCTGAAGTAGCGGGAGAAACTCGGAACTCGCGACGTTAGATCCCCAGATTCGCCTCGCGAAGCCCATCCTTGTAGGCGTCCCGTGCGTGCTTGGCTTTGGTTCGGGCGTCCTCTTCCGCAAAGTGGGCAGTGTCCCAATGTTCCCAGGCGACGACAGAGTGGTCGCGGGTAGCCAGGGCTTCTTCGGCATGAATGGCAGCCACCCATTGGTCGGTAGCCTGCTTGTAGGCGAGACGGAGTGCGTCGAGGGTCGAAGGGTCCATAGCTGGCGATGCTAGGGCACGATCATTTCAAGATCAACAAGAGTGGCCCATCATTCACCGAATGTTAATGAGTGGCCACGGCCTCAGCTCAGCGGGCCGGCTCGTAGGGCTCGACGCGGAGCATGTCGGTGAGCATGCCGCGCTCATCGGGCGAGAACTGATTCTGATAACGGCTTGAATTGAGCACCATCGGCCGCTGGTCGGGAGGGACCGCGCGCAGATCGCGGAAGGCGCTCGTAATCATTGCGCGGCGATCGGCGGGCAGCATGTTCATGCGCCGGAAGGAGTCGCTGACCTGCATGCGCTGCTGGGGCAAAAGATGCTCAAGCAACTCGGCGCGGCCCAGGCGGCGCTGGCGCTCGTCTTCGGGCATCTGGTTGACGCGATGGAGCTGCTGGACCAGCCGCTGCTGGTCGCCGGCGGGCAGGCGGGTGAAGTTGGGATCGGTGCGCAGCATGCGCTCCTGCTCCTGGACGGGCATGCCGCGATGCTGATTGAGCCAGTCGCCGAGATGGCCGGGCGGAGCGGCGCTGGGATTGTAGTAGGGGTGAGCCTGCGCGCCAAGAGGGGCACCGTAGGGCTGTCCCGGAAGAGCCGGGCGAACGCCGTTCGGGTAGCTGTTCTGGGGGTACGCGGGCCGGACCGCATTCGACGGAGCAGGACTGGCCGGAGCCGGCCGATACGGATTCGCATTCGGGTTGGGACGATTTTGATTCGCTTGCGGCGCAGGCGCAGAAGAACGCGCCGCCTGGCGAGCTTGCCTGGACGGGTGCTGGTTCCAGGCAAAAAGAGACGGAGCGCAAACAAGCGCAAGCACCGCGGTCAACAACGCGCGGCGCTTGATCAGGCCAGTCTGGATTGCGCTTGTCATCTCTTTCAACTCTTTTCGGTCTTTCCAATCTTTCTTTCTTCGCACGAAATCCGGCCCTTTGAGCTGGGCCGGAATAGCAGGCGACAGTTCAAACTTCTTAGTCTCCGTTGGGGTTGGAGCTCGACATGGCTTCCATCTGGTCGAGCAGTTGAGCGTTGTTGTCGAGGACCTGGAGGTCGCCGATGACGGCGGCGTGGTCCGAGGGGACGACTGGCTGATCCCACTGCGTCACGTTGAGGTAGGCGCCGCCGCCGATCAGCAGCATGACAGTGAGAGCCATGGCCGCCAGCGGGCGAACGTGCATCGACGGTCCGTAGGCGAGGCGAGCGCGCAGGCGGGCAAACCAACCGGCCGGCGCCGCCTGGCGCTCCTCGCGCATGCGGGCATCGAGCCGCGTGAAGAAGTAGGGGCTGGGCTCGGGCAGTTTCCACGTGTCGAGGAGTGCCATGGTCGCTTTGAGCTCGGCGAGCTCGGCGCGGCAGGGGGCGCACTGCTCGACATGCTCGCGGAGCTTGTGGGGCGCGGAGCCCGGATCGAGCAGCATATCCGCCAAGCGGGACTCCATCCCTGATGGGCATTTTTGGGATGGGCATTTTCCGTTTTTGAGTTCCGTGTTTTCCATGGCATTTCCCCCAGTTCCCGCCGGTGGTTGCCGGCGCATTTCGGTCAAGACAATCAAACAAACTCTTTCAGCTTCTCGCGCAGCGTTTGATATGCGCGGAAGAGAAGCGACTTGGTGGCCGACTCGCTCAGTTTGAGCACGTCGCCAATCTCACGGTAGTCCATGCCCTGGTACTTGTGCATGACCACCGCCATGCGTTGACGCTCGGGCAGAGCCATCACGTGGGTCTTTATGGCAGCCATGCGCTCCTTCTGCAACAACTGCTGCTCGGCGGAGGGCTCGGCGTCGGCCAGGTCGGGCGTGGTTCCGGACTCCTCGTCCGGCTGGTCGAGGTAAAGTGTCTGCGCCGACCGCTCGTGTTTGGTGTCGCGCGCGTGGTTGACGGCCAAGTTGGTGGCAATGCGATAAAGCCAGGTGGTGAACTTGGCTTCGGCGCGGTAGCTCTCCCTGGAACGATAGACGCGAAGAAAAACTTCCTGCGCAAGCTCTTCGGCAATGGCCTGGTTGCGGACCATGCGAAAGAGGAAGTGAATCATCGCCCGGTTGTATTTCCGGACCAGGTAGTTGAAGCTGTCCTCGTCGCCGGCTGCGACCCGCAGCATGATGGCCGCGTCGCTTGCAGGGTCGAGAGCGGAAACTGCTGGCGATCGAACTCCAGATCCGAGCCCGGATTGGGGAGCCCCCGCACTGCCCAAGGCCGTGTTGTCCAGCACCAGGGTTGCCATGTCTTCATCAACCCCATCGGGGGGAGATTGTTGCGGTATTTCTTGGTTTTCCGGGCCAGAATGCGCGGCCGGGGGAACGCGCGAGTGGGGGGTTGCGCCGGCCCCGGAGGGCGAATCGGGAGGACCGGAGGGCACCAACCGGGCATGCGGCAGGTGAATGCCTGCGGGGCCCGCGATGGCGAAGAAGAGACCGGCGGGGGCGGCCAATTCCACAGCGCGGAAGCCCAGCGCGCGAGCGCCGAATCCTGCCATGCGGCGCAGGAACGACTCCCCTTGGGGAGGAAAGTCGGCGGCATTCCGGGTCGATGGGATTCTCCAGCGCATCGTCGATTCGAACTTCACTGCGGGGTTCGAGCGGCCCATCGGAAGGTCCAGCCCAGCTGGAAGTTGAGGGGCTGGAAGTTGGCCGCACTGCCCTGCTGGTGTTACTCTAACCCATGCGCCCCCAGCGGCGGAGAGCTGTTTCAAATTGGAATCTGGGGGGACTCAGGCGGAATCCGGCAGGGCGAACTGTCCGGAGCGAAATCGGGCGCTTAACTCAGCGGTAGAGTGCCACCTTCACACGGTGGAAGTCGCAGG
>CAYWSR010000235.1:3675-7079 GCA_964460385.1 uncultured Occallatibacter sp. | reverse complement strand
CCGAGAGCACGGCGGTGCCCTCCCAGGTCTCAAAAGCGAGACCTGGGGCACCCAATCCATTCCAGGCAGATTGAGATGAGCCGCGACCCGGCCACCAGCCGGATTCTTTGCTACCAACGATTACATTCTCGGGCAGGGCGGCGGGCAGATGACCGAGATGACCATGAACGGCACCGGCAGCGCTCTGGTCTGGGAGCAGAGCAACGTCTGGGCCGGGGGCAGAATCATTGCCACTTACGCGCAGGACAACATCGCCGGCCAGGGCCAGAACAGCCTGCTGCACTTCTATCTCGACGATCCGTTGGAAAACCGGGGACAGACGGGACGTTCCCGCTTTTCTCCGCAGTCTTAACGGAACAGACGGTGCGATGCGCTCAGCCGCTGGCGACTTTAGGCTAGAACTGGAAGCGCATGCCGAGTTGGATGCGGCGGGGTGGGGCGACGGAGGTGACCTGGCCGAACGAGCTGGAGGTTTCGACGGGGTCGATGCCGGTGGGGTTCTCGTGGTTGAGGATGTTAAAGGCTCCGGCGGAGAAGCCGAGGCGGGGAGCTTCTTCTTCCTTGTTGGGAGTTATGGCGAAGTCATGGCCCCAGCGTAAGTCGAGGTCGACGTAGGAGGGCATGGTTTCGGTGTTGCGGGCGACGCCGTCGGGGCGGGTGTTGAAGAGGCCGTCGCCGTAAGCGTCGGCGCCGGTGAGGATGGTCCAGGGGGTTCCGGTGTTGGCGAAGATACCGGCGGAGAGATTGAAGATACTCTCGGGATGGACCATGGCGTAGACGCCGAGGCGCTGGCGGCGATCGAAGCTGGCGTTGGACCACTCGTCGCTGGGGGCGTACTGGTTTTGCGGATACCAGCCGATGCCGTTGGTGTTTGACTCGTAGTGGGACCAGGTGTAGCGGCCGAAGCCGGTGAAGTATTTGTTAAGGCGGCCACGGTAGGAGATGTCGAAGCCGCTGCCCTCCCAGAAGCCCTGGGGCTGCATCTGGCGAATGCGGCCGTAGTCGGAATTGGGGCGGAGGGTGTAGCCGGACTGGGGCGTGGGGGCGTTGACGTCGACGGAACGGAAGCTATCGATACCGCGCGCCGTGTAGGCGCTGATGACGCCGGTGGCTTTTTCGCCGAGTTGACGCTCGACGGAGAGGCCGTACTGGATCTGGTAGGGGATTTTGGCGTTGGGCTCAAGCTGGACGATGTTGGGCGGCTGGGCAGAGAGCGTGAGGCAATCGCCGATGGGAACGCAGCCTGAGGAGGGAAGCAGAGCGGGGTTGAGCGAGAAGACGATGGCGCGGCGGCGAGCGGTCTGATAGCGCGCGAGGTCGAGCAAGGGGCCTGAGCCGAAGCGGTCGTAGTAGATGCCGCCACCGCCGCGAACGACGGTCTTGCTGGCCTCGTCGAGGACCCAGGCGAAGGAGACGCGCGGCGAGAAGCCGAGGCGGCGATTGGCGAGGAAGTTTTGCCAGTCGTAACGGATGCCGGGCGTGATGGTGAAGCGGGACGAGACCTTCCACTGATCCTGAATAAAGCCGCCGACTTCGAACTGGCCGTAGACGAAGTGGGTGTCGCCCGTGCTTTGGCTGTAGCCGCTGGGCAGGTTGGCAGTGTAGTTCTGGAGCGCGGTTTGGAGGACGGTGACGCCATCGGCAGCGAGAGTGGGGCCGAAGGTATAGGTGCCGAGGGCGTTGGTGTTGTCGTCATAGCCGCGGCGATCGAGGTGGGGCGTGCTTGCGCCCATTTTGACAAGGTGCTTGCCGTGTGTCCAAGTGACCATGTCGGAGAGGCGTGCGTTGTACTCGGTGCTGAAAGCATCGGTCTGCGCGGAACCGCCGAGGAAGTCGCCGGGAACGCTGATGCGTGGGGCCTCGTTGGCGTTCCTGTTGCGGGAGAAGTCGTGCTCGGCGACAACTGAAGCCTGGTTGAGCATCATGGGCGAGAGGGTTGAGTCGACGTGGGCGATCACGTCGTCTTCGCGATACTGCGAGTTGTAGCCGGCGGTGGCGAGGGTCTGGCCGCCGACGCCCTGGTTCTGGCCCGTCCAGTCCTGATAGCTGTACTGAACGTAGCCGGAGTGCTTATCGCCGAACTGATGGGCGGCACGGATGCTGAACTCGGTGTCGCGCGTGGGGGCGGGGACATTGGCCAGGAGTGTGCCGGAGGGGTCAGCGGTGGTGGGGACGACGGTGGCGTCGACGACCTGATCGAGATCTTCTTCGGCGCGATTCAAGGAAGCAAGGAAGCTGCTCTTGTTGAAGTGGGGGATGGGGCCGGTGACGTGGCCCTCGTAGACGCGGCGTTGCTCGAAGGGCTTGGAGGGCGCGAGGGCATTTTGCGCGTTGAGGGCGGAGTCGCGGAAGAGGAAGTTGAACTGGCCGTGGTAGTGGTCGGCGGCGGATTTGGTGATGATTTCCATCTGGCCGCGGCCGGGGTAGTAATACTGCGCGGAGTAGGGATCCTGGTTGATGCGGATCTCCTGCACGGCAGAGGCGGAGACGGTGGCGCGATTGGCCTCAACGCCGTCGACCATGAGGCCGGAGCCGCCGGTGGAGGCAGCGCTGTCGTCGAGAAACGCGCTCATGGCAGTCTGGTAGTCGTTGTCGAAGATGGGCAGGGCCTTGAGGTCGCTGGAGGTCATGACGCTGGAGTCGCTGTTGGCGTCGGGAGCGGCGAGGTCTTCACTGCTGTCAGCCGAGACTTTGACGGTAGTGGAGACCATGCTGGGAGGCAGGACAATGCGGACGAGCGAGGCAGCGGGCAGCGTGACGGCGGCGTGTGCAGAGTTGGCTGCGGCGGGAGCGATGACGAGGGGCGAGCGTACGGTATCAAAGCCGGGCTCTGAGACAACGAGGGTGTAGCTGCCGGGGTGGGGAGGGTTGAGCTGGAAGTTGCCGAGTTCGTCGGCGTGTAGGACGAGGTCGACAGCGCCGTTCTGGTCGAGGACGTCGATTTCCGCGCCGGGGATGATGGCGCCGGTGGCGTCCGCAACCGTGCCGTGGACGGCGGGGGCAGGCGGAGGGGCGGAGGTGGAGTTGTCGGCGGCGAGCGCGAGGGGAGACGCGGCGAGCAGGAGAGCGAGAAGAGGAAGACGCATAAAAAGAGCTCCAAAGCCAACGAAAGTCAGGGGTTAAGTGAAACAGTGATGAGAAAAGCCGTAGTTACAACAAAATGGCGCCTGTGACAGTTTGGATGCGCCTTGTTGGTTATTGTTGTATGAATTCTAGTCTCTTCCGGGGCGAAGTACCAGATGGTGAACCGGGACGACTGACGAGGCTACCGATCTGGCGCAAAGAGAGCGATGGATTCCCACTCATTTGGCATCTCTTCCTCGAAATGCCGGGAAATGAATGGGGCACGGGCTGCGCACGGGTTCCGCCCACTCATCGCGATAAGGCCGCGATGAATGGGGCAC
>CAYWSR010000235.1:0-3575 GCA_964460385.1 uncultured Occallatibacter sp. | reverse complement strand
GGCTGCGCACGGGTTCCGCCCACTCATCGCGATAAGGCCGCGATGAATGGGGCACAGATATTCAATATTTATGAGCGGGATCGCTGAGGGCGGCGGGCGATAGGGCGGCGGGGGAGAGAGTGGCGGTCCAGTCGCGGGGGGAGTCGACGAGGATGTCGGGCTGGAGTTCGGGCGGGGCGGCGGTGAGGGAGTCGTTGCCGAAGCCGAAGGTGCAGCCGATGCTCCAGACGCCGGCATTGCGCGCAGTCTGGACGTCGATCTGGCTGTCGCCGATCATGGCGGTCTCGTCGGGGGTTGCGCCGACCTCGTTCATGAGTGTGCGGAGGCCGAGGGGGTCGGGCTTTTTCAGGGGGAAGCTGTCTCCACCGTAGATGTGGAGGAAGTAGCCGGCGAGGCCGAGGCCCTCGCAGATGCCACGCGCGGGGCGGACGGGCTTGTTGGTGAGGACGGCCATGATGCGCGGGGCGGATGCGAAGGCTTTCTGGTCTCCCACCCTTTTCGCGATTTTTTCCTCGAAAGACCGCGAATGGATGGGGCACGGGGAGTTGGCTTGGGCGTTGTGAAGCTCGTGGAGGGCGGCGAGTGACTCGAGGACGCCTTCATAGGCGTAGGTGAAGTCGAGCTTGTGGGCGCGGTAGTAGTCGAGGAAGAAGGCGTAGGTCCGGGCTTGGAGCTCTGTGTCGACCTGGTCGAGATGGATGAGGTCGGCGGCGGCGAGCGAGCGGCGGACAAGCATGGGTGCGCCGTTGCCTACGAAGCCGGCGATGGCGGGGTCTGCAAGTGGGACGCGGCCGACGTGAGCGAGAGCGGCATTGACACTGTTGCAGAGGTCCTGAGCCGAGTCGATGAGGGTGCCGTCAAGGTCGAAGACGAGCAGCTTGAGGCGCTCGACAGGGATCGGGCGGAAGACGTGGATCATGATTCCAGTGTAGGAGGGGCGAGGGTCCAGGGTCCAGGGTCTCGGGTGAGGGAGCAGGGAGCAGGGAGCAGGGAATAGGGAACAGCACCTCTTCCCGGCATCCCGGTGGGTCTATGCGGCTACCTATGATTTGCAGGGAACGACCCATTGTGAGACAAGTCGAAAATCGCGGCGTAACCAGGCGCTAATGAACGCGGACGTCGCCGGTGTCAGTTTGGATGCGGACGGTGGGGCCGCCGCCGTTGAGTTTGGCGGAGATGCGGCGCTTGTCTGTCGTCTGCTGCACGGGGATGTTGCGGTCAGAGAAGATGCGTCCGGAGGCAGTGGAGGCTTCGACATTGAGGGGAGCGGTTGCGGGCCAGAACTCGATGTCGCCTGAGCCGGAGTCGACGACCCAATCGGCGGTTGGAATGCCACCGACGGTGATGCTTCCAGTATTGCTCTGGGCGTGGAGTTCGCCCTTGATGTCGGAGACGTGAATGTCGCCTGAGCCGGAGCGGAGATTGACGCGCGTACCGACTGCGATGACGGTGATATCGCCTGCGCCGGAGATCGCGAAGAGCATGGTGTTGGCGGGGGCTTCGATCTCGTAATCGATGCTCATGTTCTTCGCCGGATCCTGGGGCCCGCCGATCTGGATGACGCTCTCGCTGATGCTGACGGGCGGATTGTCGGCGACCTTCTGGACGCGATCCTCAACGTTGCCGCCCCAATCCGACCGAACGTGGCCGATGACGTGGACGCGGTCGGACGCGCCGACGTTGATGTGGATGCTGCCGAGGGTGGTGCCGACGGAGAGCTGAATGACTCCTTTGACCTTGTAGCTGCGCTCGAAGGTGGCTTCGGCGGCAAAGACCGGGGAGGCGGCCAGGGCGAGAAACGACACAAGGACAAGGGGTAGCGGCAACGACTTTCGCATTCATTCAGTTTCGCAGATGGAGAACGGGACGGGGACGAGCTTTATGCGTTCCTTATTGGGGTGGGATCACAACGAGCTTCCGGGTATCCCACCCTAGCCGCAAAAACAAGAACGCGGCGAGGGTTGTGGTCTCCCAGGTCTCAGAAGCGAGACCTGGGGCACCCACAGTCTGGTCCACCACCAATCGGCCGGAGATCTAGTGGACGCGAATGTCGCCGGAGCCGGTTTCGACGCGGACCACGGGGCCTCCGCCGTTGATCTTACCGGTGACGTGATGAGTGTTGTTGGAGCCTTGCGTGAGCATCTCATGATCGGAGTGGATGCCGCCGGAGCCGCTTTCGGCGTCGATCGTGAAGGGTGCGTCGCCGATCCAGAGCTCGACGTTGCCGGAGCCGGTGCCCAGGTGCCAGGGACCAGTAGGCGCTCCGCCGGCCTTGATGTTGCCGGAACCGGTGTGGGCACGCAGAGTGCCGCGAAGGTCCTTCAATTCGATATTGCCTGAGCCGGTTTCAGCCTTTACATCGCCCTTCCCGGATTGCTCGGCATAGATGTTGCCCGAACCTGTGCCGAGGGTGAGGTTGCCGTTGAGTCCAGTGGCGCGGATCTCTCCTGAGCCGGTGTTGAGCTTGGGATCTTCTCCGACGCCGTCGTCGACGACATTGCCTGAACCGGAAGCCGCGTTGAGGAAGGAGTTGGCGGGAGCTTCGATGTCGTAATCGATGCTGATGTTGTGGAGGTTCTCGTGGTTCTGGCCGATGCGAACGATGTTTCCGGTCTGCTCGATGAAGGGATGCGCGGCGATCTCGCGGACTTTTTCGTCGCTGCCACCCCAATTCGATTTGACTTTGCCGAAGATGTGGATGGTGGTTCCGGAGCCCAGGTGGATGTGGATGTTGCCGGAGCCGGTGGCGACGGAGAGCTCGGGCCTGCCGCTGACGGAGAGCGTGCGGTCAAAGGTGGCTTCGGTGGCCAGGGCGGGTAGTGTTGCCAGGGCGAGCCCGACGGTTGCAGCCATTGCGAGTTTCATTGCGTACCTCACTTCTTGAATTGCGGTGATATGGGTTTGAGATCCGGGTCTGAGTTTCGGGGCAGGGCGGACCTTCCCTTGAGTGTAGGAGCATCTTGCCAGCCAAACGGGCAGGCGCAAGAAGTCTATCGAATTCAGTTGAATAGGGCAGTGGGATTGCAGTCCGACTGTCCGATTGCGAACAGGGTTGTCCGGCCATGGACAGGCACACGAGGCGCAGTCAAGGCACTGCCCGGCCGGGCAGTTGGCAGTTGAGAGGGTCATACGCAGACGGGGTGGTGAGTGTTCCCTGGAGTTTGCGAGGGTGTGGGATGGGGAGAGGGAAAAAACACTTTCCCTCAGGGGCTGAAGCCCAGCTCTCTATTCGAATCGGAGTGGCCCGGCTGAAGCCGCGCCGTTATCACAAAGCATGCCGATTCGATGGATCGCCAGGTCCGGATGGATTGAACCGGGGCGGTCGGGGTACTCAGTTTGGGGACGGGTGGGGGGTACGCCGGTCTGCTTGGGCGAAGTGCTATTCTCACAGCCAGATGCACGGATTGCCCTTGCTACAGGTTGTCGCGGTGGCCTTGTTGATACTGGCCAACGGCTTCTTTGTGGCTGCAGAGTTTGCGCTGGTGTCGATCCGGGACACGCAGGTGGAACGGATGCTGGCGGGGGGCGTTCCAGGGGCGCGGGCGGTGCGCAGTCTGCAGCAGGACCTGGATGAT
>CAYWSR010000234.1:0-7079 GCA_964460385.1 uncultured Occallatibacter sp. | reverse complement strand
GCGATCTGCGCCATTCCCTTGGCCCGCGCCACCACACCAAGCGCGTGCAAGATATAAGCAACAGCGTTCGTCTTGAACGCCTCCGCCATGAACACCGCAATTGCCTCATCCGATCCCAGATCTTCTGCTGGATCGTAGTTCGTCAGCTGTGCAAGCACTGATTTCCTAGCCATTTTCATCTCCCACCTCCAACCTCACCCCACCCTCCATTGCACCGGGCAAAATTCCGCAAGCTTCCCAAAGTCCCGCGCATTCGCCGTGATAACTTCAATCCCGCACCGCTCCGCGCTCGCCGCGATCAGCGCATCGTTCGTCAGCCGTCCCTGCCCGATCCTCTCGTACCCGTACTTCGCGCCAATCTTCGCCAGAATCCGCCCGGTCCGCGTCCAGTCGCTCAAGTTCGGAACCAGCACCCGTCGAGCCTTCTCAAAATCCCTCTCCAGCGCTTCAATGAGTTTGGTCCCTGCCACATCGGCCCCTGCGTACAGTTCCTCCAGCACCACCGAGCTCACCCAGACCGGCGCCTTCCCGCGCCACCGCTCGAAGATCAGCCCGGCGTCCCGATTCCCCCGAAACGCCCCGATATACACCGATGTGTCGAACAGAACTTGCATTCGTTCTACTCAAGCACGCCGTAGACATCGCGTACCTTTATCTTGGAGCGAACAAACCGGTCATGCGCCTGATTCGCGACGCGGTTCCGCTCATGCTCCAGAATTGCCAAGTCGATGGCGCGCTCCACCGTTTCAGTCTCTGTCGGCGCATCCATCAACTTCTGCGCGCGTTTCAGCTTCGCCGCATCGAGCCTGAAGTGCTTGTGAACCACCGTCGCCCTCGCTGTTCCCATACAACCCTCCACTCACCGATCTTACCACCGATGTGTACATTCTCTGCAATCATGTACACACGTCTAACGGGTGTCCCCTGGCTGTATTTGACCTGAAGCATCTAGCACCGCCCCCCACTCCCCATCCCCCCTCCCGCTCACTTCCGTGCTAGCATCGGCTCAGCCCGCTCGTCTCTGATTCTTCCCCTCGGAGGCATCCTCATGTGCGCCTACTCCCGCCGCAGATTCCTTCAGTCCTCCCTCGCCGCCGGAGCCGTCATTGGCGCGGCCAGCCTGCCGCTTCCAGCCCAATCCGAAACCGCCAACAGCCTCACCACCCTCGGCAATACCGGCCTTAAGGTCACCCGTCTCGCCTTCGGCTGCCCTCCTGGCCGCGACACTATCAAACAGGAGCAATTCACCACCCTCGTCCGCCACGCATACGACCGCGGCATCCGCTTCTTTGAGACCGCAGAGATCTACCACCCTGCCCCCGCCTTGCTCGCCAACGCCCTCCACGGGCTCCCGCGCGAAAGCTACGTCCTCATGAGCAAGGTCGAAACCGACGGCGCGGACAACCCCAAAAAGCACCTCGACGAATTGCGCCGCGTCTCGCGCACCGAATACTTCGACGCCATGCTCCTCCACTTCATGCACTTCCCCAACTGGGACACCGAGACCGAGATCTGGCAAGAAGCCCTCCTCCTCGAACAGGAGAAGAAAAACATCCACCATCACGGTGTGTCGGTTCACGGCTTGCCCGCCCTCCGCCTCATTCCCGGCAACCAATGGGCTGAGATCGCCATGGTCCGCATCAACCACCTGGGCCAATCCATGGACTCGGAAGACTGGGAGACCCCAAACGGCGGCCCGGACAATGTTCCAAAGGTTGTCTCACACATCCACCAGATTCGCTCCCACGGCATCGGTGTCATCGGCATGAAGCTCATCGGCGCGGGCAGCCTCACCGGGCGCGAAGACCGTGCCGCTGCTTTCAAGTTCGCTTTCCAGCAGGGCCGCGTCGACTGCGTGAGCGTCGGCTTCAAAAATACCGCGGAGATCGACGAAGCCATTGAAAACGTCAACGCCGCCCTCGCCTAGCTCTTTCCGCACAAGTTTCGCGCCCCGATTGACACAGTATCCTCCCTCGCCTTGTAATAAAGACACAACCAAGCGGTGATGGAGTTCGCCCTCAACTGCTGTCCCTTCTCTTCGCGGGGCAGATGATGACTCCTGACAGGGGAACCTGTCGCGGAGCAGCATCCCGCCGAAAATCCCCGCAAATCCTCTGAGGAGATCGCGCACCTTGCAGAAATACATCTTCATCGCCATCGGCGGCGCACTCGGCTCCATCGCCCGCTATTGGCTCGGCTCGACCATTGCCGGCCGCATGGGAATCAAGTTTCCCTACGGCACCTTGGTCGTCAACCTCACCGCCTGCCTCATCATCGGATTCACGCTCACCTACCTGGGCAAGCGCGCCGACCTCAACCCCGCCTGGCGCTTCCTTGTTCCCGTCGGCTTCATCGGCGCTTACTCCACCTTCTCCACATACGAGTGGGAAACCCTCTCCACCCTCCGCTCCGGGGCATGGCTCCTCGCCGCACTCTACGCCGGCGGCAGCCTTGTTCTGGGTCTCATTGCAGTATGGGGCGGCTCGGCCCTGGCAGAGATCCTCTAGCCCCTGAGTGCCGACTCGATCTCCCGGTTGGTCATCACCGCTGCGATCTTGTCTTTCATATAGCGCAATGAAACCTCATGGTGCTCGCGGTCGTAGGAGTCGATGCAATCGAGAGCCAGGACCACAGGCCAGTCGCGCTGATACGCGTCGATTGCCGTCATCCGGATACATGCGTGCGTGTTGATGCCTGCAAGAATCACCGCGTCTGGCTGGATTTCACTCAGGCTCTGGTCGAGATCCGTGCCAAAGAACGCGCTGTAACGCTTCTTGATAATGACCCGATCCGCCGAAGAGAGGTCCAGCGCCGGGTCCAGCTTGCAGCCGTCGGTTCCCTTGATCGCAATGTAAATTCCCTTGGCTCGCATCTCTGGAAACGCGTCGCGCAGATCGGGCTCGAACTCCTGCCGCACCCAAATCACGGAGTTGCCTGACCTGCGAATCATATTGACGAGTTCATTGGTCGATTCGATCAGAGCTGCCCGCTGTGCCCGTTCCCATCGCTCAAGGAAATCGTTCACCAGATCGATAACAAGAAGCAATGGTTTCCGCATTCCGGCAGCATAACAAATCCACGCAGTCATCAGCTTTGCCGCGGCGGCGCCCAGACCCTGCACCCCACACCCTATCCCCTTGCCAACCAGTCCCCCCTGGTGCTTCAATCCGAATGCTTGAGGACTTTGCTGCCTCCGCGAAACAAAGGAGCTTCTATGCTCACCTCCGGACCCGCCGTCAAACTCTCCATCTATATCAGCGACGGAGCCAAACACCTCGGCATCCCCGTCTACACCAGCCTCCTCGATTTCTTCTTCAAGAACGGCATCTACGGCGCGTCGGTCTTCAAGGGCGTCGCCGGCTTCGGCTCCACCCATCGCCTCCACTCCGCCCACATCCTCGAAATCTCCGACCATTTGCCTATCAAAATCGAGATCATCGAAACCCGTGAGAAGATCGAAGCAATCCTCCCCGAGATCCAGAAGCGGACCGGCTGCGGCATCATCGAAATTCAGGACACAACCGTCCTCGTTCCCGCTAAGAAGTAACAAACCTCGCTCGCCTGCCCGATGGCTCGCTGCTCAGGTCCCCGATCTCTGATCTCCGAACCCTGATCTCTGCTTCATTGGCTCGTAAACGGCGACGCCGGCAGCCCTTCCCCATTGAACAGATTGCACTCCGGGCTGCTCGCCCACCCATACCGCACAAACCTGGGCTCCATCACCGCATCGCTTGTCGCCACCACCGTATTGCCATCGATCTTCGCCGTTGCAGGCACAAACTTTCCATCCGCCCCCGCCACTTCCCATCCTGTCAGCTCTCCGCCCTTGGCCACCAACCCTTTCGCGTGATGGTCAAACCAGGCCCGAATGGAACTCCCCTCCGGCGTGGCCTGCCGGAACAGCGGCCCGGAGTAGTTAATATCCTCTCCATACTCCATCGCACGCGCCCACAGCGCCAGCCTGTGTCCCACCTCCGCCTTGTTCGTCGGGTGAATATCGTCCGGGTTTCCAATATCGATGGTCACAGCCATCCCCGTGTTTGCCAGCCCCTGCGTCTTCAGTTGCTGATCGCGCAGGTTGGCCCAGTTAGAGTCTGCCCCGGTCTTGAAGTTCGCAATCTGCGTAAACAGAAACGGAAACGCGCCCACGCCCCATTGCTTCCGCCAGTCCTCAATCAGCGTCCGCATGGTTCGGTCATAGATCGGGTACCGCTCCGCGCCTGCGTTGCTCTCGCCCTGGTACCAGATCACGCCCCGAATCGCCATCGGCGTCAGCGGCGCAATCATCCCGTTCCACAGCAGACCCGGCCCGTAGCTCAACAGGTCCGGATGCCACCCGAACTGCGGCTCCGGCTTGCCTGCCGCCTTGGCCTCGTCTTTCTGCCGCTGCTCGTCCTTCTGGCTTAGCTCGGTATCGGTTTCGACATCGGTCCTCTTACCCCACAACGCAAACAGCGAACTCAGCGACGCATCCTCTCCCAGCGCCGTAACCCGCGTCCATGCCTCCGCGGGCGTCCCACCCCACGTCGAGTCAATCACCCCCACCGGCACATGCTCTTTCTCTTCAATCTCCCGTGCAAAAAACCACGCCACCGCGGAAAAATCCTTCGCTGTCTCCGGCGTCGACTCCGCCCATCCCTTGGTCTCGATATCGTCCTGCGCAAAATCCGCCGGCTTCCGCCCCACCACCAGCAGCCGAATCCGCGGATTCCCCGCATTCGGCAGATCCGTCGCCGCCGTCGACGCGCGCTTCAGCGGGAACTCCATGTTTGACTGGCCCGACGCCACCCAAACATCGCCCACCAGTACGTCTTCGAGCGTCACTGTTTCCGCCGCGCCTCCCGGCGCCGGCGTCCCCATCACCGCCATCGTGAACGGACCACCCGCAACCCCTGGCTTCAGATAAACGCTCCACCGCCCCAACTTGCTCGCCGTCGACCTCGCCGTCTCTCCGCGGAAACTCACGCTCACCGCTTCCCCTGCGCCCGCCATTCCCCACACATGCACCGGCAAATCCCGCTGGACCACCATGTGGCTCGCCAATACCTTTGGCAGCGTCACCTGCGCACTCGCAGACGTCGCCGCCACCACGAACAAGACCGTCCATACAGAAAATGACAAAACAGCATTCTTCGCTTTCATCGTCGATCCCCCATTTCAGTTTGGTCGTTCCCTTCAGTTCTCGCCTTCCACGCTGTGAAAACAGAACACTACCAGACCGCCCCTTCCCCCGTCAGCCCCGCACGGACGCGCCGGCTTGCCTCTGGCGCGATGCCGCGTCTGCCACACCGCGGATGTCCCCGCGCTCAAGGTGAGAGCGCAAAGCGCTCCCCCCGCACTGCAAGTGCCTGCCCCGTCCGTGTTAGTTACCCTTCACCTCCGTGCATTGACATCCCCCGCTCAACATCGCACAATCCTCCCAGCGTGGGCTTTCAGGTCTCCCGCGCCGCTGCGTGCTGTTCCCCCGATGTCGTCCCGTTAAGTCAGCCAACATCGGCCTGAGAGAAACGAAGGAATTTCATGAGCGAACAAGCCCCACAGAGCTTCAAGAAGCATGGCCGCCTCGACCCGCCGTTCCACATGGTTCTGTTGACCGTCCTCGTCGTGAATGTCGTCGTCAGCCTCGACTTTGCCTACCAGCTCCACAAGTACGGCTACGAATCATTTCTTGTCTATGCCGAGTGGCTCGTCATTCTGTCCATCGCGGCATTTATCCCCGTCCTCCGCATCCGCACCTACCCCATCAAAGTGCAGGACCGCATAATCCGCCTCGAGGAGCGGATCCGACTCCAGGCCCTCGCCCCCACCGAGTGGCACAGCCAGATCTACAAGCTCTCTGAGGATCAGCTGATCGGGCTCCGTTTCGCTGCCGATGATGAGGTCGTCGAGCTCGCCAAGCAGGCTCTCGAGCACAACCTCAATCGCAAACAGATCAAAGAGCGCATCAAGGAATGGCGTCCCGACAACTGGCGCGTCTGACCACACTCAACAATTAACCAAAAGGGGAGCTGCCCACCGGCCGCTCCCCTTTTCTATTGGACGGGTGTAAATTGCTCCCATGAACCCGATTCGAGTCTTGTCACTCTTGCTGCTGGCGGCTGCCCTCCCTCTCATCGCGCACGTTCGATCAAGTGACATGTTGGCCCCCGCTTCCCCCATGCCTGATGGCGTTTACATGGGGCTCGAACCAATGCCAAGCGATAACCCGCACGAGCCTGATGCGCTTTGGTACCACGAAAACGCCCTCCTCGTGAAAAATGGGAATTTTGTCCTGGATGAGATTCCGATTTCTATTCAGAACGGAACGAGGACGCAGTCGGCCTCTGACGGCGGTTTCATCACCTACCGCGGACGCTTTCTCGCGAAGAACGGAAGATTTTATGCTTCACGCCGCCCCTTCATGAGCGACTACGTTTTCTTCAACACCGGTCCCACCGCTTGCGAAGCATACAGCCAAATTGATATCTATCCAATCAAAGTGACCGGGCAGGGATTCTGGCTCAACGGCGTGCTCTACAAGCCGACGAGCGTAGAAGCACGACGCTTCAAAGAACTTGAAACGACTCTTAAATCAGAGCCGATTGAATACGACGGGAAGCACCCCTACTACTCGAAGAAACACTTCCCGAATTGCAAGCCGAACGACCTCAGCGTCCTCGACGACTAGTTCCGCCCTACCAGCCGTCGAGCCCCATTGTCCTCGTGCTCTGTTCCCTACTCCCTGTTCCCTGTTCCCTCGTCAACATCCGCCCCATGCTCGTGCTTGTACTTCTCCACCGGCATCTTTCCGTCCCACCACGCCATGTTCATCGGATATACATCCGGATCGAAGATGACCTGGTAGAAATGCCACACCACAATCGCCAGCGTGGCCAGAATCGCCTCGTAGTAGTGCACCGCCGTCGCCGCATCCACCCACCACCGCGCCAGCAGGTTTCCCACCCACACTTTTGCCCACAGCATTACGCCAGTCAGCCCCATCAGCGCCGTTCCCCACACCAGCGCCCAATACTCCGCCTTCTCGGCGTAGTTAAATCGGGCAAACTGTGGCCGCTCCTTCCGCAACCCCAGGTAATAGA
>CAYWSR010000233.1:0-7093 GCA_964460385.1 uncultured Occallatibacter sp. | reverse complement strand
GGGCGATGAGGTCGAGGTTCATGGTGATGAGCGCGGTCTTGAGGCCCATGCGCGCAGCAGCCATGGCAGCCTCGCACCCGGCGTGACCTGCGCCCACAACTGCAATGTCGTACTGTTCGGTGAAAGCCATCCAATCCTATTCTACGGATTGGGGCTGGAGGCAGGGACTAAGGGACATTGGGACTAGAAGAGCAGGGACCAAGGGACCGAGGGACCAGGGACTAGAGGAGCAGGGAAACAGTGGAAAAGTGAAGGAGGAAAGCCCCGAAAATCGTTTTGCGAAAACTGCTGTTTTTTTGAGAAAAACTGCCAAAAAACTGGTCAAAAAACGGCGATTTTGAGCTGTTTTTGACTGCTTTTTTGACCCTTTTTCGCGACTTAGGTGAATTTAAATGGTTTACATTCAGTTGTTTGTAATTTCTACATCCTGTTTTCCACAGGGAGGGGGAGGGCTAGGGATTATGTGTCCAGGCGGCTGAATACAGAGGGGTTAGAGCTGATTTCGTTAGTGGCATTGGCAATTTGGTTTTCAGGTCTGGAGGGCAGCTTTCCGGGGATGGGAGTGGGGTGTCGGGTGTCGAGTCTCGGGTATAGGGTCTGGAAGGGCAAACCAAGGACGGCGGAGCCGAGGGCTGTTTTGGCGTTCATGGGTAGATTGTGCGCCGTGGGGACGTAATTATGCGCAAAAGGGAGGGAAGATTTTTAGAGATCAGAGATCAGGGATCAGAGGTCAGTTGTCGGTGGCTCAAATCTGGGGTGGGGCCTAAACAATAGGTATTAAGGGACTTAGGGCCCGGGGGACAAGGAAAAGGGTAAGGGAACCGGGGAAACGCATGGAGGCGCTGGCGAGCCGGAAGTGGTTTTGGTTCAGTGGTTTACGGGAGTCTTCTGGGCGGGGATGCGAGAGCAAAAAGTGAAAAAGCGCGAATAGGACGCGAAATCAGGGTGGTTTTTGTCGAATCTCGAGTTTTTGTATAACAAGAGTTGTTATATCGTGTGCGCCAGGTCACGGGCCTGGGGCGGGGAGACACTGAAGGCAGTGAAAAAGTGAAGGAGTGAAGTTGGGTGTGGGCGACTTTGTGGCCGCCCGGGTCTCATGGATGAGGCCGAGTTGGCGCAGGCGGAAGCTGCCGCGATTCCATTTCCCGGGGTGATTGCAGTTGAGCGACTTTGCGAGCACAGCTCGATCTCCTCACCCCAGGGGGTTTTCGAGGACTGATCCTACGCACCGGGCTGAATACGGGCGATTTTGGGAGTGGGGCCAAGCGACGCCGTGCTGCCGGCTTCGCACTTCTTGGCGGGCTATTGCTCAACCAGTTACCGACGGATTGCCGACCATCCAGGCGCAACTCGGAAGTTGAGCGATTTCACAGTCGCCGAAAGCATAGCAAAGATCGCGATGTATCAAAAAGGAGCCCCAGATCTTGCGCAATTCGCGATTTCAATGATGTTATTGATACAGTTCAGCAACCATTACTGAAGGGCATGAGGTTCGTGCGCGTCAGAGGGAAAGACGTGACTTAGTTGCATGCGCATGCGTAGAATAAGTGGCCAAGAAACAGGATCTTTGCTGGTGGAGACTGGAATGCTATTAGGTCGTGTTTCCTGGGCGCTTCTCGGTGGGATTCTACTGTTGTCTTTCGTCCCCGGATCAGTGGCTCAGCAGAGATACGCAGATCGAGCGGCCCTTCTCAAGCTGAAGCTGTCCAATCAGCCAGGAGAAATCCCCGCCTACTATAGTGCGTGTTGCAGAAACCGGGCACTGGAGGTGCAAGCCGCTCTCGAAGACGGTCTTCGCTTTTACAAGGAGAAACTTGGTATCCATCTGGACCTCGTCGTGGCAGTGCTCGACAAGAATGACTGGAACAGAATCCTGGACCAGCGGCCAGACCATATTGTCCCTCCTTACGGAATGACCTACGTCCCCTTCGACGTTGCGTTCATACCTGCCGATGACGATGGGGTAATCACGCAGGGCTTGCTGGCTGAAAAGACCCACGAAACGGCAGAAACACGCCGATTGCTCGAATCCGTGCATCTTGGTTTTGACGAAGCTGCTCGCAGATTCATCATGCATCCGATTCTGCATGAGCTAGGCCACAGGCTTGTTATCCAGTACGGTATTGCTCCTCCCATGCAGAATGGCTCCTGGTGGGTTGATGAGATGCTCGCCAGCTACTTTGCCTACGCCTACGAAAAGGCCAGGCGACCGGAAACTGCAACCATCGTGGAGGCAATGACCAATCTCTCGTCGGAAGATTTGGAGTACACATCACTCGACGATTTTCCAAAGACCGTTCCGCTCCTGATGGCTGGGGACTCTTCCAATATGACGTGGTATCAGCGTCAATTTGAGGCGCGGCTCGCTTCTGTGTACGCGAAGGAAGGGCTCGATTTTCTGCCCAGGGTGAAGGAGACTTTTCCCGCAGGAGCGAAAGACGACCTGAGCCCTGCCGAGGTGCTGGCGAAACTGGAACTCATCTGCCCGGGATTTCAAGCCTGGGCAGTCCAGTTGGCAAACGTGAAAGCGGGCCGCAAGTCGGGTGGTCATTGAGCGCGAGGCGAGAAAGATAACTGGGACGCGCTCAACAGTCAGGACGGTTCCACGGATAAGAAACTTCGCTCAGAACTGTTGGCGGCGTCACGGATATTACCTAATCCAGCATCGTTGGTGTGTAACCGGCAATCCGAAAGTTACTACTTGGGCAGCTAGTGGAACACACGAGTCTCGTCTGGAAAGATCGGTTCCGGCAAGTCGACCTTTCGAGCGACTTCAAGCCCTCGGTGGGATCTTGTCTAGGGTCTGGGGTCTAGGGTCTAGGGTCTGGGGTCTGGGGACTGGGGTCTGGGGACTGGGGTCTGGGGACGGGGTCTCGGCTGGCCTGAGCGTAGGATGATTCCAACAGGTGAGGACCATGGCGAGACTTACGAGTTATCAATCTGACATTCGCCCGCTGTTCACGGAGCGAGACATTCAGGCGATGAGTAAGGCGTTCAACCTGGCGAGCTACGACGACGTCAAGACGCATGCGGCGGCCATCTACGACCGCATTCGCGGCATCGGCGGCGCTGTGATGCCGCCGCCCCCGCCGCGAGGAGAGGGCCCATGGCCCCAGGATCGCATTGAGCTGTTTGCCCGGTGGATGGCGGACGGCTACCAGCCTTAAGCAGCTGGTTGCCGGTCCGCACATTACCCCGGTTCTCGGTCTGCACACTACCGCGGGCGCAGCTATTCGCCCTTGAATCCGTTCGAATATCCCTTGACGAACGACTCGCGGAACTGCATCTTGAATTGATCCTTGTCCATGCCCTTTGGAATCTTCGCGTGTGCGTATGCATCGTTTTCCGTCGGTCTGAAGGTCCTGCCCCGGCCAAGGTCTGCCTCACCCTGGGTGAATCCCGCGGCATATCCCTGGCGAGCGACCATGTTGGGCGAACCGTTTTCAGGATAGGCCACTTCGTAGCCGCGCGGCGCCTTCCAGTCGGAGGAATCGTACGACTGCGTTGTCGTCGTCGTGGTAGTCGTCTGGTCCTTTGTAGTGGTGCTGTTGTTGTCCTGCGCTTGTATCGCCAGGCCGCCGCCGAGCGTTAGCACACACGCCAAGCCTGCAAAACCTATCTGCCGATGAATCATTCTAAGAATCATTTCAGTCTCCTCGCAGGCAGCCTAAACACGCAGCCCACTTCAAGTTTGAGTGCTTACACATGTATGCGGATCTCCACGTCGGAAAAGGCTCATGCTTGACGATGATCAAACCTCAAGCGAACTAAAGCTGATCAGAATTGACCCGTGCCTGGATCGGAGCTTGCGGCACCCAAAACAAGAGCGGTGAAAATGCCTGGAGAAGTCTTCGTAAACCCAGCTTTACAGGTTCCGATCAGATGGACTCTCTATTGAAACCTCACAATCAGGGAGTAGGGAATAGGGCCAGGGTTGCTGTGAGGCGGGCAACGTTGCTTCCCACCCATTCCGCAAAAAACGCGGAATGGATGGGGCACCCGGCAATAGGGGCCAGGGACGAGGGACTGAGGGGCTCAACTGGCCTGGGCGAAAACGTTGCTGGCTGCTTCGGCGGCGTGGAGTTCGAGAATGACGGCTGCGCCGTGGGGATCGAGGTTGACGGCGGCGGCGCGGCCGTTCTGATCGCGAAGGATGGTGGCGCAGAGGCTGAGACCGAGGCCCGACGTCTCGCCGGTGGAGTGGGCACGGACATAGGGGTCGAAGGCGCGGTCGGGGCGGAGAAAGCCGGGGCCGGAGTGAGCAACAAGAATCTGGACCACGTGGCCTTCGCTGGTGGCCTCAAGGCGAATGCTCTTGGCCGGCGACGATCCGCTGTCGACCGCGCGGCCGGAAACCGGCTCCTGGCTTTCGACTGCCTCGATGGCATATTGCAGGCAATGGAGAACAGCCTGGCGGAGGGGTTGTGCGCGGCATAGCACTTTGGGCAGGAAGGGGGAGACGTTCATGCGGAAATCGATGGAGCGCTGGAGGAACTCGGGACGATGGAGTTCTTCCATGTCGGCGAGCAACTCGGCAACCGAGACGGTCTCGAACCGGTCGCTCTGCTGACGCGAGATGCGGGTCAGGCTTTCAAGGGTGGTGCGCATGCGGCGGGCTTCGGTAAGGATCGACTCGATTCCTTTGCGCTCCTGGGGATCGAGGTTGGCCGTCTCGTCGAGCAGCGAGGCGTAACCGAGGATAACGGTGAGGGGGTTGTTGAGCTGCTGGGTCACGTTGCCGGCGAGTTGGCCGAGGCCGGCAAACTTCTCGGCGTCAATGAGCTTCTCGAGCATCATGGTCTGGCTGCGCTTGGCCTGGAGACGCGCGGTGAGCATCTCGAGGGGCAGCAGATCGTCGGCACGGAGCGGGTCGCCCGTCGACTCAGAGAAGGGCGCAGCCTGATCGGGCGCAGGAGGATTTCGCATTCCACCGAGGAACAGCGCACCTTCAGTAACGCTGCGCCCAAGCATGGGAATGGCGAGCACGGAAGTGAAATGGAGCCGCTTGAGATCGTCGCCGGGGCTGAGCCAGGGATCGAGCGAGAGGCTGAAGGTGTTGCTGTGGTCGACGGCGGGAGGCGCAGTTCCCGGGGCAAGGAATTCGCCGACGGGGATGCGGCGGGACAACTCGTCGAGCGCGGTAACGACCGCCGCACTCATGCCGGCTGTGCCGGCGAGGCGATACTTGCCCGCGGTTTGAAGCAAGAGCGCGGCCTTGCTGAAACGGCTGTGCTTGACGACGGACTGGCAGATCTCAGTTGCCTGGTGGTCGAAGTCCTCAACGCGACGCCGCGAGAGGGCGATGCTGGAGTAGGCTTCTGTTTCGCGGCGCGCCCGCTGCTCCCGCTCTTTGGCGGCCTTGTTGATGGCAAGCTGATCTTCGAGCGCCAGCAGGATCATTCCCATGGCGGCAACCACCTTGCCGAGCACGATCGCCCGGGTGAGGCCGATATCCAGAGCGGCATTGCCGGAAACCACGGGGAGGATGAGAAAGATGGGGGAAGCCCAGAGCGCGAATCCCATAACGCTGAGGATCATGCCGGTCGACATCCTGCGGAAGACGGAGATGAGCAGAACAGCGGTCATGGCATGGTTGCAGCACTCAACAAAGGTGAGGGGAAGGCTTGGGCCAGTGGCATGAAGCAACCAGAATGCGGGGATGGCGGCAACAACACAGCACAGGATTCCAGCCCAGAGAGGAAGCGAACCCTTGGCTATTGCCCAGAAGAATCCGGCAACGAGCGAAAGCAGCCCCAGGGCCGGGAAGATTAGAAACAACGGGCCGGTGGGCGCTATGCCGTGGAAGACCCCATGAAAGAGCACCGAGTAGGCGACCATGGGCAGCGTATAGGGGATGGCGTAAAGGATGTGGAATCGCCCGACGTGGAAGCGAAGCGGGGATAGAGAAGCGAGGAAGAGCGCAGAAGAGATTTGGATGAATCCCTGACCTGAAGTGACCATCCAGGGATGATTTCCTTCGGCAAAATCCCAGGAGCCCAGGCGGTAAAACAGGGCCATGCGAAAGACGGCGAAGAGGAATCCAAGGAACCAGAGGAGAGAGCGGGTATCGCGGAAGCGGAGAAAGAGATGGCCAAAGGCCGGCAGGAGAAGCACGGTCAGAATGAGAGCCGGAATCTGGTAGTAGTCGGGCATCGCAGCTATGGCGCTCCTTCACTTCTCGGCGGTTTTCAACGATCGGCTTGACCGGTGCAAAGGCGAGCCGATTATGCATCGCGAGCACGGTGAACGACTGCCAACAATACAAGCACAAAAGGCGGAAAAGGGGAGGCCCTCGACTTCAAACGAACCTTTACCGGGAAGACGCACTTTCAGCAACATGCACCTACGGCACGGCATCCTCCATGATTCTCAAACTACCCCCTCCCCGTGTACATGCGTCTAATGTGGTAGGTGGTTGGACGATTTGCGGCATCGGGACTCGGATGACCTTGCCGGGCGAACTGGTTGGAGGAAGACTCAGAGTGCGGAAGGCAATTTGGATCTTGGCGTTGTGGTCATCTGGGCTGGTGGCCGGCGCACAAAAGGATAGTTTTACGGCGGTAGCCCTGGACACCGGGTTCGGCGCAATGGACATTACTCCGCCCAAAATGGCGCCTGAGGAGATCGTTCGCCAATTTGCGGCGAAAGAGAGCGAATTCCAGCAAGCGTTGAATTTCTACACCTACCGCCGCGTGGCGAAAGTGCAGACCCTCGACGAGGACAACAAGGTGGATGGAGAGTACTACGAGGTGGATGACGTGGTCCTTGACCCGAGCGGGAATCGGGTGGAGAAGGTGGTCTATGCGCCCGAGAATACATTGCAGCGCGTCCAGATGACGGCCTCGGACATGCAGGACATTCAGAAGGGATATCCATTCGTTCTGACCGCGGAGGAAATTGGCCAATACGACGTGAAATACGTTGGGCGGCAGAAGGTGGACGAAGTGGATTGCTATGTCTTCGACGTGAGCCCCAAAGTCATCGAGAAGAAGAAGCGGTATCTGCTTGGACGAGTCTGGGTGGACACCCAGGAGTTGCAGATTGTGGTGACCAATGGCCGCATGGTTCCCGACGACACGCGCAAGAACAACGA
>CAYWSR010000232.1:0-7136 GCA_964460385.1 uncultured Occallatibacter sp. | reverse complement strand
CGCGAAGGCGGCCGCACGGTGGGCGCCGGTACGGTAGCAGAGATTACGAAGTAAGCAAAGCAGTTCACAGTTCGTAGTTCACAGTTCACAGCGGCAAACGCATCAGGGCAGGCCGGAACTGAGAACTCTGAACGGAGAACTTCAGATAGGATTGAGGAATGCGCGAGATTGTGACGTTGCAGTGCGCAGAGTGCAAGGAGCGGAACTACACGACGACGAAGAACAAGAAGACGACCACCGGCCGTCTCGAGTTCAAGAAGTTTTGTAACCGCTGCCGCAAGCACCAGCCGCATAAAGAGACGAAGTAGCAACACGACAGTTTTCAGTTGTCAGTGTTCAGTTGTCAGTCTCCGGTCCATCAGGTTCGGCAAGAATTTTCCGAATGCATGGAACTGACAACTGAGAACTGAACACTGACAACTGGGTTTAGGGGCGTAAGCTCAACGGTTAAACTGTCGGTCTCCAAAACCGAACTTGGGGGTTCGAATCCCTCCGCCCCTGCCAGATTCGATTAGGTGCGACCGGCACGACGCTGGACGCAGAGGAAATGGAAGTATGGCAACAAAAGTAGCACTGGACCGGCCGAAGATGCCGGGCGTTGTCGAGAAGGTCGTTCAAACGTGGCAAGAGTTCACTCAGTTTCTCTCCGACGTGCGCGGCGAGATGCGCAAGGTGGTCACGCCCTCGCGCAAGGAAGTTGAAGCCACGACGACGGTCGTGCTCATCGCGGTCTTCCTCTTTGGGCTGTTCTTCTTTATCGTGGACAGCATTTTTTCATTCGGCCTTGACCGGTTGCTGAAGCAACTGGGCGGAATACAGCAGTAAAAGTGTCCGCGAAACGAGAACATGATGGCAGATGAGCTAGAACAGACCGCAGCAGAGCAGGCGCCTGAGGCCGGGGCACCCCCGTCCGGGGCACCCCCGTCCGGGGCACCCCCGTCCGAGGCACAACCAGCCGAACCGGCGCGCAACGAGAACTTCAAGTGGTACATCCTGCACGCTTACTCGGGCTTTGAACGCAAGGTTCGTGAGTCGATCGAGAGCCGTATCGAAGCCTTCGGCCTGAAGGACAAGGTGGGCCGCGTCATGATCCCCACCGAGCCGGTCACCGAGATCGTCAACGGCAAAAAGCGCACCGTCGAGCGCGTCTTTCTTCCCGGCTACGTGCTGGTGGAGATGGAACTCGACAACCACCTCTGGCACGTGTTGAAAGACACGCCCAAGGTCACCGGCTTTCTGGGCACGGGCGACAAGCCCGTCGCGCTCAGCGAAGAGGAAGTCAGTTCCATCCTCTTCCGCAGCGAGACCGCCAAGGAAAAGCCGCGGATGAAGATCAAGTACGAGAAGGGCGAGCAGGTCCGCATCACCGACGGCCCCTTCGCCAACTTCAACGGCGTGGTCGACGAGATCAACGAAGATCGCGAAACCATGAAGATCATGGTCACCATCTTCGGCCGCTCTACCCCCGTCGAACTCGAGTTCAGCAAGGTTGAAAAGATTGAATAACAGCCGCTAGCTTCTAGCCTCTAGCTTCTAGCCTGCGCATCCTTCTAGCGGACGCGGGTTAGGGGCAAAGCAGCGGGTTGCGAATTCAAAATTAATCGAAAGAACAGAGAGCTAGCAGCTAGCGGCTAGAAGCTGGAAGCTGGTTTCCGAAGGAATCGACAATGGCACCTCCGAAGAAAGTAACAGGCTACGTCAAGCTTCAGATCGAAGCCGGCAAAGCGACGCCCGCACCTCCCGTGGGTCCGGCGCTCGGCCAGGCTCAGGTCAACATCATGGAGTTCTGCAAGCAGTTCAACGCCCGCACGCAGAACAAAGAGATGGCTGGTCTCATCATCCCGGTCGTGATCTCCGTTTATGGCGACCGCAGCTTCAGCTTTGTCACCAAGACGCCTCCGGCCGCGGTCCTGCTCAAAAAGGCTGCAGGCGTCGCCAAGGGATCTGGCACTCCGAACAAGGAGAAGATCGGCAAAGTGACTGAAAAGCAGGTACGCGAAATCGCCACTCAGAAGATGCCCGACTTGAACGCAGCCTCGGTGGAGACGGCGATCAAGAGCATCAAGGGAACGGCGCGGTCGATGGGGATTGACGTGGTTGCCTGAGCGCTCGGCCGCAGTATCGCATCAAGCAAACGGCCCTCCCGTTCGGGAGGGCCGTTTCGCGTTCGGAGGCCCGTTCGAAACGGGTGTAAGATGCTGCCGTGAATAAATTCGCGTTTTCGTTTGTGGCTTTGCTGGCGTTCCAGTCTTGCGCGCTTGCATTTGCGCAGAGCAGCAAATCCAGAGACCCGCTCGTGATTGAAGCGTCTAACGGCAACTATGGATATATTGATCACTCTGGAAAGATGGTGATACCGCCGATCTTCATCTGGGGTGATGGCTTTGAAGACGGTTATGCCAGCGTCTATGTTTGCGGTCGTTATGCATGGATCGATAGGTCTGGAAATGTGGTGCCAGGCCGGCCGTTTTCCCCTGAAGAGTTGAGACAGAAAAAAGTTGGTTCAAAAATAGGCTTCGTGGACTCAGCCGGGGTGTTCCGGGTCCAGCCAACCTACGACGACGTTGGACCTTTCCACGATGGCTTGGCTGCGGTACGAAGAGATCAGCTCTGGGGGTACGTCGACACGAGCGGTCGTGAGGTGATTCGTCCCCAGTTTGCCGACGCCTTCTCGTTTGTCGATGGCACTGCCAACGTCGATACGGACACCAGCGCGGATGTAGGGGACATGCTCATCGACACCGCGGGCAAGGTCTTGGCCAAGGGTTACCGGTACCTGGAGGGAATTCCGTCAGAAGGCCGTATCCCCGCGAGCCGAGGCGACAAAAGTGGATATCTTGATAGGCAAGGAAACGTCGTCATTCCTTTCGACTTCGAGTTTGCCGGAACATTTCGCGAAGGACTTGCAGCAGTGGAAAAGGGAGGAAAATACGGCTACATCGACCGCGACGGAGGAACCCGGATCTCTTTTCGCTTCGACGAGGCGGGTGAATTCGCTAGAGGCCTAGCAGAGGTCAAAGTTGGAGACGATTCAGGATTCATCAACAAGTCTGGCGAGTTCGCTTTCCACCTCAAATTCAGCAATGCGGCGGGCTTTGAATACGATGGCGACGTGTCGAGATTTTGGACCGACGACGGCAAGTTCGGCTACGTGAACACGACCGGGAAGGTCATTTGGGGCCCAGTGAAAGAAACTCCTGATCACGCCCCCATTCTTGGCTGGTCCGCCGAAGGCGCTGCGGAGAGCTGTAAGGGGATCCCGGATTCCATGAAGAAGGCAGTTGCTGCGCTGCCGAAGGATGAGTGACGAAAGATACCTGAGTCATCCTCTTCGCATCAAGCAAACGGCCCTCCCCAGCGGGAGGGCCGTTTTATGTTCAGGGAGCGCGCCACGCGCTTCAGGTTTCAGCCGCTCTACTTTGGCGGAGCGGGCGTGAAAACCTCGCGTCTTTGGGCAGGCTCCGGTTTGGGCTTGGGCTTGGGTGCTTTCTTCGCTTCTTTGCGGCCTTTATCTTTGCTTCCCATGCACGCTAGTTTGCCACAAAACCCCACTCATGCGAAAGACTTTCCATGCCGCGCGGTCCAGAAACGGTTGATTCGGTCCCAAGAGCGGTGACGTCGCATCCCACCCTTGCCGCAAGAACAAATGCGCGGCAAGGATGGGGCACCCGAATCCGGCTAGTGCGGCATGGGCGGCTTCACGTCCATCTGCTTCGTGTCGGCCGCCGGCGCAGCCGTCCCAAGATACTGCGCCAGCCAATCGATCCAGCGCTTGCGCACGTCGCGCCCGCGGATGGGATCTGCCGGCGAATGGCCCGGAATCGGGTACGCAAAGAACTTCGTTGTCACGCCGTTGTCCAGCAGCGCGCGGAACAGCTCGTAGGAACTCGCAATCGGAACGCGCGTGTCGCCCGTGTCGTGCAGGATCAGCGTCGGCGCCTTGATGTTCTTGGCAAAGGTGATTGGCGATTGATCGCGCCAGCTTCTGTCGTTGTCGCCCAGGTAGGGCGATGCGCCCACCTGGTCCGTGACGGTCACGCTGTTGTCCGAGGTCGTGTACATCACGGTCCAGTCGGTGACCGAGGCCCCGGCCACCGCCGCCTTCCAGACGTCGTAGTGGCCCAGCAGCCAGGTCGTCATATATCCGCCGTAGCTCCAGCCGGAAACGGCCATCTTCGCCGTATCCACAAAGCCGCGTTTCTCCAGCATCTCCACGCCGGCCATCACGTCGCGGCCTGGGCCCGCACCGGCATCCTTGTAGATCCAGGCGTAGAACGCATTTCCCATGTTGTCCGATCCGCGATAGTTCGGCTCAAACACCACCCATCCCTGCGCCGCCAGGCACTGCACCATCGGGTTGAAGGTCTCCTTCGACGATGAGTTTGGCCCTCCGTGCACATAGAGCACCAGCGGATACTTTTGCTTGGCGTCAAACCCCGGCGGGTAGGTCACCACGCCGTCCAGCTCTTTCTTGTCGCTCGTCCAGGTCACGGTCTCGGTGGCGCCTCGCTCTAGATCATCGAGCGCCGCGTTGAACTCCGTGAGCCGCACGGGCGCGCTGTCGAGCGTCGGCAGGTAGTAGAGCTCCGAGGCCCGTTCCGGCGTTGTGCCGATGAGCGCGAGCTGGTCCTTCGGCCCCAGGTTCATCTCCACCCAGTAGCCGTTCAGCGGGGTCAGATTTCCCAGCTTCATCCGCCGTGCCACGCCGTACAGCGGCTTCACCCAAAGACCCACGGTCGTGCCGTCGTTCGCGCCCACCACCACGGCCTTGCTGTCCGCGGTCCAGAGCGAACGCATCATGTTGCGATCGATTTCTGTGGCCGTGAGAGACCGGTCGCCCTGCCCGCTGAGCGATGCGACTCGGACCTCGTTGATGTTCACCGCATTTCCGTCGATTGAGTACCAGTACGACACCTTCTGCCCGTCGGGCGAGATCGTTGGGTAGGCCTCCAGAGTCTTGCGGCCCGTAATCGGATGAAATTCGCCCGTCGCGGCATCCAACAGCTCCATCTGCGTGTGCTCCGCATCGCCCGAAAGCGGCGTCTCGGCCCTGACGAATGCAATGTCCTTTCCGTCCGGAGTCCAGTTGATGGGCGAGGACGGCGTGCCCGGAGGAAAGCTCACGGGCAGCGACCACGTGCCCGAGGTCAGCCGCTTGGCATCGCCGCCGGACGCCGGGATCAGCCAGATGTGCGTCGACGGCGACGGCCCATGGACCAGCGAGTCGTTCGCACCCACTTCAAATGCGTCGAGAAACTCCGCTTCGCCCTCCCGCTTGGGCTCCTCGTCCGCCGCCGCAAAGGCAATCGCCGTCCCATCCGGCTTCCACGCAAACTGCGAAACCGCTGCTGCCGCGTGCGTCAGCTGGACCGAATCGCCTCCATTCATCGGCAGCACGAAGACCTGCGCCTTCTTGTCGCTGTCCTCGGCGATGTAGGCCAGGCGATCGCCCGAGGGAGACCAGCGTGGATAGCCGCCCACCCTTCTGCCATGCGTCAAGACGCGCTGCTCGTGGGTCGCAATGTCCACCAGCACCAGCTCGCTGTCGTATTTGTCGGTCTTCAGGTTCGGATGCCCGACCACAATCACAATCGACTTTCCGTCCGGCGAGATCTGCGGGTCCGAGATGCGGGTCAGCTTCACGAAGACGTCGGGGGTGAAGATCTTGGCCGGGGCTGCGGCAGGGGTGAGTTTGTCCTGGGCTGCGGCTGGCAGGGAAGGAAGGCAGGCAATTGAACAAACAAAGGCGGCGGCGAAGCGAAGCGGAAGGCGGGTCCGAAATGGAGGAGGCAAGGCGGGTTCTCCGATCTGGGGTGGTCCAGGCCAGGGTGGTCAGGCTTGGATGGTTCGAAAGGGACGAGGAAGTGATGCTGCCGATTGCCCTGACTATAGGGGTTGCCCTGACTATAGGGGGTTGTGCGGGGTGGGGGCAACGGGAAACACCGCGATCGAAACAGCCCAACTACACGGGAGGGGTTGCCGTCTTGCGATCACGAAGAATGCTTCTGCGCCTCTACGTAAGCGCGGAGAACGGCATTCATGCGTGTCAGGTGGCCCTTGCCGTGGGACTTGAACCATTCGGCAACGTCCGAATCGAGGCGCAGATGCACTGAGGTCTTGCCCGTTGGCATGACGACGCGGGCGGACTTCCAGAACTCCGCGCCAAGGGACTCGGCCCCGGGGGCATCGGCGCGGGTGGGATCTTCGCCGCGCTCATGAACAGCCTCGACCTCGCTAAGGGTGTATCTCACGATAGTAGGTTTCTTGCTCATTTAGGGTCGCCTTCTGGGCGCTGATAATGCGAATGCGATTCTCTCCGCGCCAAGTGAACACAACGCGGTAAATCTCAAGCCCGGCTCGTCCCAGCGCAATCCAACGGACTTCGCCGTGGTCTTCGCTGTCGTCTGTGCGCTCGAGTCTCTCGTTCCGAAAGGTCCTCGCGGCTGTAAAGAACGAGACACCGTGCTTCTCCAGATTGATTCTGGCTTTGGACTCGTCCCACTCGAACTCGAGCTCTTCGTCCACGTGCGCCTGGTCAAGATTATGAACACAAAAGTGTACACAAGTCAATGCCGCGCATGTCGTTTGGAGGACGCCGGCCTATTTGCAATTCAGGGTCCATTTCGCTATGATTTGAAGATGCGTCCAAGGGAAATCCCTGGACAGTCACATGCACCACGGCTATTGGGCTTTTTGGACGGAGCGCACAGCAATCGATCGCGCGGCAACCAAACGAGGTTGTCCCCTCCTAAAGAAGCTCCCCGACAGGGGCTGGCAATAGCGGTGGAAGACGAGGCAGTAGATGGCGAGAAAAGCAAGCAAGAATATTACGAAGGCGCGCGCGGCTGTCACCAAGACCGCCTATCCGCTTCCCGAGGCAGTAACCCTCCTCAAGACAGTCAAGTTTGCCAAGTTCGACGAGACCGTCGACTTGACCATGCGCCTGGGTGTCGATACCCGGCACGCCGACCAGATGGTGCGCGGAACCGTTGTTCTGCCCCACGGCCTGGGCAAGACCAAGACCGTCGCGGTGATCGCGAGCGGCGACCGCCAAAAGGAAGCCACCGCGGCCGGCGCTGACTTTGTTGGCGGCGAAGAGATGGTGGAGAAGATCCAGAAGGAAAACTGGACCGCCT